>SFEA01000043.1 GCA_004557385.1 Bacteroidales bacterium
AAGATAGGTGAAAAATCTGACATGGCAAATTCCTGAGCAACTTTTTGTTGCTCAGGTACTTAAAAAGTTATATTTGTAATAGTGTTGCGGAATTAAGGTTTATTGCTTAATAATTCTTGGCTCGGACAATGAAAACCAGGTTGAAAACAATTCTTTTTGTGGCACTGATGCTGATGAGTGCCGGTGTGGCTAAGGCATCGGGGTGCGATGGTTTGCGTAAACAGCTATGTGCGTTAACCGACACTTTCCCTGCACGGGTGGGCATTGCTGTGGCTGCCGATTCGGGCGAAACATTGCATATTAACGGCAACGAACCGTTCCCGATGCTGAGCGTGGTGAAGCTGCCACAGGCGATGGCGGTTGCCGATGCGCTGCGCCGGTCGCACACCTCGTTGTGGCACACCATCGATGTCACGCCTGCCGAACTTGCCCCAAACACGTGGAGCCCCATGCGCAAACGTCATCCCCGAGGCGGAAATTTTGCCATAGCGCAGCTGCTTGAATATTCGCTTCAGCAGAGCGACAACAATGCTTGCGACATCCTTTTCAGCCGCGTAGCCGATGTGGCGCAAGTTGATGCTTACGTAAAATCATTGGGCATTGACGGTTGCCGCGTTGCCTACACCGAGGCGCAGATGAATGCCGACATCAGTCGCTGCTACGACAACAGCATCACGCCTCTGGCGGCTGTCAAACTTATGCAGACATTATTCGAGCAGCGAGGTGCCGACCGCTACAGCCGATTCCTTTGGCGCACCATGAGCGATTGCCGCACCGGGGCAAACCGCCTTCCGCGCTTTATTGGCGACCGCGCACTGTCGGTGACTCACAAAACCGGCACCGGACCGCTAACTGCCGACGGCAAGATAATGGCTGTGAACGATGTCGGGTGCATTATGCTTTCGGGCAGCCGGCATTGCCATATTGCAGTGTTCATCAGCGATGCGCAGTGCAGCATGGCGCAATGCGAAGCCCTCATTGCCAAAGTGGCGCAGCTCTGCGTCGATGCCCTCAACCAATAAAGCTGCCCCCCCTCTTATAAAGAAATGCGATGCCGCAACGCCTCCTTCATTGGTTCGCTTTTTCGTAATTCAATAAACGCAATATGCAAATATTTCATAGTCACCGTGAAGTTTTGGACAAATTGCTTTTGCCGATTATGGTTTGCTATTTTTCAAATATACAAGTAACTTTGCACGGCAAAACGATAACGGTGCTAGACCATATAGAAATCCATTAAAAATGGTGGGCTGTTCGTTATACAAACTTTGCAATGAGGGGTGTCTTTATACTTCTCATTTTTATTTATATAACAGTTCCAATAATTAATACAGCCTTTGAGGACTAAAATAATATAATTACTTAATTTTGCAAATCAACGTCACTTTTTGCTGCTTTCGCTTGTTGTTATAGCGAATCGGTTCAAAATACAACAAGAAGTTTAACAATTAAAACAAATATTTATGAATTGTGTTAATATTACGGCCATTATAATTGTGTTAGGTACTGCCGTTGTTCTCCCAATCGCTATAGTTTTCCTTAGGTTAAAAAGTAAAATGGTTTCGGAACGGAATAGGAAGGAAATAATTCTTGCAGCTCTCGAAAAAAATGCTAACATTGATGTCGAGGAGTTGGTGAGAAAGATGAATGCTCCCGGAAAACTTCTGAAGGAGAAACTGCTGGGAAAATTAACGAGCGGACTCGTCGTTTCTTTCATTGGAATAGGATTGTTAGCCACAGCCGGGTTTGTGGGATATGTTGGTGGTTCTTGTCCTGAGGATATTTACATTTGTGGAATCGCCGGTGCAATTTGTCTTGCTGTTGGTATGGCATTCATCATTAGTTGTTTCGTAGGCAGAAAGATTTTAGCCAAGGAAATGGAGGCAGAGGAGCAGAACTTGCGACAGGCATAAGTGATGACACGTGAGCAGTTTATAAAACTCGTTGGAGACGAGCAGGAAGCACTCCGCGGTTTCTTGCTCGCCTTGTGCTGTGGCAACAAGGATGAAGCCGACGATATTGCCCAAGACGCCTTGGTGAAGGCATATCTCGCCTCGGCAGGCTATCACGACAAAGGACGCTTCCGGTCGTGGCTGTTCAAGATTGCACAGAACACATTTCTCAATCACAAGGCTGCTCGGCGGACATTTGAGAGCATTGATGAGGCAAGGGCTGTCATTGGCAAGAGCGACACCGACGCAAAATATGCTCATCAGGACCTCTACCTTGCCCTCGCCACCTTGCCGCCCAAGGAACGTGCCGCCATCGTGCTGTTCTATCTCGACGGACACTCTATCAGCGAAATTTCAAAGATTACGGATACAAGCGAAGATGCTGTGAAGAAACAACTTTCGCGAGGTCGTGACAAATTAAAAACAAGATTGAAGATATGATGAAAGATAAAGCACTTGAGGAACTGTTCCTCGCCCTGCCTCCGCAGTTTGACGACAAAGAGGAGTTTATGTCACGCCTGACCCGTAAACTCGATGCTGTAGAATACCTTCGCCAATATGAGGAGGATAATCTTCGTCGCTATAAATATGCCATGTTGGCAACATTTGTGGCGGGAATCATTGTAGGCGGAGTATTGCTTGCCTTTGTTTTATCTACTCCGTCGGAGTTGCCTTTGTTAACTTTCCATGCAACGTCGGGAATCCTGTTGGCAATTGAGCAGTCGTCAAGGATGCTGGCAACGATTGCTCTGTCGCTATTAATGGGCTTTGGCATTATCAGCATCATCATCAATATCCTGGACATTGCTCAGATGAGAGTGTCATTTGGAAAGCATCGGTTCTTAGAGATTAATCAAAAATAATTATGCTTGGTAAACATTATGTTTGCTGGGCATAATTGTTGCAGGGCGAAAGTTGAGAGATGAAGCGCATTCGGCGCTTTTAACGAGATAACATTGTGATTGCATTGCAACAGCACCTGCAACCGCTCCACGGTTGTGGATGGAGGGGTGAGTTCGACTTCCCCCACATAGTCGCCTACGGCGCCAATGCGGGGTTATGCAAGATGTAACCGCTCGCGCGGTTAATATTGCTTAGAATCAGGTAATTATATGTGCTATTTCGCTTTGGCTTGTAGGGGCGTATAGCAATACGCCCTAAAATAAACGCGGTGGTCGTGACGCCTCTCTCGCAGATTGCGCAGAACGGGGAATTTTGGGGCTCACTCAGATTGATTTGATTAAACAGATTTATTATTTGCTTCTGCGGGTTCTGCGATTTCTGCGAGAGGCTCCTTAACCTCGCCGCGGTCGCCGGGCGTATTGCCATACGCCCCTACATCAACCATAACACGTTATTCTGCGATGTTTGCGAACGATTATTGTTGGTCTGCAACCGCAGCAGGGGAGGATTCGCGTCCTGTCCGGACGCCGGATGTTGGGGCATCAGACACCGTGGGTTACGCCCTTCCGGGCTTACCCACGGCTAAGTGCCTCGCCAAAGTCTCGGCATCACGTCCTCGACGGACGTTCGCTGATATGGGTTCTTCGAGGTCTCGATGCGATGCATATATCTTTCTGCGAGAGGGAATTGAGGCGTTTGGACGGGGCTGTAGCGCAGAGGGGATTTGTGGGAGTGGGGTGTTTGTTGTAACTTTGCAAAATAATTGCAAAAGAGGGAGTTCCTGTTTTGTTGCGTAAATGTAATTGGGGTAAAAAAGAATAATGAAGAAAACTAAAACTCGGCAGTTGCCGATTGTGCTTTCGGTAGTTCCGTTGCTTGTGCTGGTGGCGCTGATTGTGTTCACCATTCGCGCTTTTGGCAGCGATTCGCTTGGCGGTGCTACTCAGGTGATGTTGTTGGCGGCGTCGGCGGTGTGTTGCATCATTGCCACGGTTTATGCCCGTGTGCCTTGGTGCGATTTTGAGGCAGCTATCACAAAAAACATTTCGAGTGTGGCTATGGCTGTTGTGATTCTGCTGCTCATTGGAGCGCTTGGCGGTTCGTGGATGGTGAGCGGCGTAGTGCCGACAATGATTTATTACGGTGTGAACATCATCAGCCCGGATGTGTTTCTTGCCACTACATGTGTGTTGAGCGCGGTGGTGAGTGTGATGACGGGCAGTTCGTGGACCACTATTGCCACCATTGGCGTGGCGCTGATGGGCATTGGCAAGGCACAGGGGTTCGACGAGGGATGGATTGCCGGAGCCATAATCAGCGGGGCATATTTCGGCGATAAGATTTCGCCGTTGTCCGACACCACAATTCTGGCTTCGAGTGTGTGCGGAGTGCGGTTGTTTTCGCACATCCGGTTTATGCTCATCACCACCATTCCATCGATTTTGCTTGCATTGATAGTGTTTTTCGTTGCCGGATTCAATCACGAGGCGGTGACTTCGGGCGAGCTTGATGCATTCCGAGGCGCCATTGCACAGCGCTTTGATGTGAGCGCGTGGCTGCTGATTGTGCCCATCATCACGGCGGTTATGATTGTTAAGCGCGTTCCGGCGTTGGTAACGCTGCTCACGGCGTCGGTGATGGGCGTGATTTGTGCTTTGGTTTTCCAATCAGATATTATTGCCGAACTTGCCGATGGCGATTTGTTCAAGGGCTCAATGCAAGTGCTTTATGGCTCCACAAGCATAACAACGTCG
Source organism: Bacteroidales bacterium (assembly GCA_004557385.1). Classification (GTDB taxonomy): domain Bacteria; phylum Bacteroidota; class Bacteroidia; order Bacteroidales; family Muribaculaceae; genus SFTJ01. Next base: position 4,610 of record SFEA01000043.1, read on the forward strand.
AACGAGATGCTCACCGAGCTTGTGGCAACGCGCGGCATGGGCGGCATGATGAGCACAGTGTGGCTGATTTTATGCGCAATGTGCTTTGGTGCGACGCTCACGGCTGGCGGCATGACCGACGGCATCACGCGTCTGTTCACCAAGGTGGCGCGCGGCAGAGTTTCGGCGGTGGCTTCAACGGCGTTCACGGGCGTCACGCTCAACACCGCCACTTCCGACCAATATATAAGCATTCTGCTCACCGGCAGTGTGTTTGGCAACATCTATCGCCGCTTGGGCATCGACCAGCGTGTGCTGAGCCGTGCCACTGAGGATTCTGCCACCGTGACGTCGGTGCTTATTCCGTGGAACACTTGCGGCATGGTGCAGAGCACGGTGCTTGGCGTTGCCACGCTCACCTATCTGCCTTATTGCATATTCAATTTGGCGAGCCCGATTATGAGCTGCATTGTTGCCGCCACGGGCTATCGCATTATGGACCGCCACCGCAAACCGCAGCTTGCCGAGGAGGAATAGTTGGCTTGGTGGTTACAGCCGATTAGCCGGGGCGATTAGAACAATCTTGGAAGGTAGTAGATTACGCCGGCGCATAGACTTACGCAAAGTATCAGCAGCAATGCGGCTTGTTTGGGCGACAGCTGCACGCGCAGGTAGCGGAAATCGGCAAATTCCTTGCGTTTCCACATGTCGATGTTCTCGGCAAGCCATCGCACGTAAGCCCGCAAGTCGAGTTCGGGGTGATGGCGGAAGTAGTCTTCGGTGTTTACGCCCAGCGTAGGCTCGTCCATCCAGCTGAAAGTGTAGCACCACTTCACGGTGTTGCCGTCGAGCCCCAGGCACACCGAGAATTCATTTTTGTTGCCGCCTTTCCAGTAGGCTTGCTGCTTTTCGGCAATTTCGATGCCTTGCGAGGCGTCGAACAGATGCACAAACACTCTGATTTGATTCAAGCCGCCGTAATAGGCATTAAATGCCCGAAAGAGTTGTTCGGTGTAGCCGTCGATGCTTTTGCCAAGAATGGGCGATTGGTCGAGATAGTTGATTGCGGGGTAGGGGTGAAGCCCCAACTCTTGAGCTTCGTCGTCGGGGATGCTTTCGAAGCGGAAAATGGAGTTGGAGTTCTGCACCTTGTTCTCATAGACGTGCGGCTCGGTTATGGTGAACATATATTTCACCAGCTCCTGGTTGCAGATGGGGTCGCAATATCCGCCTCCGCGCTTAATCACGTCGTTATAGTAATACTCGTCGCCGTAGCGCACTCCGCCGCATATTTCGTAACCGGTGATGCTGAATTCATTCATTGGTGTGTCCCATGTGGTGGCAACGGTGTTGTAGGAATCCTCCGGGAATTGGTGCTCGGTGCCGATGCTGGTGTGAAACCACCATTCGTCGGGGTGGTGGATATAGCGCGTTCGGGTTTCGGTGTGATAGGTGGGGCGCCCTTCGGAGTCTTTGCCGTCCTCCACTTCAACGGTGTATTCTTGTTCTTCGGTCCATTCGTTGTAGTGGGTGATTGTGTCGATGAATCCGCCAAGATATTCGGTGGCAGTACGCCTTTTGCGCAGCATACGGTAGTGCACAAAGCCAATGAGCGCCATCACTGCGCCAAAAGCTACGGCATAGTACTTGAAGTGCTCAATGTCGTCGTCGATAAAACACACGACGGTGAACACCATAATGATGAATATGTAAGGAATTGCAGCCAACGGTGGAGAATGTTTTGTGCCCGCCCGCAGTGCTGTTGCTAAACACTCGAGGCGCGCAGAATGGTTACAGTGCGATTATTTAAACACGTCCACATCGTCGTCGACGCGAGTTTCAACCACATTGTGGGTTTTGGTTGACGAAATCACCTCATATTCAATTTCGCTCTTGTTGGTGATGAACCAGCGCGAAGGATAGCTTTCGATGAGCGAAGCGCGTTCGCGAATCACGTCGAGCATACGCGTTTGAGCGTTGTGCAGGTGGGTGCGTTGAATTTCGATGGCTTGCATCAGGTCGTTGTAGAGCGATGTGTCGAAGTTGGGGTTAGCTTCTTGAATCCACTTCATTGCCGACGAGCCGTCGCTGTATCGGCCTGCAATTATTTCGGGGTAGACGCGCTCGAAAGTTTCGCGATATTTGTCGCTCACCTCGGCTTTTTGCTTAATCACTTTCCACATTTTGTCGTGTGTGCTTTCAATTTTTTTGCGTTGAGCATCGGCTTCTTTGCGCAAATATATCTCCTTGTTGTTGTAGGTGAAAAACATGATGAGCAGAACCAGAAGAATGGCTACTGCCGCAACGATGATGATTAATGAGGGTGTCATAACTGTAGAGATTTAAAATTAAATGTTATTTACATACTATTATTTCGCTGTCGTATTGCAAATGTATAAATAAAGTTTTGAATTACAAAATATTATTTATCGCCGGTCAGCACTTTTTCGTATGCCATACGGTCGCCTTGGGGATAGTGCACGTCGCCGCAATACATAAATCCCTGGCTGCGCAGCAGGCGTTGCATGTAAAAGTTGTCGTAGTTGGTGTCGACCTTAAAGCTGTGTATGCCACGCTGCAGCGCCCATTGCTCGGCATAGCCGAAGAAGCGCGTTGCCACACCTTGGCGCTTTGCCTCGTCGGCAACGGCAAGTCGGTGCACCACCACATAGTCGGCATTGGTGAGCCAGAGGTCGGCAATTTGTTGGTATGCGGGTTCGCCGTTGGCAATCACGGCGCCGTAGGCAATCACCGAGCCTTGACGCTCAATCACGTAGGCGTTGCCATTTGCAATGTCGGTTTCAACGCTTTGGCGCGAGGGATAGGCTTCGGTCCATTGGTGTTTGCCTTCGCGAAACATTTGGGCTTTGCCTTGCTGCAGAATCAGCCAACAGCGGTCGGTGTCGGCCGCTGTGGCTTGTCGGAAAATTTCGTTGGAGTGTGGCATCGTTGCTTTGTTGTGCATTAAAGTTTCACAGTCACCGCTTTGCCTTCGGGGCTCTCGTTGTTCACGCGGTCGAGCACAGTCACCACAAACCTGTAGGAGCCTTTAGGCGTAGAGGCTGGCACTGTATACTCGGTGTTAGGCGTAACAGCCTGAATGGCAGCGGCGTTTTCGAGGTCAATCTCCTCGCCTTGAGCGAAACGATATATTACAAACGCCTTAGCCACTTGCATCGGGTCGGTGGTTTCGGGAGCTCGCCATGTGAGAGTCTTTGTGCCGCGTTTGCTTTTCAGCTTCAGGTTTGTCACTTCGTCGGGGGCAATGTTGTCGAGCCAAGTGTAGGCGGGCACCAACGCAATTGTTGATTGCTGGCGGGTGGCAAGCGAGTCGCACACGCCGCGGCTGTTGCGAGTGATTGAGTATCCCGGCCACCAGCAGTTGCCCTGTATGTTAGGCAGCTGGCGAGTGAGACGAATTTTGTGGTCGAGTTCGGTGGGGTTGTTGCTGTCGGGGTCGGCGGTTTTCATAGTGGTTTCCACCGACTGTCCGATGTACATGTGCCGACCGTTGGCGTTATCGTTCCACCAGGGGTTGAGCACGCGGCCTGGAGCGCGCTTGTGGTCGAGTTCCCAATAGAGTTGAGGCACCATATAGTCGACCCATCCCAGCTCGGTCCACTTGAGCACGTCGGCATACAGGGCGTCGTAGCATTGCAGTGCGTTGGTTTGGCTGCCGCGAGGGTCGCTGGTGATGTTTCGCCACACGCCAAACGGACTGATGCCGAAGCGCACCCAAGGCTTTTCGTCGATAATCACCTTGTGCAGTCCTTCAATGAGCAGGTCGACGTTACGGCGGCGCCAGTCGCCGCGGTTCATGCCGCCACCATAGCGGGCATAGCTTTTGTCGTCGGGAAATTCGTCCTTAGTGGGGTAAGGGTAGAAATAGTCGTCCATGTGTATGGCATCAATGTCGTAGCGGCTCACAATGTCGCGCACCACATTGCAGATGAATTCGCGGCACTCGGGCAGACCAGGTTCGAAGTAGGTTTGACCGCCGTAGCTCACGAACCACTCAGGGTGCTTGTGATAGATGTGGTCCTTCGACAACTTTTTTGTCTCGCCCTTGGTGTTGGTCACTCGATAAGGGTTGAGCCACGCATGCAGCTCCATGCCGCGGCGGTGACACTCGTCAATCATGAATTGCAGAGGGTCCCAGAACGGCTCGGGGCGTTTACCGAATTCGCCGGTCAGATACACGCTCCACGGCTCGAAGTTCGATTCGTAGAAGGCGTCGGCTTTTGGGCGAACTTGCCACACAATGGCATTAATGCCAGCCATTTGCAGCGAGTCGAGCTGACGGCGCAGATAGGTTTGGTTTTGTTCGGTGGTCATGCGCGAATATTGCATCTGCCCCACGGTGTGCATCCACGCTCCGCGAAACTCGCGCTTTGGGTTCTCGGCTTGGGCTTCGGTGCAGCATAGCAGCAAGCATGCCGCTGCAGCAATTGATAGGATTGACGATTTCATTAACAATTCTTCGAGGTTTAGGGGTTGATTATACATTATGTTTTTGCATAATGCAAATTTAATGAATTTGTTGGTCAATTCCTAAAGAAATGTGAGAGAGGGCGGGCTTTTGGCAAATCTTACTCTTGTTTTGGCTGTGGCAGGGGAAAACAAGAGGCTATGTCGTAATTATGGAATTATCCTGATTTGGCGCCCTTTAGGCAACATTGTTGGTAATATCCATTTCGTACACAGCCTCTTGCAGCTATGGTGTTGCATTAAAATATCAGAAATCCACCAGGCAATCGTTCAGCGCTTGAGTGATGGCTTCGCGGTCGAGGTGCTGGCCTATGAACACCAGTTTTTGCTGGCGGTCGCCGTAGGGGTCCACCCAGTCGCGGCGCAGGCTTTCGTCGCGCATAAGCAACTCCTGCAACTCGTCGTCGGGCATGGTAGCATACCATTGACCGGCATTGTTGAGGCTCACTTGCTTGCCTGCCTGTTCAAACAGGTAGCATATTTCCGATTCGCTCTTGAAGTAGCATATTCCTTTGGCGCGGATGATGCCTTTGGGCCAGTTGCGTGCCACAAAATAGTCGAAGCGGTTGAGGTCGAACGGGCGGCGTGCCTTGTAGACAAATGTGCCTATGCCGTATTCTTCCACCTCGCCCTCGCCGTGATGGTGGTGATGATGGTGGTGGTGATGTTCGTGCTCGTCATCGTCGTGTTCGTCGAGGTTTTCCATTTCTCTAATCCATGCTGCGGAGGTGGCAACCTTGTCGAAGTCGAACATTCCGGTGTTTAGAATCTTGTCAAGTGCAACGTCGCAGTAGTCACATTCCACAATTTCGGCTTTGGGTTGTAGAGTTCTGATGATTTCCTTCACGCGAGCCAATTCGTTTGGCTCAACCATCGAGGCTTTGTTGAGCAACACAATGTTGCAGAATTCAATTTGCTGAATCACAAGGTTTTCGATGTCCTCCTCGTCGATGTCGGAACTCAGGAGTGCGCCGCCGCAGCCAAATTCGTCCTTAAGGCGCAGAGCATCAACCACGGCGCAGATGCAATCGAGACGTGCAAGCCCGTCGAGCATATACTCGGCGCCCATTTGGGGCATTGAGCAGATGGTTTGAGCAATGGGCACAGGTTCGCAAATGCCGCTGGCTTCGATGACAATGTAATCGAAGCGGTGAGTGCGAGTGATGTCGTGAAGTTGTTCAATCAAGTCCATCTTAAGCGTGCAGCAGATGCAGCCGTTTTGCAGCGCCACCAGGCTGTCGTCATTTTTGCCCACGATGCCGCCTTTTTCAATCAGCGACGCGTCGATGTTCACCTCGCCGATGTCGTTGACGATAACGGCAAACTTTATGCCGCGCGTGTTGTTGAGTATGCGGTTTACCAAAGTTGTTTTTCCGCTGCCCAGATAGCCTGTGAGCAGCAACACAGGTGTTTCACTTCTTTCCATAACGATAATGCTTTTAAGAAAACTCCGGCAAATTTACAAAAATCTGCTGTCTATGCCAAACAAAATACGCACTACGCAGCCTGCCTCCACTCAGGCAAAACTGTGTATGTAATATGGCGAAAAAATGGTGCGTAGATTAATAGTCGGTGGCGATTTTGGGGAAATTGCGCTACTACGCCGATGTATGCGTTGGCAATGCCGAGCGGAATATCAACACTATTCCGCTCTAAGCAGCCATCAATTAGGTTTATCGGCCCTTGCCGTGGGGTGCGCATCAGTTGCGCAGGGCGAGGGTGTAGTTGTAGTATTTCTTGTTGCCGGTGATGTCCTCCACCACGCGAATGAATGGCGGGAATTTCACGTCCTCGTGGCGCGCTATGCCTTTGGTTTCGAGAATCATGAGGTTGCTTATCGGCTCCAGATAGGTGTCGAGTTCGAAGAATTGCCCTTTCCAGATAAAACTTTTGCGCAGTTTCTTGATTGTGCTGCGGTAGGGGTCGGCTTGCTGCAGCAGCGAGCGGTATAGGTTGTTGTTCACTTGTCGCTCAGTCACCAGTTCTTCTTTGTCGGACAGTTTCTTTTTAGTGAGGTGCACGTTCACGTATTTTCCGTTCCAGCCGCGGCGGCGCAGGCGCACTTCGCAATCGGGGTCGGCAACTAGATAGGTTTGTGTGATGTCGCTTTCGATGCAGTCGGGCACGTCGCCGGTGAGTTCAACGATGTATTTTCGTTCTTCCTCGATGGGTTGCGGCAGCCCGAGCACGTTTGAAATTTCTTTGAGCACGCGGTTGAGTTTGCGGTCGAAGTCCTCGTTGTTGTTAATCACGCGCAGATGCGGGTGTCCGCTCCATGCCTTAATGACTTTTTTGTCGAGTTCGCGTGCGATTTTCAGCCCGGCTTCGTCGGCTTTTTCGAGTCGTTGCGCGTTGTTGCTGGTGGTGTAGAATTGTTCAGCACCGTCGGCAGCCGACACCAAGTGTAGCACGGCGTCGTAGCGGCTGCGCAGGCTGGCGGTGTCAACACCCACGCTGGCTGTGATGGTGTCCCACATCTCAGGAGTCATATATGCCGAGATGTCGAGTGTGCCGCGGTCGCAGATAATCACGCAGGGCTCGGTGCATGCTTCAGCCATACGCTGAAATTTGTCCTCAAGGGCAAGCTGTATTTCAAGCGTGGCTTTTTCGCCTTCAAAGAAGAAATCTTTGTTGGTGGTGAGGTAGTTCATGCCTGCTTGCGTGAACATTGTGGGCACTTCGGGTATGGTGAAAACCTTATAACCCAAGTTGCTGAACTGTTCAATCACTCTCACCAGCGCCGTGGTCTTTCCTGCGCAAGGCCCACCCGTGAGCACAATGCGCTTGATATTGTTGTTAGGCATATACGAATTTTTATGATATGTAGTGTAATTCAGTTTTTACAAAAAAATATGTGCCTCGGGGCGGCATAGTTATGCTTTGCTTCACACTCCCGGGCACATTTTGCTGTTTCGGCGGTCGACCGAATGTCACTTTTTGCGCTTGAGTGTCATCACGGCGTTTCCATCGCGATCGAAAACGGTTGCTTCGTCGTTTTCAATCTTCACGGTGGCGGTGTTGTTAAGCGCTTTGGTGATGGCGTCTTCCAAGTCCATGCTGCCGCCCATCATGCGAGTCATGCCCATATGATCAAACTTCAGCGAATCGCCTTCGGTGGTGTACGAACCAAAGAAAGAGTTCACGCTGGCGTTTCCGTTCACTTTACCTTTGCCGTCGAAGCGTATGGAGGCTTGCTTGTCGCCGCCCACGGTGTTGATGCCGCAAGCGTTGGTGATTAGCCATTCGCCATCCATCTTCACGCCTTTTTGTGTGCTGCAGCTGCCCAAAACCATGAGCGCTGCGCCTAATACAATTGAGAATACCTTTTTCATGTCAGTTTATCATTTTTTGAATTTATCATTAATATAACAAATTTCTGTGTGCAAAGATATGAATCTTTTGGCAATCAGCAAAATTTGCATTGCCAATAAGTATTAACACGGGTGCTGAATGATTTTCTCGACAAAATGGGTGCTTTTGCTGCTTTGTCCACTCGCTCGATGCCCAAATGATGATAGTGAAAGCAAATGCGCAGCCCGCCTTGTTTTTGGTGGACTGCGCATGTATGCCAGTTGATTAGTCAGTGGTCATTCAAAAAGAAGTTGCGCCATGTATAAGGGTAGATAGATTATTCTGTCGCAAACTTCCACGTTGTTGGCAGAAAGAACTATTGCGCGGTTTATGCGCATCGAATTGTTGCTGATTGCGTTGCTCAATGAGGCATGCCGTTTGTAATCGGCGCCCGATTTCACCTCGATAATTGTTATGCCGTCGGAATCGGGCACAATAAAATCAAGTTCAAGTTTGCTTTTTTTGTCGAAGTAATGCAGTGGCACGTTGTTGGCTACAAGAGAACATGCCACAAAGTTTTCGGTGAGTGCACCTTCGTTTATGTCAATGTTGCCATTCATCACTTCGAACTGCATTTTTTTTAGAATGGCAGAGCAAAGCAAACCGGTGTCCACCATGTAGAGCTTGTAAAGATTTCTCTTTTCTGTTGCTTCTAAAGGTAGTTCAAATGCTCCGGTATTAAACGAATAGTATGCTATACCGGCATCAATCAGCCATTGGGTGGGGTCTTCGTATTTCCTTAGCGATGCTCCTTTTTCCATGTCGGATAGAACAAAGCGTTTGTCCTGTTTTCCGAGTGAAGAAGGTATGGCATCAAACACTCGCTTCACTAAAGGCGCTTGACGTCCGGCATAGTTTGAAATATCGGCGCGGTATGTGGTCATGATGGATTGTTGTGCCTTCACAACTTCATTGAAATCGGGATTTGTCACGAAACGCTGCACCACTTCGGGCATGCCACCAACCACAAGATATTCTCGGTAGTAGCGGCTAATTTGCTGATGTATAAAGTCTGGCACAGGCTCAAGTTTGGCGTATGCATTCTTCACTGTGTCGATTACTTGTTGCGATACGCCTCTTGCCCAAAGAAACTCTTCAAAATCCATTGGGAAGACATCATATCGTTCCTCAAATCCAACAGGATATGATTGCACGTGCTTGTAGTTGATGCCAAGCAGCGATCCCGACTCAATGTAGTCGTAGGTGTGCTCCTCGACAAGAAATTTTATTGCCGTGCGGGCTTTGGGGCACTCTTGCACTTCATCGAAGAACACCAATGTTTTTCCTTCAACAAAAGGTCCAAACCCCATTGCTGAAAGGTTTGTTATAATACTATGCGTAGTGAGGTCGCCGTCGAAGGCTTTCGCCGCCGAAGGATATTTTACAAAATTTATTTCAACGAAATGCGTGTAATGCAGTTTTGCAAACTCGCGTATTGCTGTGGTTTTGCCCACTTGTCGTGCGCCAAATATAATGGGCGCTTTGCAACGTCCTGATTTATACCAACTTTCAAGCTTTTTTGTTACTTTTCTTTTTAGCATAGCTGCAACTTTTTTCTATGGTTTGCGACGCAAATTTACAACTTTTCGCCAATGTTTGCAAGAGGTTTTTGCAACTTTTTGCCAAGGTTTTGAGGGTGTTTTTGCAACTTTTTGCCAATGTTTTGATGGTGTTTTTGCAACTTTTCGCCAATGTTTTGATGGTGTTTTTGCAACTTTTTGCCAATGTTTTGAGGGTGTTTTTGCAACTTTTCGCCCAAAATGGTGCGGTCTACGTGGGGTATGCTTGGGCACTATGCTTTGATGTTAGATGCGGCATGTGCGCCGGAATCTTTAAGTCGCATACTGCTCACAATGGCTGCTGCAATAGCCATCGCTATGCCAGCCACAAGGCATGCCGACGCTTGTTGCTCGTCGGTGAACAACCGCAGCATGAGGGCTGCCAGTGTGGTGCCCACGGTCTGACCGATTACGCGTGCCGTGCCGAGCATCCCGCTTGCGCCGCCGCTGCGATGTGTTGGTGCCGAACTCACCAACGTGACATTGTTCGGCGTCTGGAACAATCCGAATCCTACTCCGCAAAGTGCCAGTGTGGCAGCCATCTGCCATGCCGGCGAACCTTCGTGCATCAGAAGCAACAAGGCAAACCCTACGGCAAGAAGCAGCATGCCCACTGTGCAGATGATGCCTGCGCGGAATCTGCACACTAATTTGCCTGCAAGCGGGGCGGTGATGACCGTGGCAAGCGGCCAAGGCGTTATCATGGCTCCAATAGCCACTGCTTGATAGTGCATCACATAATGCAGAAAGAAAGGCAATGACACATAGGCAAGGCTTTGCGCCGTGTAGGAGCATATCGATGTGCCGACCGACAGGGCGAAAGTGGAATTGCGCATCAAGTCGACAGGAAACAGTGGTGTGGCGATGTGCGTCTGCCTGTGCATATACACAATGCCAAGCGCTGTGCCGAGTGCCACCTCTATGCCTGCCGTGGCGCTAAAACCGTGCTGAGCAAACTCGTCTAAGCCGTGAAGCATCAGTCCGAAAAATGCAAAATTCATTATTGCGCTCGACCAGTGGAAACGGGCTTTTCCGCCTTGCGATGCGGGGTTGCGCGGCAGTAGGCGTACACCTATCACTATTGCAATCACAGCCACGGGAACATTGATGAAAAACATCCATTGCCATGACAAAAAGTGAAGAATCACTCCTGCCAAAGTAGGACCGGCAGCCGAACTCACCGCCACCACCATGGCATTGACTCCCATGGCTATGGGCAGTTTCTCGCGAGGGAAGATGATTCGCACGAGGGCGGTGTTGACACTCATCACGCCGGCTGCCCCAACGCCTTGCATCATTCGCCCGGCTATGAGTTGCGCAAACGTCAACGACATGCCGCACACAAGCGAACCCAATCCGAACAGCACCGTGCCTATCACAAACATGCGCCTATATCCCCACACGTCGCCTGCCAGCGAAAACGACAGCATGAGCATTGGAATGAGCATCAAATAGCTGTTGGCAACCCAAGTGATGGCAGTGTCGCTCACACCAAAGCACTGGGCAAGCGTGGGCAATGCCACGTTCACAATGGTGGTGTCGAGCACGTTCATCATAATGACGCACATCACAGCCACAGCTGCCAGATAATCGCGGCTGAATATCGAATTGGTTGCTCCGGCTTTTTCGTTGTCCATCGGTTATTTTTTGCCTTTGTTGATAATGTAGATTCCGGCGGCGGCGAGCACGGCTGCTATGGCATATTTTGGCTGGAAAGGCTCGTTGAGGCACATGCACGAGGTCACAGCGCCCACCACGGGGATGAGCGAATTGAATATTGCCACCTTGCCGACGGGGTTGCACGACAGCAGCTTATTATATAATGTGAAACCTATGGTGCTGATGGCTATGAGCAGCAGCAGTATGATGGTGCCCCAAAGGGTGATGCGTGGCAGAGTTCCGCCCATGGGCAGCGCTGCCATCAGCAGCAGTGCGCCGCCTATGGCGAGGCTGTAGCCGGTGCCGGCAAAGATGTCGATGCGTCGGCTCAGCGGGCGTGTCATCAGGCTTGCGGCTGCTCCGCACAGCGCATTCAGCGCAATCAGCACATCGCCCAGCAAGTTGAAGTCGCTGCTCTGTGTGCCGCCCATGTTCAGCGCTATTATGCCGGCTATGCCCATGGCGCAGCCTGCAATCTTGCGGGTGGTGAGGCGGTCGCTGCGGAAAAACACGCATGCCAGCAGCACCACGGCAAACACGCTCAGCGAGTTGAGTATGGCAGCCCTCGAACCGGCGCTATACCACAGCCCGATGTAGAAAAATGCATAGTGCAGCGTGGTGTTCACCAGCGCAAAGGCCAGCACCATCAGCCAGTCGGAGCCGCGAGCGGGTGTCATACGGCAGTGGCGGGCACGGGCTGCCGCAAGTATTATCAGTCCTGACACCGCAAAGCGTATGCCGGCAAACAGCATCTTGCTGCCTGCGTCGGCACCTTCAATCCGGAATTCTTCAAATCCGAGTTTTATCAATGGGTAAGCCCATCCCCACGCCATGGCGGCTGTGAGGGCGAACAGCGACACCCACATGGGGCGTTGCCAGATCGAGGCAGGTTTGCCTTGGGGTTTGTTTGAGCTGTCGGTCGTCATTCGTTGCAGGGTTGTTCCTATAGTTTTTTGCGGTGCAAAGTTACAAAAAATTGTCGGCATGTAGCATTGCGGGGTTGACATCGGGGTGGCTGCGCCTTGCGTATATGCCGGTGTATAGAATAAATATTGGCCATGCGATTGTGTTAATAAATGTTGTTTCATTTTGGATAAAATCATTTAATGTGTAGAATTGGGTGATTAGTTAGCAAAATGATATGTTATCTATTAAAACTCTTTCATAATTCAAGTGTTAGCATTATATTTGCATCCGTAAACATCGAAATTATCAAAAAGTGGTTTATTGATATGTTTGCGTAACAAAATGTAAGTTAAAATTCCCAATATGATTATTTTTATTTTTATGGTAGAATTATTTGATATTTTGTAACAAATTGCTAATTTTGCCAAATATAAAGAAAGATTGTTTGTGGTCATGCTATAATTATTAAAAAAATTAAGAATAACCTAAAACCAAGAATATGAGATTTTCAAAGTATTTAGTGGTAATAGCTATGGCTTTATCATCAATCACTATGACGTCGCAAAGCAATGCGGTGAAAGGTGTGGTAGTTGATGCGCAAGGCGAAGCTATCATCGGAGCCACAATCAAACTCAAGAACGGCAAAGCTCTCGGAGCGACCGACATCGACGGACGGTTTACTTTGAGCAGCGTTAAGCCCGGCGACAAAATCGAGATTACTTATGTGGGAATGAAACCACAAGTGGTGACAGTGTCGAAGGACATGAAAATTACCCTTGACAGCGATGAGCAGGTGCTCGAGGAAGTGGTGGTTACTGCTTTCGGCGAGCAAAAGCGTTCGGCGTTTGCCGGTTCGGCTGCCGTGGTGCAAGCCAAGACCATCGAGACCAAGCAGCTGACCAATGTGATGAGTGCGTTGCAGGGCGAGGCTGCCGGTGTGCAGATGGTGAACAACAGCGGCGACCCTACTGCCACACCATCGATTCGCGTGCGCGGTTTCAGCAGTATCAGCGCCGGCAAAGACCCTCTTATTGTGGTTGACGGCGCCCCATACGATGGCGGTTGGAACAACCTTAACCCTGCCGACGTGGCATCGGTGACAGTGCTCAAGGATGCTTCGTCGACGGCGCTCTACGGTGCCCGTGGCGCTAACGGTGTGATTATGGTCACCACCAAGCGTTCGGCACAGGGTCAGGCTGTGGTGACGCTCGATGCCCGATTGGGTTCGAACATACGCATCTCGCGCGACTACGAGACTATCAAGAATCCGGCTCTTTACTACGAGACATATTATAAAGCACTCTATAACTATCAGACCAATTCGCTCGGCGTGAACGCACAAGATGCCACTGCACTTGCCAATGCCCAGATGGCAGGCGAAGCCGGTGTGGGCGGTTTGGGTTATATCTGCTACACGGTGCCCGACGGCGAGTATTTCATCGGCGAAAACGGCCGCATGAATCCTAACGCCTCACTTGGACGCCGTGTCTACAACAATGGCAACTTCTACACCATCACGCCCGACGACTGGCAGAAGCTGGCTTTCCGCCACGGCATGCGCCAAGAGTATAACCTCAACGTCACCGGCGGTAACGACCGTCTGCAGTTCTATGGCTCGTTGGGCTACCTCAACAACGAGGGTACTGTTTACAACAGCGACTACGACCGCTATTCGGCTCGCATCAAGGCCGACTACCGCTTGAAGGACTGGGTGAAGATTGGCACAAACATCAACTTCGCTCACAGCCAGTATCGCACCGTGCCAAGCGACGATAGTGGCGTGTTCTATCAGGTGAACAACATGGCGCCTATCTATCCCGCTTACATCCGCGATGGTGCCGGCAACATCATGCGCGACGAAAACGGCGTGATGTACGACTACGGCGATGGCGACGAAATAGGTTTGACTCGCCCTGTGCTGCCTAACATCAACCCTCTGCAGGACAACAGCTTGAACGTGAACAAGTTCAAAGAGGACGCATTCTCGATTTACGGTTATGCCGACATCACGCCCCAACAGGTGAAGGGCTTGAAGGTGACCGTGAACGGTACGGTCTCGAACCGCTTCACCAAGGGTCTTGAAACTGCCAACCCATTCTACGGCTATTGGGAGGACAACACCTCGAACGGTACTATCACAAAATACAGCACGCAGACCTATTCCTACAACTTCCAACAACTCATCAACTATCAGCGCGAATTTGGCAACAACCACATCGAGCTGCTTCTGGGTCACGAATACTACAAGCAGAGCTACGAGTATCTGTCGGGTACAAGGAAGAATATGGCTAACTATTTCCTCAACCAGACGCTTTCTGGCGCCATTCAGGTGAGCGACGCCAGCGATGCCATGAGCGACTATAACTCCGAAGGTTTCTTCTTCCGCGGCCAGTATGACTATGCACAGTGCTATTTCGCCAACATCTCTTATCGTCGCGATGCTTCGAGCCGTTTCCACCCCGACCACCGCTGGGGTAACTTCTACTCGGTTGGCGGTGCCTGGATTATTTCGAAGGAATCGTTTATGAACAACTCCGGCAGTTGGCTCAACCTGCTCAAGCTCAAGGCATCGTTTGGCCAGCAGGGTAACGACAAAATCGGCGACTACCGCTATATCGACACCTACGATATTGTCAACAGCAACAACCAGCTTGGTCTGGTGCTCTCCAACAAGGGTAACGAAAACATCACTTGGGAAACCAACAACAATATGAATGCCGGCATCGAGTTTGAGCTGTTCGGCAGCCGCTTGCGCGGTGGTGTGGAATACTTCTACAAGAAGACCACCGACATGCTCTGCTTTGTGATTGCTCCTTACAGCTCGGGCTACAACGGCACCTACGACAACATCGGCGACATGGTGAACAAGGGTGTGGAAATTGAGCTCAACGGCTCGATTATCAACACTGCCAATTTTACCTGGGATGTTAATCTCAACGCCACTCTCTATAAGAACCGCATCGTGAAGCTGGCTCCATCGCTCAAAGAAGGCTTCGAGGTCGACGGCCACGCCGGCTACACCTCAGTGAACAACGTGTATTGCGAAGGTCTGCCAATCTATCAATGGTATTTGAAGCGCTATGCCGGAGTCAGTGAGGAAGGCAAGTCGACGTGGTATTACACCAAGAGCGACGGCACACTGGGTGTGACCGACGTCTATGGCAACGCCACCTCCTATCTGTGCGGCGACCCGCACCCAACCGTTTACGGCGGTTTCGGCACCTCGCTCTCGCTTTACGGTTTCGACATCAACGTGTCGTTCACCTATTCGCTTGGCGGCAAGGCTTACGACCACGGCTATGCGGCATCAATGACCACGCCTACGGGCATCAACGGCGGTCACTCGCTCCACAAGGACATCCTCAACGCTTGGTCGCCAACCAACACCGACAGCAACATACCGCGCCTGCAATACGGCGACAGCAACTCTTCTGCTTCGAGCGACCGCTTCCTCTGCAGCGCAAGCAATCTCACCCTGCAGAACATCAACTTGGGTTACACGCTGCCTACCAAGTGGGTACGTTCGGTAGGATTGAGCAACGTGCGCATCTATGCAGCCGGTTCTAACCTCTACTACTGGAGTGCACGCCGCGGCTTCGACCCTCGCAGTTCGTTCACCGGCGACACCGATAACACCTACAGCTACAGCCCTTCGGCAACCATCTCGGGCGGTGTGAAGGTTACATTCTGATAATCCCTAAAAAATATTGAAACAATGACAACCAACATATTCAATAAAATAAGCATCAAGACCAAGTGTGTGGCTCTGGCGTTTGCTGCCATGATTTCCGCCACTTCGTGTATCGACACCACTCTACCCACCGATGTGCTCACTTCCGACCAGGTGAAAGAGATGGCTTCGTCGCAAGAGGGTTTGCTCAACGGCATTGTCTCTTATATGATTTCCTACGACTCGTGGGGCGGTCAAACCCATCCCGTGAACGACTGGGGTTATCCTTGCCAGATGTTCTTCCGTGAAACTCTCGGCGGTGACTTCCCGGCGTTGTCAAGCGGCTACAACTACTGGTATCCGGTGGAAGCCGGCACCGAAACCCGCTTTACTCCATGTTATACCTATCGCTTCTACTACAACCTCGTGAAGTGCTGCAACAACCTCATCGGCATTGTCGACCCGGAGGATTGTTCTACATTGTCGCGCCAGTATCTGGGTTGCGCTCTTGCCTATCGTGCAATGGCTTACCTCGACATGGCTCGCTTGTTTGAATACAAGCGCACCGGCGTGGCTTCGGTCGACTCGAAGGCCGACGAGCTTGGCAGCTGGGGCTTGACAGTGCCCATCGTCACCGAGGACATGACGCTCGAACAAATCAAACAGAACTCGCGCGCCAAGTTCACCGATATGTATCGCTTCATCATCACCGACCTCAACAATGCCGAAAAATATATCGACGGGTTCAGCCGCGCCAGCAAGACGCTGCCTAACAAGAGCGTGGTTTACGGCCTCAAGGCTCGCCTCTATCTGGAACTGGGAACTCGTTTCGAGAACTCGCCCGAAGACCTTCAGGCAATGATTGAGAGCGACTCGAGCAGCGACACCTACGACAAGATGAACGTGACCAGCGCAAGAGACTGCTACTCCTTGGCTCGCAAATATGCCCGCAAGGCTCAAGTGGGCTATAGTATAACCACTGCCGAGCAATGGCTCAACAACGAGACCGGCTTCAACACACCTGTCGACTCGTGGATGTGGGATATCGAAACCACCACCAAGGAACAGCTTGGCTACATCTACTGCAGCTTCCAAGGCACCATCAACAGCGAAGCCGACTGGAGCATGGCACGCGGCTACAACGCAGTGCGCATGATTGGCAGCGCGCTCTACAGCATGATTGAAGAAGGCGACTGGCGCCGCTGGTCGTGGATTGACCCCAACTATGCCGGCACCGACGAAGGCTACGCTCGCTTCACTCAACAGGAAATCAACGGCACCAAGATTAACCTCACCAACCTCACCGCCGACGAATGGAAGGCGCTCCCTGCCTACACCAACACCAAGTTCCGTTACGCTCCCGGTGGCAAGTCGGACTACGAAGTGGGTATGCTCACCGACATCCCGCTCATGCGTGTTGAGGAAATGAAGTTTATCGAGATTGAAACCACAGCCTACCTCGACGGTTTGGCTGCCGGCACCACTGCGCTGCGCGATTTCATCAACACCTATCGTTACACCGATGGCTCATACACCGCCCGCAACCCGGTGAGCATACCATTGTTCCTCTCGCAGCTCATGACGCAAAAGCGCATCGAGTTCTGGGGTGAAGGTATCAACTACTTCGACCTCAAGCGCCTGCGCATGCAAGTGCGCCGCAGCGACAACACCAACTATGAGGACCAGTTCTTGCTCGACTCGATGGAGGGTTATGTGGCTCCGTGGATGAACTTCTTCATCCTTGAATATGAGTACGAAATGAATCCGAACATCGTGCCTAACCCCGACACCTCGGGCTGCATCAAGGCAACGGTGCGATGATGCCACTGCGGTTTCAACACAGGTTAAATCATTTTTCGCAAGAAACAGAATTGAAGAATATTCCAGAAAAAATAAAAAACGCTTAACACTATGATAACAAAGCATAAATATATCGCTTCACTGACAATGGCGCTGGTTGTTGGCATCACATCGTGCAAAACCGACGATGTGCCTTACGATGCGCCACAGCCTGTGGGCGACGACAATATGGGTGTATATTTCCCAAGCACCAACGAAAGCATGGTGATGCGTGCCGATGCCGACGAACGCGTGATTGATGTGGTGGTGGCGCGCACCCGCACCACCGAAGCTGCCCAGGTGCCCATCAGCGTGATTAACAAAACCGACAACATCACTTGCCCGGCTACTGCCAATTTTGCTGCCGGCGAAGCCGAAACCACCATTCAACTCACCTATAGCGACCTCTTGACAACGCCCAAGTGCGAACTGCTCATCGACGAGCGCTACGGCAACCCGTATAAGATAAAGGATGGCTCGATGCGCCACAGCCTGTCGGTGTATAAGCTCAAAACCATCAGCGAGAACATCAGCGTGACGGTCAGCGGCTCGGGTGTCAACTACTTTGCCGGCGTCGACGACATGGCAATCTACCAGCTTGGCAACGACAACCGCTTCATCTGGCGCAACTTCCTCGGCTCGGGCATCGACCTGCAATTCCGCATCGATGGCAACTTCGACTCCGAAGACGTAAGCAACAGTTACGGCGCTGTCACTCCGCTAAACCACTGCTCTGGCGACGATTATGGCTGGTATTTGATGAACGAAGAACAGGCTGCCAACAACGACAACGCCACATACGCCGCTTGGACTCCGAAGGGCTCTACAACGCCTATTGCCGACTATATCTATTTCTACTATTCTTACGAGGGCTACAACTATTTCAGCATCGACCTCAGGAAATATGAATATAGCACATCGTCGGGTCCGGCTTACTACTCTTATGGCTCAATCAACAGCGTCATCATCGACGACGGTGACTATGTGAACTTTGACATCTATCTTTACTACTAATTAACCATCAGCTCAATTGATTATGAGATTCTTTAAGTTTTCAAATATAGCTTGCTCATTGGTTGCCATTGCAGCAATGTGCACCACATCGTGTAGCGACGACGACCCGGTGAAGACACCAATCGACATACCTTCCATTCAGGTCACTCAGGCATCTCACAATAGCCTCTCCTTTGAGTGGAGCGCTGTTGACGGGGCTGTGCAATATGGCTATAAACTCTGCGACAGCATGGGCGAAATAGTGGAAGGCGGTGTAACCAATATCACCTCGGTATCGTTCAGCGGACTGGCACTGCTCAGCGAATACACCCTGCACCTCTGGGCTTATCCATCTATGGCTGACGAAGCTGCTACGGCTTCCGACGAAGCCATCTTGACGTGCTCCACATCGTTCTACACTGCTCTCAACGACTCGGGCGTATTGACCAGCGCGGTGGTCCCCAACGGCTCGTACGATGCCACCATCGTGGAGGAACGCACTTCTCAGGACAGATTCGGCACGTTCACCATCAAAGGCTTCTATGGCGCTGAGGGCTACGACTTGGTGTTCACCGTAAATGCCAACAACACCATTAACATCCTCAATGGCGAGGTTGACGCAACTACTGGTTGGATAAAAATGAAAACTGGTAACTCAAATGTGCGTGTGAAGAACGGTTTGCTTATCAACCAAGCCGACAGCTATTTCGACCGCGAAAACCTTGAGCTTTACTTCTATGCTAAAGCCACACGCGGCTCAAGCGAGGGTTATGACTATTACACCTGGGCAGCAGAATAGTAAAACTTACATGACAATAACAGGGCGAGTGCCTTGAAAAAGCCTCGCCCATATTTTTATAATTAACATAACTATTTTTTTATTTCAAACTTAATTTTTTTGTAGCGTATGAAAAAATTTACTTTACTTGTCGCTGCAGCGCTGAGTGCGTTCGCAGCTAACGCGATTGAATCGGTAGACGAGCTTGTAGGCACCTACATTTCGTAGTATACCGATGAGTACACCACCGATTATAGTGCAGATTCGTGGGTTTCCGTGACAGGAAAATGTAGTGTAACAATCAGCAAAACCGGCGAAAACACCATCACTTTAACCAATCTCGGAAATCTTGGTGGTGAATCAAGCGCCATTGTGGATTTGACTGAAGGTACAATCACCATTGACCCGTTTGTTAGTGGCTACTATACTTACAGTGCTTCAACTGCCGATGCTTCTGACACTTCCGGTTATGGAAAAGGCTGGACTGATAGCACGAAACCAATTGTGGGAAAGATTGCAGCTGACGGCTCAATTTCATTAGATTATGTGGGTTCGTATGATGAGAAATCGGATTATAAAGCCATTGCAGAAATCATTAGTGAAACTTTAAAGAAAGCTTCTGCTCCTGAATACACTGTTAACGGTCATTTCGCAATCTATCCTTGGGACGATGCAACAGAGGATTATTCTACAGAAGCCATGCTCAAAGGCAGAGAAGCCACACTCGTAAAGTATGCCGATGCCGATGCCGAAGAATTGGGTTTCATGTATGAATTGAAGATTCCGGGCACCGATCCAGGTTCTATTCAGTTCAGCGTGGATGCCGATGACGCCGTGGTCATTACCAATGGCCATACACCTACAGGATATGATTATCAAGTGCTGGATTTGTATTATCTCCAGTCCTATTATGATGAGCTTCTCCTTGACCCGTACGACAGTTTCTTCTATGCAGATGGCACTACTGAGGGTGAAATGTATATAGGTGAATACTATTATCCCGACTACTACTATGATAGTGGAAATTATACATACGGCAAAATTGAATTTACATGGGGCGCACTGGATGCCATATCAACCGTCAAGGCTGATAAGGACGACGAAAATGCTCCTACATTCGACATTATGGGCCGCAAGGTAACTGACACCACCGTTCCAGGCATCTACATCAAGAACGGCAAGAAGTTCGTTGTATTCTAATCTTATTGTTACATAATCACTGAAAAAACTTGCCCCGGACGATGCGCTATCATCAGCATCGCCCGGGGTATTTGCTTTATCGCCTCGCAGGGCATCAGCGATGCACTGTGATGGTGTATTCGGCGGTGAAGTGTTCGCCGGCACTCAGGTGGTTCATCCACGGACGCGAAGCAAAATCGCCCTCGTAGTGCATATAGTCGCAGCGGCCATACCATGGCTCGATGCACACAAACGGACATTCGGGGTGAGCCTTCACCGGAGCCCACAGCGCCAGCAGCGGAGCGTCGAAGTTCACGTCGATGTATGGCTGGTGTTGCTTGTCGACAATGCCCACGCCGGAGAGCTGGTTGTTCTCAAACATGTAGGTGTCGGGTCCGAACGCCGTTGGGGTGATGGCAAGTGTGTCGCCGCAGTCTGGTTTGAACTCGGTTATCTCGGTGGCAGCGCAGCCTTTCTCGCCGGGGCGGGCGAAATATAGCGGCTTGTTGCCGGTGAAAGTGAAATAGCCGCGTGGAGCAGGGTCGGCAGCGTCGAAGTCGGGCAGCACGAAAGCCGGGTGTGCACCAATCTGAAAGTGCATGGCGCCGTTGCCGGTGTTTTCCACATCCCAGCTCACAATCACCTTGTTGCCGTCGATGCGGTAGCCGATTGTCAGGCGGAAAGGGTAGGGGTATTTAGCAAGCGTCTCCTCGTTGCTTTCAAGCACAAAAGTGGCGCTGCATGGGGTTTGCTCAATAAGAGTGAAATCCATGTCGCGGGCAAAACCGTGTTGCGGCAGACTGTATTCGCGGTTGAGCACGCGGTAGCGGCTTTCCCACACGCGTCCCACGATGGGAAACAGCACAGGCGAGTGGCGCGCCCATATTGCCGGGTCGGCGTTCCACAGGTGCTCGCAGCCGTTCTTCACTATGCTGCACAGCTCGGCGCCATGCAGCTTCACAGCAATCTCAAGTTCTGAATTATGTAGCTTTATCATAATATAAAAATGGTTTAGTTTGATTCTTACTTGTGGGTGTGCCTATTGGTTATTGGGCAAGGCAGGTGCTCGCCACGCAGCCTGCTTTCGGGTTGCGCAAGCAAGTTGGTGTTGTATAGCTGTTCGCCGTCGCCGATGCGGATGGCTGACAGCAAGAAGCTGTCGTGGATGGTTGACATAAAATAATGCTATTAATCGTTATAAAAACGTGGTTTGCAAAGGTAGCAATAATTGTTGAAAAACAATGCTTTGTACATTCAAAAGCATAAAATAAATAAAAAAGCTAATTTTAGATATTATGCAAAAAATCGCAGGGGCGGGGTTAATTATGGGGCTGTTTTTGTCGGTTTTTCAAAATAAATTCTTATCTTCGTGCAACTCAATAAAATTAATTGTTGACAATGACATCTAACCAAAAAATTAAATAACTAAATACCTATCGTATGGCAGAAAACAGACTTGTGGGTGATTACCCGGTAATTGGCATCCGTCCAACCATCGACGGCCGCCGCGGCGTGCTCAAAGTGCGCGAATCGCTTGAAGAACAAACGATGAACATGGCTCGTGCTGCAGCCAAACTTTTTGAAGAGAATATACGTTACTCTAATGGCGAACCGGTGAAGGTGATTATTGCCGACACCACCATAGGCCGTGTGGGCGAAAGCGCTGCTTGCGCCGAGAAGTTCAAGAAGGCGGGCGTTGACATCACGCTCACCGTAACACCGTGCTGGTGCTATGGCGCCGAAACCATGGATATGGACCCGCTCACCATCAAGGGCGTGTGGGGATTCAACGGCACTGAGCGTCCGGGCGCTGTTTATTTGGCTTCGGTGCTTGCCACCCATGCTCAAAAGGGCCGTCCTGCATTTGGCATTTATGGCCGCGACGTGCAGAATGCCGACGACACTAACATCCCTGCCGACGTGCGCGAAAAGCTTCTGCGCTTTGGCCGTGCCGCTGTGGCTGCTGCCACAATGCGCGGTAAATCGTGGTTGCAAATCGGTTCGATTTGTATGGGTATCGGCGGCTCGATTATCGACCCGCAGTTCATCGAGGAATATCTGGGTATGCGTGTTGAAAGCGTCGATGAGGTTGAAATCATCCGCCGCATGACCGAAGGCATCTACAACGAAGAAGAATATCAAAAGGCTCTTGCTTGGACCAAGGCTAATTGCCGCGAAGGCTTCGACAAGAATCCTGCCGAATTGCAACGCACTCCTGAGCAAAAAGAAGAGGCTTGGGAATTTGTGGTGAAGATGATGGTTATCATCAAGGATTTGATGAACGGCAACAAGAATCTGCCTGCAGGTTGCGAAGAAGAAATGGTGGGTCACAACGCCATCGCTGCCGGCTTCCAGGGACAACGTCAATGGACCGACTTCTATCCGAATGGCGACTTTGCCGAAGCGCTCTGCAACTCTACGTTCGACTGGAACGGCGCTCGCGAACCATACATTCTTGCCACCGAAAACGACGTGCTCAACGGTCTTGGCATGCTGTTCATGAAGCTGCTCACCAACCGTGCTCAAATATTTGCCGACGTGCGCACCTACTGGAGCCCCGAAGCTGTTAAGCGTGCCACCGGCTACGACCTCGAAGGCGTTGCCAAGGAATCGCAAGGCTTCCTGCACCTCATCAACAGCGGCGCTGCCTGCCTCGACGCTTGTGGCGAAGTGACCGATGCCGAGGGCAACCATGTGATGAAGCCTTGGTATGAAGTCACCGAAGAAGACCAAAAGAAGATGCTTGCAGCCACCGAATGGTGTCAAGCCGACTATGGCTATTTCCGTGGCGGCGGCTACTCGTCGCGCTATCTCACTCGCGCCGAAATGCCTGTCACCATGATTCGTTTGAACCTGGTGAAGGGCCTCGGTCCGGTACTTCAGATTGCCGAAGGTTGGACAGTGAACCTGCCCGACGAGGTGAGCGACAAATTGTGGAAACGCACCGACTATACTTGGCCGTGCACTTGGTTTGCTCCGCGCCTCACCGGCAAGGGTGCATTCAAGAGCGCTTACGACGTGATGAACAACTGGGGTGCCAACCACGGTGCAATCAGCTATGGCCACATCGGTGCCGACCTCATTACTCTTTGCTCAATACTGCGCATTCCGGTGTCGATGCACAACGTGCCTGAGGACGACATCTTCCGCCCGGCTGCTTGGAACGCATTCGGCATGGACAAGGAAGGTCAGGACTATCGCGCATGCGCTGCTTTCGGCCCAATGTATAAATAACGAAACAACATTATTCAACAACCTGCTGTTTGCTGAAACAATCCGGGTGGAAACCACACCCAGCGTTTGCGCCCGGAGTTTCTGATAAACAACAAACTAACACCGATTTTGCAATGAAAATAACCGAACAACAAATTGAAGAATTCGTTGAAATGGCTCACAAGGTGGGTCGATATGGATTAACCGTGTGCAGCAGCGGCAACCTGTCGTGGCGCATTGGCGACGAGGTGCTGGTGAGCGGAACAGGCTCGTGGGTGCCCGAAATCAGAAAAGAACAGGTGTCGGTGGTGCGCTTCAGCGACGGCGAAGTGCTCAACGGCGTAAAGCCTTCAATGGAAAGCGTGTTCCACCTTGGCGTGCTGCGTGAACGCCCCGACCAAACAGTGGTGCTTCACTTCCAGGCTCCGTATGCCACTGCCATCTCGTGCATGAAGGTTCGCCCAAAGAGCATCAATGTCACTGCCGAAGTGCCTTATCACGTTGGTGTAGAAATTCCCGAGATTCCTTACTATCGTCCCGGTTCGCCCGAATTGGCTGACGCTGTGATTGCAGCCCTCAAGGAACACAACTCGGCATTCATGCTCAAGCACGGACAGGTGGTATGCGGCAAGGACTTCAACCAAGCCCTCGAACGCGCCACATTCATGGAAATGGCTTCGCGCTTGGCTGTGCTCAACGGCGACAACCTCGAGACCTTCACCGATGCCGAAGTTGAGGAAGTGGAAGTGAAATTCTTAGGCAAGAAGAAATAATCAGATTAATCGAGTGAACGAAACGGGCTTCGGGCATGAAGCCCGCGTCACGCTGTTGAATCTTCGTATACCCTAAGTTTATGGCCAAAAACACATCCCCGTTGGTTGAGAAGAAATATCTCTTGACCTTTATACTCATAACCTCATTGTTTGCGCTATGGGGTTTTGCAAACGACATCACCAATCCAATGGTGGCAGCTTTCCAAACCGTGATGGAAATCTCGGCGGCGAAGGCGTCGTTGGTGCAATTTGCATTCTATGGCGGTTATGCCACAATGGCAATACCCGCAGCCATTTTTGTGCATCGCTATAGCTACAAGAGCGGCATCATGCTGGGGCTTACGCTCTATGCCGTTGGCGCGTTCATGTTCATTCCGGCAGCTGCTTATCAGGAGTTTGCATTTTTCTGCGTGTCGCTCTACGTGCTCACATTCGGTTTGGCGTTTCTTGAAACCACATCAAACCCGTTTATTCTGTCGTTAGGCAGCAAGGACACCTCAACACGCCGCCTCAACTTGGCGCAGGCGTTCAACCCAATGGGTTCGCTCATGGGCATGTTTGTGGCATCGAACGTGGTGCTTGCCTCGCTGCAAAGCGATGCTCCTGAGGTGCGCGAAGTGGGATTCTCGTCGCTCGACGAAGCAACAAAAACTGCCATTCGCCTGCACGACCTTGAAGTGATTCGCAATCCGTATGTAATTCTGGGTTGCGTGGTGCTGGTGATGCTTGTAGTGATAGGAATCTTTGTGAAGCGCAATACCGGCAAGGAAGATGAACAACTCGCCGCCGAGCCCAAAACCACATTCTCCGAATCGGTGAAACGCATTTTCCGCAACAGCGTTTATCGCGAAGGTGTGATTGCTCAGGTGTTCTATGTGGCAGCGCAAATCATGACATGGACATTTATCATACAGTATGCCGACCGTCTTGGCATCAACAAAGCCACTGCCCAGCTCTATAACATTGGCGCAATGGGTATGTTCTTGTTCGGTCGTTTCATCAGCACATTCCTGATGAAATACGTTAACTCGCGTCGCCTGCTCATGATTTTTGCCATCTGTGCCATGACGGTGAATGCCGGCACAATACTCATCGATGGCATAGCCGGTCTGTATTGCTTGGTGGCTACATCGGTGTTTATGTCGCTCATGTTCCCCACCATCTATGGCATCGCGCTTGAGAGCGTCGACCATGCCGACCATACATTTGGCGCTGCTTTCTTGGTGCTTGCCATCGTGGGCGGTGCAATCATGCCGCCGATGCAAGGCACAATCATCGACCTCGGCACCGTTGGTCCGCTGCCGGCAGTGAATGCATCATTCATCCTGCCGTTTGTTTGCTTTGCTGTGATTGCCACCTACGGCTATCGTTCGTTAAAAGCTTGCAAACATTAATACAGCGCATTAATCCAATATAAATTGGCTGCTGCTTCGTGCGCCCAGGTTGGCGCTGAAAGCAACAGCCAATTTTTTTCGTTTCGCTAAGCGGTGTGAAGAATCAATTTGGCACGCGGCGATATGAGAGCCAGCTGCGGAAGTGTGGGTCTTCGCTCAGCATCAGGTAAGGGCCGTCGAAGTCGAAGTAGTAATAATATTCGTCCGCGCCGCCAAAGTCGATGCAGATGCTGCCGGGTCCTGCCCAGCCATAGCTCCAAAGGAATGGTATATCAGAAATCCACACGCCTCGATTGTCGTAGCACCCGTAGACGCCTGTGCCATCGGGATAGAAGGCGTATTTGTCGATATCAATATCAGACACAAAGCCATATTCGTCGGATTCCAATTCCCATACGCCAACCACGCTGCCATAGTAGTGGTCGTCGTCCTCGCACGATGTGAGCGACATTGTCATCACGCTCAGCAGTGCCATCAAAAGTAATACTCTAACCTTTTTCATAGTTTTTTGTCAGTTATATTTTTAGTTGTTTATAATGTTAGATTTTGTTGCTAAAGTTAGCAATTATATTGCTCAAACAGTTGTCGCTGCTTGGTTTTTTAATTTTTTTTAATTGGTTTTTGTTCACTTCTGTGCATTTCTTGCTAACTTTGGGTGTAATAACTTATAACACCTT
Source organism: Bacteroidales bacterium (assembly GCA_004557385.1). Classification (GTDB taxonomy): domain Bacteria; phylum Bacteroidota; class Bacteroidia; order Bacteroidales; family Muribaculaceae; genus SFTJ01. The sequence goes on from SFEA01000043.1 coordinate 31,068, forward strand.
AACATGAAACGCATTGCATTAACCATCGTATCCCTTGTGCTTTTTGCCGTGGCATCAGCTCAACCTACTCAGAAACTTGTAACAGTCACAGTCACTCCAGCAGGAGCTTGCAGCAAAGCCGACGTTGGCGAAGTGGCTAAGGCTTATTATTTTGACTTGGGAAAACAAGTTAAGTTTAATGTGGAAGTGAAATCGTCGGGAGTGGCGCTCGATGGTGTTAAAGCCTCTTACACCATTTGCCGCGACAAGATGCCTGCACATGCCAGCGGCAGCGCTGATGTGAAATCGGGCAATGCCACCATCAAAGGCGGCACCATGAAAGAACCTGGTTTTCTGCGCTGCACGGCTGAGGTGACGGTTGACGGTGTGAAGTATTCCGGCTCGTGCGCAGTGGGCTTTGCGCCCGACAAAATAAAGCCTTCAGTGACCATGCCAACCGATTTCAAGCAGTGGTGGGATGGCGAGCTGCGTGCCCTCGACAAGATTGAACCAAAGGCAACGCTAAAGCGCCTCGACGCCCGATGCACCGACAAGGTGGATGTCTATCAAGTGAAAATAGCTTCGCTGAAGCCTATGTATGGCATATTATCGGTGCCAAAAACGCCGGGCAAGCATCCTGCTGTGTTGCGTGTGCCGGGAGCCGGCATTCATCGCATTGGCGGTTATCTCGAGCCTGCCAACGACGGGTTCATTACCCTCGACCTTGGCATACATTCGTTGCCGTTCGATGCCGAGCAAGAGTTTTACACGGCGTTGAGCGAAGGCGCGTTGTACGACTATATGTCGATTGGAATCGCTTCGCGCGACACTTATTATTATCGAAAGGTCTATCTGGGCTGCGTGAGTGCTGCCAAGTATCTCACCACGCTGCCCGAATACGATGGGCAAAACCTGTTTGTGGTGGGCGGCAGCCAGGGTGGTGCGTTGAGCATTGTCACTGCGGCATTGTTCCCCGAGGTGAAGGCAATCATCAGCTTCTTCCCGGCGCTGTGCGACCAGCAAGCCTATCTCGACGGGCGTGCCGGCGGATGGCCTCACTATTTTCTGTTTCACAAGAACGATGCCTCGGTGAAGCAAGCTGTTGAAACGGTGCGCTACTTCGATGTGGTGAACTTTGCCCGCATACTCACCGTGCCGGTGTATATGTCGTTTGGCTACAACGACGTCACTTGCGCGCCAACGAGCACCTATGCCTGCTGGAATTCGTTGGCATCGAGCCAAAAGAAGCTGCTTGTGGTGCCCGAAACAGGGCATTGGCGATATTCCTATCAGTGGAAAACCGGTTGGGATTGGATGATGCAATTCCGCAAATAAGGCTGCACGCAACCAGATGTCAGCGGTGCTTATGCTCAAATCCGAGCGTCTTGCCTCGAGAATTCATGCCTGCCGGGCGATAGTTTGCCGGCATCGAGCTGTCGTCGACATAGCCGCCTCCGTTTGCATTGATGCTTAGGTTTTGAAAAATCTGATAGAGCAATCCTCCGAGGTCAAATCCGAGTTTCTGTCCATTCAGGTTGTAGAACGGGCGGAAGATTGGCAACGTGGCTGAACGTCCGGTGGCAGGGTCGCGATAGGTTTGCGCACCCATGTCCACGCCCCACTTGTCGTTGTTGGTGCGTAGAGTCATATAACCGCCGTAGAGCATCGACGAGCGGTTGCTGTTGTTATGGCTGAAGAAAGGCGACGATTCGTAGATGCCGAATGCGCTCACCGACACGTTTTGGTTGAGTGTATACATCAGTTCGCCGTTGAACGAATAGGTGTTATAGGCATTCCAAGGCACTGCATATTTGTTGAAAGTGATGCCGGTTGACGCCTGCCAATGTTCGCCAAAGTTTTGTGTCACTGCAGCGCCAGCCCAGCGCACCGAGCCCAGCATGGGTTGGGTTGCCATGCCGCTGTAGCCGCTCACAAATCCATCGTACCAGCTTGCAATCTTGCCTTCGCGGGCAAAGTCGCCGGCAAACATGTTTCGTTGCCAAATCAAGTCGTTGTTGGCGCCGATAACGGCATATCGGCTTGGCATAGCCACGTCGGGATAATGCACGCCGAGCGAATCGATGTATCGCTCGGCATTGAGCCGTGGCGATTCCACATTGTTCATTGGCGATAGTTTCGGTGCCAAAGTAGGGGCGTCGAGCCCTGTGCTGCGTTGAAGGTTGTAGCCCTCGGCGGTGACGCGGTTGCCGTATACGCGTTGCTTCACCACATCGAGCTTCACCGAGTCGGGCAGGATGCCGCCGCCGTGACTATCCATTGCCACAATACGCTCCTGAGCTGCACCATTCAGCACAGCCAGCAGAGCAAATAATATTCCGGCAAACAATCGTGTCATGGTCCTGTTTTGTAGTGAGGCATCAGCCCATATCTATTTACAAAGGTAGAAAAAAGGCTGCAAGGCGAATCATAATTGTTGTTAAATCGTTGCTTGCAGCCTTATGCTATGGTTTTTTAATAGTCCCATTCGAGCGAGAAGTCGTCCACCCACAGCGTGGTGCCATCGCCGCCGGTGAAGTAGTCGCCATATTTGCTTGCCGATGCCACAATGAGTATGTACTTTGGCTTGCGGTTGGTGGCGCGATACTCCAGCGTTATTTCAAAGTCTTGCCAGTTGGCTATTGTCTTTGCCGATTCGATGGTTCCGTAGGCAATCACATGTTCATCGTTTTTGTTGAACAGTTGCCTGTTGTTGGGGTTCGTGCGAATTTCGTATTGGTCGTTCCAATCGGCAAGAGCAACATACACCACGCAGGTGTCGGGTTGACCCTTCAGATGTGCAAATTCGCTCGACGAGTGCGATATTTTCTCCACTTTGCATTTCCAATGCCCTTTGAGCTTGGTTGGGCGTCCGGTGAAAGGACGGCCGAAGTGCAAAATGCCGTTGGTGCCATCGGTGCGCACATAGTTGCCTGTGAACAAGTTTCCGGCAGCCAGTTTGCCAACAACGCCGATGCCTACAAACTTGGTGTTGAGTTCGGCACAATAACCTTTTCCGTTCCAGGTGTCGGTTGAAGGCACACTGTTGCTGTTGCCGAGCGTTGTAGCGCCCTTGTTGCCAGTGTCCCAATATGTTGTGCCGCCTTCTTCCCATGGGCAGTACACTTTGCCGTCGAGCCACCACGAATCAAAATTGAGGTTCGGGATGGTGTATTCCGAATCGGTAGTCACCTGGGTGGCGCCGCTTTTGAGG
>SFEA01000083.1 GCA_004557385.1 Bacteroidales bacterium
AAGTGGCACAACATTGTTCGACGTCTTCGACGCCGATATATTGTGTGGGATTCGATTCTCCGCAGGTTTCGCTGCGCTACACCAGCGGTTAAGCATAGTGAAGCACCTTCGGCGCTTTCATCGCAATATATATAATCATTTGCCTCCCAGCGATATTAACCGCCTGCGCGGCCAGAGCGAGTGGTTTGCCATGATGTTTAGGGATTTTTAGGTTATTTTCTGTTATCTTTTTAACGCCAGTCTGTGAAGATAGGCGTTTTTTGTGCTTTGCAGTCGCCAACAATCAGCAATTAACCCACGGCATTCCCCTTAGATTTCAATCAGTTCGTCGTAGATGAAATCGCGAATGGCAGGGGTGCCAATCACGCTGTCCCACAGCATAGGCGAGATGCCGCCGCCGGGGCGCTTCACTGTGATGTTTTCTTCGTTGAGAATCTCACCCTTGGCGATGGGTCGCGCTGCCACTATGCTCTTGCGCGCCACCACGATGTTGGGTGTTTCGCTTGCCGACGGACACTTCACGCTGCTGCCGATGGCTTGCTCCACGTTGCGAATGGCGTCAACCATGGCTTTTAGCTGGGCAGGCTCGAGCGATGCTTTGTGGTCGGGTCCTGGCAGGTTGCAATCGAGCGTAAAGTGCTTTTCGATGACTGTAGCGCCCATAGCCACAGCAGCTATCGGCACCTCAATGCCACGCGTGTGGTCGCTATAGCCAACGGCGGTGTCGAACGTCTGCCGCAAGGTGTTCATCGCTGCCAGATTCACGTCGCAAAACGGCGTAGGATACTGCGTGTTGCAGTGCAGCAGTGTGATTTGGCTGCGCTTCAAGCCGCCATCTTCAAGCACGGCAATGGCATCGGCAATCTCGCTGAGCTCGCTCATGCCGGTTGACATTATCACCCGACGACCCTTCGAGGCTATCTTGCGCAGATAAGGCAGATTGGTGATTTCGCCCGACGGAATCTTATAGTAATCCATGCCAAGCTCTTCGAGCACATCAATCGACACCAAGTCGAACGGCGTGCTCATGAATCCGATGCCCACCTCTTGGCAGATGGCTTTGAGGCGCACATAATCGGTGAGCGGCAGGTGTATTGCCTTGCACATCTCCAACTGGCTTTCGGCGGCGCCGGTGGTTTCTTTCTGATACTCGGCTTTGGGAGCGTAGGTTGAAATCACCAGTTCGGGCACGGCGGTTTGAAACTTCACATAGTCGGCGCCAGCCCATTTAGCTTGGTGAATCATCTCCACAGCCATGTCGAAGTTGCCATTGTGGTTCACTCCGGCTTCGGCTATAATCATCACTTTGTTGTTGTTATTCATTGTCGGGGGATTGAGAGTCGTTGTAGAAAATCACTTCTTTGAAATAGCGGGTCATCAGGGTGCCGTCGCGCCAATCGTTGCGCGGCAGGGCGTTGATGTCCTCAGCCTCTTCAATTATCATCGAGGAAATGTCGGCACCTGCGCAAATCGAGCAGATTACGCCGCCTCCGAGGCGCGGATTGATTTCCATGAGCAGGAAACGGTCGGCATCGAGGTCGTGGATAAACTGCAAGGTTACGGCGCCACGCAGATGCAGCGAGGCGAGCACATGGCGTGCGGCGCTTTCCAGCCGCGAGTTGCGGCAGGTGACGGTGCGAATAACTTCGCCACCGGCTGTGGCAATGCGACGGCGCGGCACAGCGCACTTCACTTCGCTGTCAATCATGCCAACGTAGCAGTCGATGGTGTATTCGTCGCGGTGTGCCACATATTGCTGAATGAGGTATTGGTGGAGCGGCAGCGGTGCCTTTTCCACGTCGTCCGGCGTCTGCACCACTACGATGCCACGCGAGGCGCTACCGGTGCGTGGCTTGAGGATGGCAGGATAGGCAATGGCGTGGGGCTGATAGGTGGCAGGAATGTCGATTCCCGCCTGCTCAAACAAGCGGGCAGCCTCCACCTTGTCGAACATGGCACGGCTGATGTCGATGCCCGACACCGGCACAAACACCTCGCTGTGGCGCTCTGCCAGCCGCGCAGCCACCTCGATGGCAGGGTCGACAAACGGCAGCACAATGTTGATGCCGTGTTGCCGGATAATCTCGTCGAGCTCGGCATCCACCTCCGGGTCGGCGTAACGCTTGCCCACAATCACCCGGGCAACCGATGCGATAGGCTCCTGAGCGTCGAGCTCGTGGCTGAAGATAGCCACGTTCACGCCCAGCTGCTTGCCGGCGCGTGTGAGCTGCTCAGCCATTGCCACGCGCTTGGCACCGCCAAGCATGAGTATGTTTATGTTCCGCTTAATCATTGTGTCGAAATAAAAAAAATCCGGTGTATGTTATGCGCCTCGCAGGGCAATGTGGGGCTCTGACTTACTGGTTATAGATGCCCGACTTGTATTTTGCGAGGTTTTCCTTGTTGCTGAACCACTCCACTGTTTCGCGCAAGCCCTGCTCGATGGTGTAGGCAGGGCGCCACGACGTGAGCGACGTAATCTTGGTGTTGTCGCCCCACAGGCGGAACACCTCCGACTTGCCCGGACGAATGCGCTGCTCGTCGCGCACCCAGCGGACGTCAGCTTCCATAATCTTGGCAATGAGCTTGAGCGTGTCCATCATCGAAATCTCGCTGTTGGTGCAGATATTAATCTCCTCGCCCTCAACGCCCGGCGCCTGAGCCAGCGCCAAGAAGCCGCGGCAGGTGTCCTTCACATAGTTGAAGTCGCGCGTAGGCGAGAGGTCGCCCACCTTTATTTCGCGTTCGCCGTTGGCAATCTGGGTGATGATGGTGGGTATGATGGCGCGAGCCGACTGGCGTGGTCCGTAGGTGTTGAACGGACGGGCTATAACCACCGGCAGGTTGAATGCGTTGTAGAAACTCTTGGCAATGGCATCGGCAGCAATCTTGGTGGCTGAATAGGGCGACTGCGGCTGGCGCGGGTGCTTCTCGTCGATGGGCACATACTGCGC
>SFEA01000009.1 GCA_004557385.1 Bacteroidales bacterium
TTTTTCTATGCAAACCGCCACATACCTATACTATATTATTTCGGCAGACTAATCGTAGTAAATTTAGCACAGATTTGCATGTTTATTTTGCTGTTTATTGCCATTGAAGCATTGTATATAAAACAGCGAAGTCCTTTGACTATCATATCGGGCTCAATGGCAACAATATGCATTGCAACCATATTCACCAGCATTTGGGGCGCCTATGCCGATTATGGGCGTCTGATGATGCCCATGATGCCTTGCCTATTTGTTATGGCAGCCATTTTCTTGAATCGATTCACCATCTCACCTTTTAAGCAGAAGCAATAATGACACGACTGAAATCTCGCATAATGAATGCCTCAGACAAACAGTGCATGTGGTTTATAACTCTGTCAACAGTGTTGTTAACATTGCTGTGGTATAGCATTGTGGGCATTGAACTGTATCATGTAAAAGGCGACACTGGCACATATCTGGCTGCAGGACGAACTATATTTTCAGGAACAATCGACGAACTTCGAACACCAGTCTACCCCATTTTGTGCCAGATATTCACCTTGGGCAAATATTTCAACGGAATGTATTTGCTTTCGGCATTTCAGATGGTGGTATTCTTTGTGTCGGTGCCGTATCTCTATAAAACCATTGCACTACTTACAAAACGAAAAACGGTGAAATGCGTTTTCACCTGTCTATATGCATGGGATCTGCCAATATTAAATTACACTGCGTTCATCTTCACCGAATCGTTGACCATTTCATCGGTAGTGTTCTTCGCGTATATGCTCATCTCAATCGTCTTGGGAAAGGCTTCGCGAAACATCTGCATTGCAATGCCGTTGTTCCTGCTGTTCATGATAATGCTGCGACCGTTCTGCATCTGCTTTGTGCCGCTTGGCTTAATTGCTTATGCCTATGCCTATCACAAAAAAGCTCTCCGGCACACCACTGCAGCCATATCATCCACTTTGATTGCTGCAATAATCGTATTGGGATATTGTGCCGAGCACAAGCGCCTTTACGGCAGATTTGCTCTGAGTAATGTATCCTCAATCAACCGTGCTATAGTGTTGATTAGAAACGGAATGCTATCAGAGTCCTTTCCCCCATATGTGACACTTGTTGAACTGCAATCGCCCGACAGCGTCCGACATATAAGGTGTTGGAGAGTAGAGCAAGCCAAACAATGCATGGAGAAAGCCGATAGCGTATACGCCCACAATCTGCTCAAATACGCTACATCGCGAGTTTCGGCATTCGACATGAGTCTCGGCGAGCATTTCCCGGCTTGTCCGCACCACCACTCTGCCGACTATCTCCACCATGTGCAATGCATGAAGTTAGCACAGATTTATTTAATTCTTGCCATTTTGGGTCTTGTTCAAGCAATTCTCTTGTTTAGGCGCCCAAGCAGCTTGGCAGTCATCGGCGCGCTGATGACATTAGCCTGCATTGCCACTATAGCCACCACTCTTTGGGCAAGTGCCGACTCTAATTATGCTCGACTTATGACGCCAATGTTCCCATTTATGTGCCTGCTCGCCGCATGCATCGTGGAACAACTCGACCTGCGCCTGAAGCCCACTTCGACAAGATAGAACAATTATTATAATTAATGCCACACATCATAAATGAAAAGCTTTACTAAACATAAAACAGCAGTAATCATAGGTGCCGGACCCGCAGGGCTAACCGCCGCCTACGAGCTACTGAAACGCACCGACATCATCCCAATTGTTGTTGAAGAATCCAGCCAAATAGGTGGCATCGCTCGCACCATAAACCACAATGGAAACAGAATGGATATCGGCGGGCACCGTTTTTTCTCAAAGAATGACGATATAATGAACTGGTGGCTCAACATATTGCCCCTGCAAGGAGCTCCTGCCATCGACGAAATACTCACCGGCACAGCCACAACTTATTCAGGAGGACCCGACCCCGAAACTGCCGAACGCGTGATGCTTTCACGGCGGCGCATTTCGCACATCGTTTGGCGCAACAAGTTTTTCAATTACCCCGTTGAGCCATCTCTTGAGATGCTACGCAATATGGGTTTTGCCACATCGCTGAAAGTGGCTGCCTCATTTGCGCGAGCGCACATCTTCAGACGAAGCGAGCGGTCGCTCGAAGACTTCTATATTAATCGTTTTGGCAAGCAGCTCTACCGGATGTTCTTCGAAAACTACACTACCAAGGTGTGGGGCAAACATCCGAGCCAACTCAATGCCGACTGGGGTGCTCAACGCGTCAATAACCTGTCGCTTGCTTCGGTGTTAAAAAATATGCTGCACAAGCCCAGCTCCGACATCGAGCAAAAAGGCGTTGAGAAATCGCTCATCAACCGATTCATATACCCCAAATATGGTCCTGGGCAGTTATGGGAAACAGTAGCACACGCCATAGAGGATATGGGCGGCACAATAATCACCAACTGCTGCGCCTTTGCACTCAATTGCGACGAAAACAACCTGATGAAATCGGTAACGGTGAAACACAAAAACGGTGAAACACAAACCATCAATTGCGATTATGTCTTCTCATCGATGCCTCTCACCGACCTCGTTGACGGCATTCGCGGAATTGAGGTGCCAACCGAAGTCTGCGACATTGCAAATCATCTGCCCTACCGCGATTTCATCACAATAGGAGTCCTCGTCAACGACATGCTCATCAAAAACACCTCTCAACCCAACACCTATGCCGGACGAATTGCCGACACATGGTTCTACATCCACAACCCCAACGTGAAGATGGGACGATTGCAGGTATTCAACAACTGGTCGCCCTATCTTGTTGACGACTATAAAAACACCGTTTGGCTTGGGCTTGAGTATTTCTGCACCGAAGGCGACGACATGTGGAATATGAGCGACGAGCAACTAACCGAGCTTGCTCGCCGCGAACTCTCCGAGCTGCATTTTATTGCGCCACAGCAACCCGTAATCGACAGTCATGTTGAAAGAGTGAAAAAAGCCTACCCTGCCTATCACGGCACTTACAACGACCTTCACACACTCACCCATTGGCTCGACGGAATCGGCAACCTATACTGCATCGGGCGCAACGGGCAACACCGCTACAACAACATGGACCACTCAATGCTCACAGCCATTGAAGCTGTGAACAACATTGTGTCGGGCAAAACCTCGCACAGCAACGTCTGGAATGTTAACACCGACAGTTCTTATCACGAATCAAAATAACGCGAACTGAACCTGAGCTTCAGTTCGCTCATCGATGTGCTTATCATTGCCTCTCTACGACTGATGTTACAAATTGTATGAATAATACTGATAAATGTGCAAATTTATTGGTTTGCAATATAGTTTTGCGAAATAATTCGCTAAATTTGCATTAACAATCATATTATGCAAGGCAATGAATGAAAAAGCAATAACAATGATACACAACAACGGGAACATGCCACTGATGGATATTCCTGTTGACTTTATTGTTTACGACGACATCACGAGCGATTTGCTGAAATTTTATGCCAGTTTTCCGTGCAAACTCCAGACCTGCATATTTGCCTACATCGTGAAAGGCGAAGTGACTGCCACCATCAACCTTTGGGATTACACACTGAAGGCAGGCGATTTCGTGGTGATTGTTCCCGGAACGTTCATTCAAATAAAGAATCTTAGCAACGACTTGAAAATCAGCTTTATGGGATTTTCGTCGGCATTCTTGAAGAATGTGAACTTCTGGAAAGTGATGTCGCAAGTGATGCTTCAGATTTTCACCAAGCCCATTTTTCACTTGAGTGAAGATATGGGTTCTGTAATATCCGACATGTTGTCGCTGCTCACACGAGCCAGCCAACTGAAAGGAAATCTAATCACTCGCCAAATGGCACAAGCCATGATGGAAGTAATCGTGGAAATGCTCATTCAAAGTTTGAAAACCGATTTGGCTACAAGCGACAAAAATATGAACACTCGCGAGCAGCAAATATTGTCAGAATTCCTGCAACTGGCAATTGAGAACTATCGCGAAGAACACAAAATTTCGTTCTATGCCCACGAAGTGAATCTAACTCTGTCGCATTTCTGCAGCGTGATAAACAAAGCCACCGGCATGACACCTCAGGAAATCATTATGAACCTGATAATCATGGACGCCAAGACACAGCTCAAAGCTTCACACACGCCGGTTGCCTCGATTGCGGCTTCGCTTGGCTTTCCAACAGCCACTACGTTCACCCGTTATTTCCGCACATACACCGGCTGCACACCTCAAGAATATCGCAACAGCAAATAATCTTCCTCCACATTTTTTTATACAATCAAAACAATCATGAACATCAGCAACGACCAATTACGATATCTGCAACTACTTGCACGAGATTTCCCAAACATTGCCACAGCGAGCACCGAAATCATCAATCTACAGGCTATCTTGAACCTGCCCAAAGGCACCGAGCACTTCCTTGCCGACTTGCACGGCGAGTACGAAGCATTCCAGCATGTGCTGCGCAATGCCTCGGGAGCCATAAAGCGCAAAGTGAAAGAAATCTACAACGAAACACTCAGCGCCAAGGACCAAAAAGAGCTGTGCACACTCATCTATTATCCCGAGCTGAAGCTCGAGTTGGTTAAGCAACAAACCGACGACTTGAACGACTGGCTATTTGTAACCATCAATCGGCTTGTGAAAGTGTGTCGCAACGTTAGCTCGAAGTATTCTCGAAGCAAAGTGTCGAAAGCGTTACCCAAGGACTTCTCCTACATCATTCAAGAGTTGCTGCACGAATCCACCCTCGACCCCAACAAGCAAGCCTACGTAGATGTGATTGTGAAAACCATCATCGACATCGAGCGTGCCGACGATTTCATCGTTGCCATTTGCAACCTCATTCAACAGCTCACAATCGACAAGTTGCACATCCTGGGCGACGTTTTCGACCGCGGCCCTAGTCCCGACCGAATCATGGACATATTATGCAACTATCACAACTTCGACATTCAGTGGGGCAACCACGACATCCTGTGGATGGGAGCTGCCTCGGGCAACGACTGCTGCATTGCCAATGTGATGCGCATCACATTGCGCTACGCCAACCAATCGGTGCTGCAAGATGGCTACGGCATAAACATATTGCCTCTTGCCACATTTGCCATGACGGCTTACCAGGGCGACAGCTGCGACCGATTTATGCCAAAATACCTTAATGATTCCGACAGAATCAACGATAAAGATTCTCGGCTAATTGGCATGATGCACAAAGCCATCGCCATCATTCAGTTCAAGCTTGAAGGGCAAATGATTATGCGCCACCCCGAATACGAAATGGACAACCGTCTACTGCTGAACAACATCAATTACGATGCCGGCACCATCACCTTAGACGGAAAAGAATATTCGCTGTGCGACACTCACTTCCCAACAATCGACCCTGCCGACCCATATCGCCTCACCCCCGAAGAGCAAAACATCGTCGATTCGCTTCACAAATCGTTCTGCCACAGCGAAAAACTGAAACGGCACATGAAATGCCTGTTCCGCCACGGATGCATATTCACCATCAGCAATTCCAACCTGCTTTTCCACGCATCCATCCCGCTCAATGCCGACGGAACACTGAAGAAAGTGAGAATCCGCGGCGAAGAGTATTGCGGACGCGCCCTCTTCGACAAGGTGGGAAGCATGATTCGCGAAGCATATTTCGGCAAGGACTATGGAGATAAGGAAAGCTATCAATATGCGCTCGACTACGACTGGTATCTATGGTGCGGCCCCGACTCTCCCGTGTTCGACAAGAACAAAATGGCTACCTTCGAAAACTATTTCATCGATGATAAGCAAGCCGGCAAAGAAGTGAAAGGCAACTACTACATTCTGCGCGACGACGAAAAAGTGTGCGACTACATCCTCGACGAGTTTGGAGTGGAAGGTCAACACCGCCACATCATCAACGGTCACGTGCCAGTGAGGACGCTGCAAGGCGAGCAACCCATCAAAGCCAACGGCAAAATGATGGTTATCGACGGCGGATTCTCCAAAGCCTACCAGCCCAAAACCGGCATTGCCGGCTACACCCTCGTCTACCACTCCCGCGGGTTCCAATTAGTGAAACACGAACCTTTCACCTCAATCGAAGAGGCAGTCGCCGAAGGGCAAGACATTAAATCAACCACGCAAGTGGTGGAAATGAGCGCCTACCGAATGCACGTTAAGGACACCGACATCGGCAAAGAAATCACCCGTCAAATCGACGATTTGCAACTGTTGCTGCAAAGCTATCGCTCTGGTCTTATCAGCGAACGCGAATACAAGCGAGCCACAAACAAAGAATAACTTTGCCATAGCAGCAGCTGTTTTTCTAGGGGCAAACAAACATTTGCCGGCGGAACATATCCACACCGCCGGCATTTTTTATTCGTCGTTCCTTTCGATTCCCAACCTCAAAGATGCCATATTCTATTTCGATATGTTTTAAGTTTCTCTTCAGGCAATTCTTTGATTGCTCTGTCAAGTTCGTTTATAATCTCGGCTTTATCATAAGGCAAAGCCCCTGTAAGAGGAACCGTGTTCGACACGTGATGGGCAAAAAATAGCGTTACCTAATCAGCAACACAAAACAATTGTGGACTTCTCAAACTATCAAACATTCCTAATAATATGCAGGTACAAATAATTGTCGGATTCTACAGGGTGCAACATAATGGAATCTCAATGCTCTGCCCTGATTTCATCGGCATCATTAGGCAAAACCAACAAGCATGAGCCATCGTGATAGGTGATGTGGAGCACTTGCATTTTGCAAAGATTCACTGCCGTGTGTTCTGCCGCGGCGCGCGACACATGGGTCAACTTCATATAGCCCTCTATAGTTATGCCGCCATGCTCACGCAGATATTCCAGTAGCATACGTTCGTTATCAGTGTAGACAATCGACCCCCTGTCAGATTCATTGCTCTGCTGCTCAAGCACTTTCACATGCAGCGAGCTTGCTTCGATGTTTTCGTCGCGTTTGCGATAATAAGTGCGCCAACGGTTGTTATCGTCGAGCGCTTTCACCGGTTTTTGCTCAGCTTCGCCGATGTCAACCTTTAGCACCGGCTTGCCCTCAACCCTGTATACTGTACACTCCACTTGCTGAGGCGGGCGGCAATACATTTGCGCAGCTTGCTCAATCATGTAAATCTCCTCGTCGCTGCTCACACCCACAATCTTTCCATTGTCCTTCACGCCTATGAGCAACCTGCCTCCGCTATTGTTAGCAAAAGCCGATATGCTGCGGGCAATTTTCTTGGCATCCGAAATCTGATACTTGAAGTCTTGATGCTCGTGTTCACCCTCCGTAATTAGTTTTTGAATGAAATGCTTGCTTCTATACTCCATCTGATTATGATTAAAACAAAAAATATGTGGATTGACTCATCAACACAACTTTCAGCGAAAGCCAATCCACATTTAAGGAACGAATAAAAATCATTCTTATTTTTTCGACTTTTTCTTTTTGGGTGTCTGCTTTTTGGGAGTCTGCTTTTCGGCTTCGGCAACCAATTTAGCTTTCACATCGCCTGCCAACAAAAGCGCTTGCATTATCACGGGTTCAAGCTTCTTTGCATAAGCCACGAAACCGATGTCGGTGGCATGCACACCGTCAACCGTGCCTTCCTGACCGCCATAAAGATTATCGCAATCAACATAGAACAGGTTATCGGGGTTTTCAGCTTTAAGCCGCAGATAATTCTTGTGGAATGCTGCGTTTTTCTTCGGCAAATAGTTGCCAAAGAACGAATCGAATTTGGCGTAAGGATACATCGGACCTTCAACCATAATAATTGGCACCTCGGGACGCAGTGTGCGAAGGATGTTGATGAAATCATAAGTCAGCGTGTCGCACATCATCTCGGTGCAGTTTGGCACTGGGTCGATGACAAATGCAACAGCATCCTTTATTCCTGCCATTGCCCTTGCCATGCAAAAATCCATCTTTCCCTCGCCGCTGATGCCGATATTCACGCACTCAAGACCCAAATCGCGCTGTATGATGTTGGTGCCGCACATGCCCGTACGAGTTGAGCATCCGCCCTGAAGAATGCTTGTGCCATAAAACACAATCTGCTTGTTCGACAAGGGGTTGTCGATAACCGGTTTGCTGATTGTAGCATCTTTTTCAACGCCCACTTCAAGCCAGTTCATGCCATCGTAAAGCGGCAAATAAATCATAAACTCACGCATATCGCCCTTGAGATTCTCAACAAAAACCTTTCGCTGTATTGAATCCGTCTTGTAAGGGCGGCAAGTGTTTACGTATTCCCACTCGCCGCTGTCGCTCAGGCGATATAAATCCACGCCCTTCAAACCGGTGTCAGCCATGTGCACCATGTGAGTGTTCCACAGCAGATTGTAACGAACACCCACAGTCTTGCTGTTGGTGGCAAAACGCACCGCCATGCCCGTGCAACATTGAGCTCGTTCCCACAACGTGGGCCGTACACTATCCTTCAGGCAAGCCGGTATGCGGGTGTAAGGTGTCAATGAATCATCAAACCCCTTGTTTATAATTCTTAAATCCAAAGCATTCACATACTTCATTTCCTTTTCCGCTGCCATTGTGCCAAAGCACGCCATCAAGGCAACAGCAACCAATAACGACTTTAACAATTTACACATAATAGTTTTCTAATTTTTTATTAATAATTTACTACGCTAAATTACTAATTATTTGCCACATTTCACCACTCCATTTGCGTTGAATCGGTGTTTTTCTTAATTTTGCAAATAATTTCATATCGTAATAACTAAAATAATAGCATACATTAACTACACTTCATGGTTTCAGTTGACAATATTGCCGTGGAATTTTCAGGCACTACCCTATTCTCCGACATCTCCTTTGTTATCAACCCCAGCGACCGTATTGCCTTGATGGGCAAAAACGGAGCTGGCAAAAGCACAATGCTGAAAATACTTGCCGGAGTGCGTCAACCCACCCGAGGCAACATCTCATATCCACAGGACACCGTCATTGCCTATCTGCCCCAGCATCTGCTCACACAGGACAGCCGCACGGTTTTCGAGGAAGCTTCGCAAGCATTCTCACATCTGTTTGAGATGGAGGCAAGAATCAATCGCCTCAACGATGAGCTTGCCACCCGCACCGACTACGAAAGCGAGGAATACATGAAAATCATTGAAGAGGTGACAACCCTCGGCGAAAAGTTCTACGCAATTGACATGACACACTTCGATGAGGATGTTGAGAAAACCCTTCTCGGCCTTGGCTTCTCGCGAAGCGATTTCAACCGCCCCACTTCCGACTTCTCGGGTGGCTGGCGAATGCGCATCGAGTTGGCAAAGATGCTGCTGAAGAAACCTGACGTGCTGCTGCTCGATGAGCCTACCAACCACCTCGACATTGAATCGATTCAATGGCTCGAAGATTTCTTGATTGAGAACAACCGTGCCGTGGTAGTAATCTCGCACGACCGCACATTCGTCGACCACGTCACCACTCGCACCATCGAGGTCACAATGGGCAAAATTTACGATTACAAAGCATCCTATTCACACTACCTTGAGCTGCGCGCCGAACGCCGTGCTCAGCAACAAAAGCAATACGACGAACAACAAAAGATGATTGCCGAAACACGCGCATTCATCGAGCGTTTCAAAGGCACTTACAGCAAAACGCTGCAAGTGCAAAGCCGCGTGAAGATGCTTGAAAAACTTCAGCTAATCGAGGTAGACGAAGAAGACAATTCGGCACTGCGTCTGAAATTTCCACCTGCACCACGTTCGGGCAACTACCCTGTTATAGCCGACAGTGTGGGCAAATCATACGGCGAACACACAGTGTTCAGCAATGCGTCGTTCACCATCGAACGCGGACAGAAAGTGGCGTTTGTGGGCAAAAACGGCGAAGGAAAATCTACCATGGTGCGCTGCATAATGAACGAAATCACCCACGACGGCACTCTAACCCTTGGGCATAACGTGATGATTGGCTATTTTGCCCAAAATCAGGCTTCGCTGCTCGACGAAAACCTCACTGTGTTTCAAACTATCGACGACATTGCAAAAGGCGACGTCCGAACAAAAATAAAAGATATGCTTGGCGCATTCATGTTCGGCGGCGAGGAATCGATGAAGAAAGTGAAAGTGCTTAGCGGCGGCGAACGCACACGCCTTGCCTTGCTGAAGTTGCTGCTCGAGCCAGTGAATTTGCTCATTCTCGACGAGCCTACCAAT
Source organism: Bacteroidales bacterium (assembly GCA_004557385.1). Lineage (GTDB taxonomy): Bacteria > Bacteroidota > Bacteroidia > Bacteroidales > Muribaculaceae > SFTJ01. The sequence goes on from SFEA01000009.1 coordinate 10,192, forward strand.
CACCTCGACATGCGCTCGAAAGACGTGCTGAAAGAAGCGCTGCAAAAATTCGACGGCACACTCATTGTCGTTAGCCACGACCGCGACTTCCTCGACGGTCTTGTTGAGAACATATATGAGTTCGGCAACAAGAAAGTAACTCTGCACCTCGAAGGCATCAAAGAATTCATGGAACGCAAGCACCTCGAGAACCTCCGGGAATTAGAGCGTAAGTCGTGATAGACAGCTGCTTTGCATCAGGCATATCCACATCAGTACAAAAAAGCTGCAGCACGAATAATTGCGAAAGCATCTCTGAGAATCGAAAGTATTTTCAACACATTGCCTTTGCCTTGAGCAATATTTTCGCTATCTTTGTGGATAAACTATTCAAGCATAAAACAACAATTACATAATCACATAAATAATACTAAAATCAACATGAAAAGAATCCTTTTGAGCCTCGCGCTGTCTGTGCCATTCTGCCTAAGCGTGTCGGCAGCTATCGAAAACCCCGATAGCACTGGTTTTAAATTCACCGACGTAAAAGTCTGCAATTCTACTTCTGTAAAGAACCAAGCAAAATCAGGCACATGTTGGTGCTTCTCGGGAAACTCGTTCCTCGAAGACGAAATCCTCAGAATCACAGGTAAAGAATACGACCTTTCTGAAATGTTCATTGTGAGAATGTGCTACCTCGACAAGGCAGAAAAATACATTCGCATGAACGGTCACATCAATTTCAACCAAGGCGGCAGCGTTCTCGACAACGCCTACGTTTGGGACAAATATGGCATGATGCCAGAAGATGCATACAAAGGATTGAACTATGGTGAAGATAACCACAACCACAGCGAGGTGTGCAACGCCATGATTGCTTATTTGAATGAAATCAACAAGAAACCGGGTCGCAAGCTTTCCACTGCGTGGCTCAACGGACTTGCCGGCATTATGGACGCTTATTTCGGACAGGTGCCCGAAACATTCACTTACGAAGGCAAATCTTACACTCCTCAATCGTTTGCTAAATCGCTCGGCCTTGACATGAACAACTACATGGCTTTCACATCGTTCTCGCACCATCCATTCAACAAACCTTGCGGACTGGAAGTTGCCGACAACTGGTTGTGGGGTCAATATATGAATGTCACCATCGACGACCTCAAGAGCATTGTTGATTACGCAGTTGAAAACGGATATCCCGTAGCTTGGGGCGCCGACGTGAGCGAAGGCGGTTTCAAGTGGAACAAGGGTTATGCCGTTATTCCCGAAGAAACTAAAGAATCTGACCTTGAAGGCACTGAATTGTCGCGCTGGGTGGCACTGAGCGCCAAGGAAAAAGAAAACAAACGCTTCAACATCAAGGGTCCGGTGAAAGAAATCACCGTTACTCAAGAGTCGCGCCAACAAATGTTCGACAGTCAAGAGACCACCGACGACCACGGAATGGTTATTGAAGGTTATGCTACCGACCAAAACGGCAAACGCTACTACAAGGTGAAAAACTCATGGGACGATAAACATATCTATAAAGGATATTTCTATGTTTCCGAAGCATATTTCATGGCAAAAACTTTAAGCATTCTTGTCAACAAAGATGCAGTGCCAAAATCAGTGATGAAGAAACTTAGCAAATAAGAAATATTATTTCCCATACGCATTGCGTGGCTGCAACTAACAAATTCGTTGTTACAGCCACGCAAATTTTTTCCAGCGTTACACTACACACATCGCAAGTGTAGCAAAACGCAAAAGAGCGTGAACATCAAAAATGCTCACGCCCATTCTTTTAAATCAAAATAAATTATACCCAGCGTATCTTGCTATACATAATCATTTCTTGAAATATCTTTCATACAAGCCCTTGAAGCCACGACCGTGACGAGCTTCGTCCTTAGCCATTTCGTGAACAGTGTCGTGAATAGCATCGAGGTTAGCAGCCTTTGCATTCTTTGCAATGCGCATCTTGTCTTCGCAAGCACCCGATTCAGCATTCATGCGCTTTTCGAGGTTGGTCTTGGTGTCCCATACAACATCGCCAAGAAGTTCAGCAAACTTAGCAGCGTGTTCTGCTTCTTCCCATGCGTAGCGCTTGAAAGCTTCGGCAACTTCAGGATAACCTTCGCGGTCAGCTTGACGCGACATAGCCAGATACATACCCACTTCGGTGCATTCACCCATAAAGTGTGCATTGAGGTCAGCAATCATCTCGTCGCCTGTACCCTTAGCTACACCAAGTTCGTGCTCGGTAACAAAGTTAAGTTCGTCGCTTACCATTTCTTTGAATTTCGACTTTGGTTGCTTGCATTGTGGGCAGAATTCAGGAGCTTCATCACCTTCGTAAACATAGCCACATACTGTGCATTGAAATTTCTTTGCCATAATAATCAATTGTTTTTTTAAGTTATTAGTTAATTCTATTATTGTATTCTCGTTGTTAATTTTCTTTTCTCAAACATTCGGGACATATACCACTATAATACACTTGCAGGTCTTCCATCATATATCCGTTGTCGATTTGCAACGCTTCCAAGCCGGCTTCGCTTATCGACATATCATGTATTTTACCGCACTGTCTGCATCTGAAATGCGCATGAGCATGCGTATATCCGTCGTAGTGCGACATCTTTGAATCGATGGTCAACTCCAAAACAGCCTTTTGTTTCACCAACAGCTCCAAAGTGTTATACACCGTGGTCTTCGACAATGTGGGCATATCCTTTGACAATGCAACATATATCTCGTCGACAGTGGGATGCGTGCGATGCTCCAACAAATAGTTCATAACCGCTATTCGCTGAACCGACGGCCTAACTCCATGCCTTATTAGATGTTCTGTCGCTGTCATAGTTTTAACATATTTGAAATCATTACAAATTTACAATAATTTTTATTTACTACAAAATTATTGCGAATAATTTTCAACAAAAATAACTAATATTTTTTCAAAATAGTTCATTTATTTGTTCAAAAAATGCTAAACCCGGCAAAAATTCACGTTTCGGCAATATATTATATATTGTATTACGAGAGAAGATTTATTACTTTTGCATATAGTATAGCACTAAACGAAAAACAATATGGACGTAAAGATTGAAGAAAGCTGGAAGCAAGAATTATCTGACGAATGGTCGAAAGACTATTTTGTCCGGCTCACCAACTTTGTCCGCAACGAATATGCTACAAAACAAATTTTTCCTCCGGGACGACAAATTTTTGCAGCCTTCAATGCCACCCCATTCAACGAGGTGAAAGTGGTGATTCTTGGTCAAGACCCATATCACGATGTCGGTCAAGCCAATGGTCTCTGTTTTTCGGTTAACGACGGGATTCAGTTTCCGCCTTCGCTACGCAATATCTTCCAGGAGATTCACAACGACGTCGGTTCGCCAATACCGCAAAGCGGCGATTTAACCCGATGGGCAAAGCAAGGCGTGCTGTTGCTAAACGCAACGCTCACCGTTGAAGCACACAAAGCTGCCTCTCATCAGCGACAGGGTTGGGAGCAATTCACCGATGAAGTAATCAGTCATCTCTCGAACCACCGACAAAATTTGGTGTTTATTCTATGGGGAAGTTATGCCATAAGCAAGCGGTCGCTCATCGACCCCGACAAGCACCTGATTCTCACCTCGGTGCATCCGTCGCCACTTTCGGCATATCGTGGATTCTTTGGCAACAAGCACTTCTCAAAGGCAAACAACTATTTGGTTGAACACGGCAAAACCCCAATAACATGGTAAACCGATTTCTTGCCATATTAGCCTCCGTTTTACTTGCATTTGGCATTTACACAAATGCTGAGCCTTTGCATTCGCAGGTGTTCGACAATTCATTTCGCACAATAGAGATTTCTCCTCTCAGCAATTCCTACTTGCCACCCATTTGGGTGATGGGACAAGACGACAACCCGCTTGTGGTGTCGTTCGACAATTTGAGCGAAGATAGAAAATATCTTCGCTACAGTTTGGTACACTGCAACAGCGACTGGACTCCATCGCAATTGCAAGAAAGCGAATACACCAACAGCTTTAACTATGCCGACATCGAAAACTACAAGTATTCGTCGAACACATTTGCGCACTATGTTCACTACAGCTTCACGCTGCCCAACGAGAATATGCAGCTACTACGCTCAGGCAATTACATAGTGAAGGTGTATGAGCAAGACAACCCCGACGAGATATTGTTTCAGACGCGATTCTCAGTATGCGAGAACATTGCCACGATGAAATCATCAGTTTCGTCGCGCACCGACATCGACTACAACGAGCGACATCAGCAAATAGAGGTTGAAGTAATCGACCACAATCACAGCGTTAACGACCCGTTCAACGATTTGACTCTTATCGTATCTCAAAACACCAGGCTCGATAACGAGGTGACAATCAAACGGCCTCTGCTGGTGAGCGGCAACCGCTACACATTCAGCCACAACAGCCAGCTGATTTTCCCGGCAGGAAACGAATACCGCCGAATTGAAACAGTAGCCATAAATGCTCCTTCAATGGGCGTGATGAACATGCAATTCTATGAGCCATATTATCATGCAATACTACGCACCGACAATCCTCGCGCCGACCAACCATACTACTACGACAAGACCCAAAACGGGCACTTCACCATACGCAATTGGGAAAGCGAACACTCTGATGTTGAAGCCGACTACGTGGTCACGCATTTTTCGCTTGACACCGACGGACCTTTAACCGGTGGCGACATCTACATCGACGGAGAATTTGCCGAGCACCTCAGCAAGAATTCTCGCAAGATGGTTTACGACGCCTCGTCGGGACTTTACACTGCCGATATCCTGCTAAAGCAAGGCGCCTACAACTACCAATACCTCTGGCTGCCCGACGGAGTTTCAGTTGGCAGCACCTCGCTTATCGAAGGCGATAAATATCAAACTGTCAACGAATATTTGGTGAAACTTTACCAACGTCGGCCTGGCGACCGCTACGACCGCTTCATCGGTTTCGGCATTACATTCTCAGGTAAATAAACATCTCCGCTGCAACTGGCATATTCAGCCATTACGACAAATTTATTTGCCGTTTCACTCGGTTTTTACTAACTTTGCAGTCACATCACGAACAACAAGGCGCCCATAGTTCAATGGATAGAATATTGGATTCCGGTTCCAACGATTGGAGTTCGAATCTCCATGGGCGTACACAACACTAAAGGTTATGCACATACGCTGCGTAACCTTTATTGCTTTTGTGCAAACGGTTTAATCAATTCCTCCTGAGCGGTAAATTTCGGGAACAGGCGTATCATTATTGGAATCAGCACCATCTCGCTGCCTACCACCATTGCATACACCACCCAATTGTTAACCTCTGCCCCATTGAACATCACCGACGAAACCATCTCTGCCAACCGCATCATAAACTTTATCATCAAAATGTGCGTGCCCAGCACCACTATTGAATAACGGCCAATAAAGGTGATGACTGGCAACTTTGGCATATTCTTGCTGAACCAAAACAATCCGAGTATTGCGACAAACGGCACAACATATAGCCTGTAGAACTTTGGTTCGCTCTGAATGAGCAGATTAATTTTCGACGACACGAAATACAGCAACACCAGCAGAGGCACAATCACAAGCAATCCCCACTTATCCCATTTTTTGTTTTTGGCGATAAAACCTGCCGACTTCACCTCCGACCCAAGCACAAAATAAGGCATAGCCATCAGTGCAGTGTCGAGGAACATCGGGTTATTGAATATCGGAAACTTTCTGAAATACCATGCCACAAATGCCAGCAACATTATCAGCGCATACCTACCTAAGCGTTTTGGACAGATCTGTAACAACACATAATACAGCACATTCACCTCAAAGAGGCTTATCAAAAACCACAACGGCGTGTTGTAGTGGTAGTATCGTCGCATAACGGGGTCGGCAAACGAACTCCATTCCCATTCGCCCATCCAGCTTGCGCTGAAAGCATACCACATCACGCAATGCACCACGCAAGTAAGCAGCATGAAGAAAACGTATGGCACAATGATGTTATTGGTTTTCCTTCTCACAAAATCAACAAATCCATCATATTGCTTGAAGAACATTCCCGAGAGGAAATAATACATCGGAATTCTGAAGGATTGAAGCATCAAATTGATGCGCAACGGAAAAATATCGTTGTCGATGTGAAACGCCACTATCAGAAGGATGCAAAAGCCCTTCATAAAATCGACATAAACCAACCTGTTCTTTTTCTCCACCGACGTTAGTATTTTATGGTTTCAATATTTAGCGCTTAATACCAGGTAACGCCATTCGACGAGCTGCTTCGCTTATCGTACTTCAGGTCGCTGAGCAACGACGATTTAACCGAAATGTGGAATGTGTAGCTCTTATATGGCCCGACAGGCACAAAACTTCCGCTCATGCTAAAGCAATGCAAATCGCGTGTGACCGAGCAGTTCATATACGACAATTTATGAGTGTCGAAGTTATAACTTGTCGAAAAATTTAACGACCAGTTTTTTGTCGGTTTTATATTGCCCGAGAAGCTCAAGTTCTGAGTAAACTTGCCGTCGTAATCCATCTTCTTGTAGTTGAATTTTCCGTACGAGTAGTTCACCGAATAGTTCACCGACAAGCTCCAAGGACAATCCCATTGGGCATATCCGTCGGGATTTAACACAAAATCGTCCTTGTGGCCTTTTTCTTTTCCATCGTCGATAGTGTTGTTTTCACCCTCAAGTTCGTAGTTATTGTCGTTGTTCGTCTTTTTGTCATCTTTTTTATTATTGCCATCTTTGTTTCGCTTGAAGGTGGAATTGTTTATCGTATATGAGAACGATGTGCCCGTGCTCGATAGCTTTGCAAGGCCCTTTCCAGCCTGCAAGCGTGTGCGGTTCACTCTCACCGGCGACCCCGAAGAATTCAGTGCATAAGTATAGGGGTCCCATGTGGCTGACACATTCAAATTGAAATTCTTGGTTAATCGCAACAACATCGACGTGTTTATGTTGCTCCATTTAAGCGAGTCGGCAGCAAAGTTATAGGATTGACTCACAGTGAGGTTCTCGATAAGCGACACCTTTTTCTCCTCAACGCTGTCGTTTTTGCTCTTAACCTTCATTTCGAGGTTATTGCTCACCGAAAAACTCAGAGCCCCGGTTTTGCCTCGTCCGGGTGTGCCAAACATGCCATTCGAGAAATAACTATACTTCTTTTCCATCATCTCGCCATTTGCTCCCTTATATGTGTAAGAGCCATAATAGCCCCACTTTTCCGAGCCAAAGTCGGGCGCTCCTGAAAACGACACCGATGGCGTGATTACGTGGCGAATCATCTTCACCTTATCGCCGAAAATCTTCAGCGGACGGTAGAAGCCATAGATTTTTGTATCCATCGACACCGAAGCCGAGAAATCGAACACATTATAGAAATTATAAGTGGTGTCGCATACTTCGGCACTTGCCGCAGGGTCCCACTGACGGCGTATCTTGTTGGTGTACATACGGTCGGTCATCGAGATGCTTGGCGTGACATTTAAGTACTTGAGCACGTTGAATGTGGCAGATATAGGAATGCTGTGCTTCATGCCGTTTCGCCAATCTTTCACAAGACTTTTTTTGAAGAACTGGTCTTGTGGCGAGGTGAGAGAGTTCTGAAAAATTCCCGAATACGACATTTTAATCTTTTCATACCAGCGTTCAGCCCCTACTGCACGCTTGCGCTTGAATGGCGACAATTGCGACATTGTAACCGTCAGGTTTGGAAACGACACCGTGAGTGTTGAGTCGCTTGTGCGCTGCGACACGTTTGCCGTAGTAGAGAAACTCCACTTTGAGTTTGGTATCTTGTAAGTCATGTTCACCGTACTGCTCTTGGTGTTTTCGGTGAAGTCCTTGCTATAATAGTTTGCCTGGTCGGCACGCGAATAACCGCTTGTGGCAAAATTCACACTTGCCGAGAATGTCATGTTAGGATTTGCCTTGCTGTCCTGCGAGTGGCTCCATGCCACCTTGAAGTTTTTCTGCTTCAAATAGTCGAGCGAGCCTTTGTCGCCGCTAACATTCTCAATGTAGCTGATGTTAAACGAGCCGGAATAGCGATAGCGTTTCACATAATTCGACTGTGCTGTGAGTCCCCATGAGCCTTTTGTGAATATCTGACCTGTCAACGCCAAGTCGAAATTATTGTTCAGCGCAAGATAATAACCGCCGTCGCGAAGGAAAAAGCCGTAGTTATAATCCTCACCGAACGTAGGCACTATAATACCCGACGAATACGACGACGTGAACGGAAAATAGCCAAACGGCACTGCCACTGGCAATGGCAAGCCTTCAAGCACCATATAAGCCGGTCCGGTGACAATATTTTTTTTTGGCTTCACCTTGCCTTTTGTGATATTCATGTAGAAGTGCGGTTCGTCGTGGTCGTCGCATGTGGTATACCTTCCGTTTTTAATAAAGTACTCCTCGCGATTCATCATTTTGGTGATTCCGCCCGTAAGAAAGCCTTCGCCTTGCTCAGTGATTACGTCTTTAATCAAACCTTTCTGGCTCTTGAAATTGTAGCGCATGCTCTTCGAAGCGTATTTGCCGCTTTTGTCCTCAAACACCGGGTTGCCTTGCAACTCTCCAGTGCTGTCGGGCACGCCCACCGCGTACACTTCATTTTGGTCCATATTCATGTGTATCTCGTTTGCCTTGAGGTCGATATCGCCATAGGTCACATTGCTCGGCCCATACATGAATGCATTGTTGTTTCCGGCAATCACAAGCGAATCTTTTGCAGTGAAATTAACCACATTATCAAGGTCAACCATATCAAGAACAAACCGCGATTTTTTCACCTTATTCAAGGTGTCGGTAATGATGCTGTCGGCAGAGATGCCCTCAACGGGTTTTCCTCCAGCCACGCTATCGCTGAACACACGCTCTGGCAACACGGCATTCTCGCCAATCAAGTCGTTCAAATCAACCACACTATCCTTCTTCGTAACGGTTTGAGTCGACAAATCAGCTAACAAACCAGCCGACAACGCCCTTGCAGGCCTTGTCGAACTTATCGTTGCCAATAATGCGCATATTACTGCAGCAAATATATATTTGTTTTCTTTTTTCAATTTCGTAGTTGTGCAAAATAGAGTACAAAATTAAGCAAATCGAAGCACACTACCCATAAATTGATGCTTTTATTTGTTAATTTACATTTTCAAGCCGTCGGGACTGCCAAAAAGTTCCACCATCTCGTTTAACCTTTCAATGGTTCCTGCCCCATATTTCGACATCGATTTCACCACATCGTCAAGTTTTTTTGCCGGTGCGACATGCGATTTACTATAGAAATTGTCGGCATAGCACACCAGTTTCTCCTCAAGCGTAAGAGGCAACATGTCGCGCGGTTCGAGCGGCAGATGTTGCTCAACAATCTCCTGTGCCGTGAGTCCGGCTCCGGTATGGCGTTCACACACCAAGCCATGCTTTTCAAGCCCAAGCGAATCAAGTATTTTTCTGCCCTCTACCCCGTGCCTCAAATAAGGCAATTCGCCATAGCAAAATATTGAGGGCGCGTTGGTGCGAAACATGCCAATGTCGTGAAGCATAGCCGCTTCATAAACAAAATCCCTGGAAATATTCAGTTCGGGCTTGCGCTCCAACAATGCAACTGCCAATTCTGCCACCTGCCGGCTATGCGTCACAAGCAGGTTATAGGCATCGCTGCCTTCGGCATAGTATTTTTTAATTATTTCCAAATAGTCAATCATCAGTTTCTATACCTCCATTTGTCAATCAATAATTCCTGCCAATTGGTGTTCCAAATCGGTTGTTGACAATTTCAACCTAATCTCACCCTTGTAAGCCATCGAAATATTGCCGGTTTCCTCAGACACTACAATGGCAACGGCATCGGTTTCTTGAGCAATGCCCAACGCCGAACGGTGGCGCAATCCCAAATAGCGGGGCAAACTGCTGTCGTGGCTAACAGGCAAGATGCATCCTGCCGAAGCAAGTTTTCCGTTAGAAACTATCAGAGCGCCATCGTGCAGCGGACTATTCTTGAAAAAAATGTTTTCAATCAATCTGCCATTGATGTTTGCATCAATAATATCACCGCTCTCGGCAAAACTCCTAAGCGGAACGCTTCGTTCAATCACTATCAACGCCCCGGTTTTGCTTCGTGCCATGTTCATGCAGGCATGCACAATTGGCAATATCCAGCGTTTTTCGTCTTTCTTGCCTTTACCGTGACTGAAAAATTTTCGCAAGGCTGGCCACTTGTTGTGAGCGCCCAACTCATTAAGGAATCGCTTTATTTGCTCCTGGAACAATATCACAAGTATGAGCAAGCCCATGTTTATAAACTTGTCCATTATTCCGCCAAACAGCTGCATGTTCAGTATCTTATAGGTGATAAACCACAGCACAATGAACGACAACACGCCAACAAAAATATTCAATGTGCCCGACTGCTTCATTGCCCTATATAGGTAATAAAGCATTGCTGCCACCAATAGGATATCCACCAAATCCTTAATTCCAAAGTCGAGATTCATATTCTTTTTTTTGCTTTAATATCTTGCTCCAATGGTCGAGCCTACCAATTTGCATACTTCCACAGCTTCCTTAACATCGTGAACACGAAGGATGTGTGCACCCTTTAGCAACGATATAGTGTTGATTACAGTAGTGCCGTTTAGCGATTCCACCGGGGTGCAACCGAGCGTGCGGAAAATCATCGATTTGCGCGACACTCCCACGAGCAACGGCGCATCAAGCTGTTTGAAATCTTCCAAACGATTTAACATTTCGAAATTCTGCTCCACAATTTTACTGAATCCAAAGCCGGGGTCGATTATCACGTCGTCAATACCGAGGTCGTTAAGCGCACATTTCTTTTTGTGCAAATCATCAATCACGTCGCGAGTGACATCGTTGTATTCGGTGAGTTGTTGCATCGTGGCAGGAGTGCCACGCATGTGCATAAGTATGTACGGCACCTTCAAATTGGCAACCGTTGCAAACATATCATCGTCGAGCGTACCTCCGCTCACGTCATTCACTATGTCAACGCCAAACTCTTCAACGCATCGTCGTGCAACATCGGCGCGAAATGTATCCACCGACACAATGGCATTTGCATCGATATTCTTAATCACATTCAATCCGATTTTCAGTCGGGAATACTCTTCTTCGGGCGAAATGTCGTCGGCATTAGGTCGAGTTGAATAGGCTCCGATATCTATAATGTCGCCACCTTCTTTTAATATCTCCTCAACACGCTCGCCAATGCGCATTTCATCTACACCCATACGGCTGCCGCTGTAAAACGAGTCGGGGGTAACATTCAATATCCCCATCACCCAAGGCTTTACAATCGCCCGCTTTTCGCCTTTTATCGTAAGTGTATATCTACAGAATTTGCAATCCATTGTCATAGCAAAGTTTTCAACCACAAATTTAGCAAAAATACATTAACGAGGCAACACATTTCACCTCTTTGCCATGCAACGAGGCTTAAAAACTAAGTATCCCCAAACCTACCAAGAAAATAAGCACAATCGATATCGGCGCCACAAACCGTATGCAAAACATCATCGGCATCTTCACCCAATTGCTCATCTTGCCTTCGCCATTGCTGGTAAGCTGGTCGTCAAGGAATTTCTTATCAACTACCCACCCTACAAATAACGAGAAGAATATGCCACCCACAGGCAACAATATGCTCGACGACACAAAGTCAAACAAATCAAACAATGTCTTTCCACAAATGGTGAACGAACTCATCACGCCAAACGACAACGAACAAAGCACACCAAGAACGATACATATTGCTGTGTTCAGCATCGTTGCCTTCTTTCGCGACATTTTCAGCTCCTCTACAAAACAGGCTATGCAGGTTTCGCTCATCGAAATGGTAGACGTCAACGAGGCAAAAAACAATAATATGAAGAATGCCGACGACCACAAAATCGGCATCGGCAAATGCTGGAATATCGACGGCAGTATTTCAAACACCAATTTTGGACCGGCTTCTGCCGACATTCCAAACGAAAACACAGCCGGAAAAATCATCACACCGGCAAGTATTGCCACCAATGTGTCTAACGCACCTATTGTGAACGCATTCTTCACCAATGGTGTCTTATCGTTGAAATACGATGCATAAGTGAGCAAGCACCCAAGACCGACGCTCAACGAAAAAAATGCCTGTCCCATAGCTCCTACAACTACCGACGGCGTAATCTTCGAGAAATCAGGATTAAACAAAAACGAAATGCCTTTGCCTGCGCCATCCATCAGCAACGAGTTGACGCAGAACACCACAAGTATCAAAAACAACAACGGCATTAAAATGTTTGCAATCTTCTCAATGCCTTTCTGAACGCCACGCCTCAAAACAGTGTAATTAATAAGCAAAAACAAGATGGTGCACATCGTGCTCAGCCATGGATTGCTCACGAATTCACCGAACATTGTGCCATATTCCTGCGGTGTGTGTCCGCTCATCATTCCAGTCACTGCCATATACAAATATGCCAATATCCATCCGGCAACCACCGAATAAAAGCCCAATATCAATACCGACGCAAGCACCCCAAGCAACGGCATCCAACGCATCCAGGTGCCTGGCACCAACTGGCTTATTGCGCCTTTTGCATTGGCATGCGTTCCACGGCCAAGCACAAACTCTGCCACCACCACCGGCACGCCAATCAGCAATACACATATAACGTATAATATCAAAAAAGCGCCACCGCCATGCACTCCAGCCTCGAACGGGAATCTCCAAATATTACCCAAGCCTACAGCCGAGCCTACGGTTGCTGCTATAACACCTGTCTTTGTAACAAATTGTGCTCTATCGTTCTTCATAAATCAGTCTCTATATTTCATTAATACTGAGGGACTTCCTGCAAATCGCAGTCCTCATAAGTTCTTTTTTGTTTCTTCGCTTTCTTATATTTCTTTGCATTTTTCTTAATCGATGCCTCAACATTTGCGCTGTCCACTTTTGCTTTGTAGATGCTATCCTGCATCTGCTGCGCCATTTCGCTTCGTTTAAGCATCTCTCTTGCTTTGCCAACGTCGCTGTCGCTTGGCGAACAGCTTCTGCAGGTGAATGCAATAGTCACAGCCAATGCCATTATCACCAACATTGCATAAGCACCAATGCGCTCTGTGCGAGTCATTCCAAATAATCCGTGCCACCAACTTTTATTCATATCAGCCAAGTAAATCCACAAGTTTTGCAACAAAAATCAAAAGTATAAGCACCGGACTTACATATCTGATTAGAAGCTTAAGCACTGGCAATGTACGTGTTTCAAAATCACCACCGTTGGTCAGCTCCTTGTCGATGAATCCTTTAGGCAACACCCAACCAACATAAATGCATATCAAGAATGCACACAGAGGCAACATGAAATTTGTGGCTGTAGTATCAAGAAAATCAAACAGCGACAACCCTGCCAATTTAATATCTGGCATTGCACCAAGCGACAACGAACTGAGCGGACTGAGAACCAGCAACGGAGCCATCACCAGCACGCACGCCCATTTGCGCGACACACCAAAGCGGTCGCTAATGAATGCCACCGCCACCTCTCCAAGCGATATTGTTGATGTAATAGCCGCTATCGAAAGAAGCAAAAAGAACAACACCGACCAAAACCGCGTTGCAATCATATTTGCAAATATCTCCGGCATTGTCACAAACACCAAAGTAGTGCCCTCAAGCTGCGCGCCGCTGCCCATGTTGAAGCTGCATACAGCCGGGAATATGATGATTCCCATCATAAAGGCTACCAAAAAATCGAGCCCCGACACCTGTGCCGCTGTTCGCACCAGATGCGTTTCTTGAGGAAAATATGCCGAATAGGTGACCAAAATGCCCATACCCAAGCTTAATGAGAAGAATGCCTGTCCCAATGCATTCAGGCAAACGTCAACCGTTATTTTGCTGAAATCAGGCCTCAAGAAAAACATCAATCCAGCCATCGAGTTTGGCAGTGTGAGCGACTTTAAGCAAAACACCACCAGCAACACAAAAAGCAATGGCATGAGCACATTCGACAATTTTTCAATGCCCTTTCTCACTCCCAAAAGTAACACCACCAAATTAATTATGATGGCCACAAAGGTCCAAATGATAGGCTGATAGGCTGACGTAACCACTTCGCCCATCTTGCCAGCAAAAAACGCCGTTGATTGCGAAACATTATTGACATCATACCCCTCATACAAACTACCGCTTATCGATTCAAACAAGTAGTCGATGGTCCATCCGGCAACCACCATATAATATGAAAGTATCAAATATGATGCGCACAAGCCTATCACACCTGCTATCCACCATCGCTTTTTGGGGGTAAGAGCCTTGAAACTGCCCACTGCATCCGACTGTCCTGCCCTGCCTAACGAAAACTCAGCCAGCATAACAGGAATGCCAAGCACCAGCACGCACACAATATACACCAGCAAAAATGCAGCGCCTCCATTGCCTTGTGTTTCGGCAGGGAATCGCCAAACATTACCCAAGCCTATCGCCGACCCCACTGTGGCAGCAACCAATCCTATTTTAGTGGCAAATTTTGCTTTTCCGTCCATAATCTATATTTGTCCTTTTTATTGTTTTGTTTTACCGAAATGTTCTTCCCAAATCGTATTATTTTGCAAAGTTACAAATAATAATGCAAAAACACAATTTATCGCACTAATCATAATCAAACAATGCCAAAATGTTTCAAATCGAAAGCAAAAGCCCGGCATTGTGTCTTTCACATCTATTCACCTCACAGCTATTGCCTTTACTACACTCTACATTTTCTTTGCTTTTCACTATTCATTAGAATTGCCCAACAAAATAATGTGACTATTATGTAATACCAATAGAAAATTTTTGTAATTTTGTAAACAAATACCATACAACAATTTCTAAATAATGAATACTATAGCCAAAGCCTACAAAGCAATACCCTTATGGGTGGTATCAATCATTATTATGATTATAATTACATATTGTTCTCTCGATGATAATCCTCTCGACATCAATAGCGTGAAGCTCTTCAAAGGTGCCGACAAGGTTATTCACTTCGTTATGTACTTTACACTATGCGCGGCATTTATCTTCGATTATGCCAAGATGCGTATGCCCCACCACACCAAATTCAGTTCCGAGGCCGCATTCACCACATTGGCATTTCTGGTTGGCTTGATTTTGGAAATTCTTCAAGCAAACTTAACCGAAACTCGCACGTTTGACATCTACGACATCACAGCCAACACATTAGGTGCAGTGTCAGCTCTCGTAATTATCAAATTATGGCTCATGCACATATTCCGCAAAGCAATGGTGCCATTATATGTTCGACGCCACCATCACCACCATCATTCCAAATCAAACGATTAACAACCAACCATTATACATAAAAAGAATTTGGGATATGCCCCGACTAATCGTCAAAAAGCATATCCCAAATTAATATATAATCTATTTATTAATTAACCGTATTAGAATTAGAACGAATACTTAACGCCAATGCTGAGCACACATTGGCTGAAATCCTTAATCAATTGACCTCTGACTTCTGCCACAACACCCAACTGGTCGGTGAAATTATATTCAATTCCACCTCCTACGTTCACGCCAAATCGGTCACACGATTCAACATATTTGCCAGCACCCACACTCTGCGAGAATGTCCAGTGAGAATAAGTGAAGCCCACCAAAGGATAGAACTTCAAATCGTCGAACAACGTGCTAACGTATTCAATATTGGCATTTGCATCCCAAGCTTTCATATTTTTGTTGCTGAAGAAATATTGCATCTCAGGAGCAATGCGGAAATTATCAGTCAAACTCAACTTGTAGCTAACACCCAAACCTACTTGGTCGAACTTCGACCCATAAAGGAAATTAGCACCCAGCGAGCCAATTCCCGATGCCGCAGCCGATACTACGCCCGCCACCGACAATACTAATACTAAAAATAACTTTTTCATTACTAAACATTCTTTTTATTATGAACGTAAAATTACAATAAAAACTCGACATTTGCTATTCTAAATGTCAACACAAATGTTCAATTTAATCTTTTTTTTGAAATTCATTCTCCCCAAACTGCTTGGCAACAAGATTGTGGTCGGTATTGGGATGGAAATTTTTCAATCTGATTTTCATTGCATCGAAACCAACGCCATACACGCCGTTCACGTTGCTTTGAGTGATGAAAGCATACGGGTCAATCGACTTCACTACACGCATAACTGTTACACCCTCAATCTTGCGACACATCACCATCAGCATCTTCACATCTTCCTTGGTGAACCAACCCATGCCACTAAACACCGTACAACCTCGGTGGGCATCGTTTACCACAGCATTGGCTATCTCTTCCCATTTATCGGAGATTATTAGGAATTGCATAGCTTGACGGTTGGTGTTTATCACCTGGTCGGTCATGAATGTGGCAAATAGCAATTCCAAGAAACCATAAACCACATTATCTATACTATGGAAAATGAGCATACTCGAAAATATTATCAATCCATCGGCATACAGCAGCATACGGCCAATCGACACATTTGTGCGCTTATTCACCATGGCAGCTATAATGTCGGTGCCACCTGTGCTTCCATTATGCACAAACGACAATCCAAGACCCAAACCGCAAAGAATGCCGCCTATCATCACATTCATCATCGGGTTGTCAGGCGCCACGATGGCAGTCGGGAACAACGGTTGCATTATCGAAACTATCGCACTCAACCCAAATGCACCGAATATCGAGCGCAATACAAACCGCTTACCCACAATCTTATATGCCACAAGAAGCGATATGATGTTCAATGCAAATATAACAGGACCAACAGGAATGCCCAACGTATAGTAGAACAACGATGCCAAACCAGTGTAACCACCAATAACCACGTTTTGTGGCAAAATAAATGCACAGAAACCGAAAGAATATATCACTAATCCTACAATAATCATCACATAATCTTTCAGCTCAAGGTATAAACGCTCTTTAATGTTTTTTATAGTCATAACAGTTTTAAGATTTTTTATGCTTACATTTTTCCAACAATTCTTCTGCGAAGTTAAACATTCTTTTCTTAAATACATATTTAATTCACAAAATAATTTTCATTATCGACATATTGCACATTTCTTGCACTTATATGCACAAAATTCTAATTAAAATAATTATCTTTACATCATAAAATATATTTATCTAACCTTATAAACATTACTTGATACAACAATGGGCATTATTGCAAAACTCATTCTTTCATGCATCGCCATTGCCCTTTCGGCTTGGCTCACTCCTGGTGTTTCTATCCCTGAAGTATCTTCAGGTTCTGGCATAATCACTTTAATCGTTGTTGCTGTGGTGCTTGCACTGCTCAACACTTTCATCAAACCCATCATCAAGCTGCTGGCTCTCCCGGTCACTATGATTACATTGGGTTTGTTCCTACTGGTGATTAATGCCATAATCATACTGCTTTGCTCATGGATTGTCGACAGTTTCTCAGTCGATGGATTCGCTTCGGCTTTCGTGTTTAGCGTCATACTTTCGGTTATCACCTGGATTCTTAATAAGATTTTCTGAACAGGAAGTTACGACAATACATCTGCAAAAGCATCTGACCGATTAACAACATAGCGATTTATCAAATCGCTATGTTGTTAATAATTTATGGGCATTCTATTGAGCATTGTTCATCGTAAATAACTAACTTTGCGGCAAGACAAAAGCAATTCAATATTTTAACCTCGCATGAACAGATTCGGAAAACTATATTTTAGATACGGCACTATGGGCTCGGCAAAGACCGCCCTGCTGCTCACCACAGCCTACAACTTTGAAGAACGCGGCATGCAATATATGTGCATGAAGCCTTCAATCGACAATCGTGAAAAAGAAAACGTGATTCAATCGCGCATCGGCATTAAGCGCAAATGCACCTGGATATACCCCGACACAAATCTCTACGAATTTTTCAAACAAGTGTTCAACGAAAAACTTGTGGTGATTAACTGGATTCTAATCGACGAGGCACAATTCCTCACTCGCGAGCAAGTCGACCAGCTGGCGCGCGTGGTAGACGACTTTGGCAGCAACGTGATTTGCTACGGCCTACGCACCGATTTCCAGTCGAAAATGTTTGAAGGGTCACAACGATTGTTTGAAATTGCCGACACAATCGACGAAATTAAATCGACTTGCACTTGCGGTCGCAAAACCATCATCAACGCCCGCATCGACTCTAACGGCATGGTGGTGACCGAAGGGTCGCAAGTTGAAATTGGCGGCGACGACAAATACATCGCACTATGCCGCAGATGCTGGCGCAACCGCCGCATCGAATCTTCCGAACAAAACGCACTCAAGTTTGAGTGATTCTGCAGGGACAATCTTATCGCAATTCACATACAAAAAGCTCGCTTCGTCATCCAAAGCGAGCTTTTTTCACAACCTGATATAGGTTAAAAATTTTCGATAACAAACCACCGTGTTCAAACGCTTAGTTAATGCGTCTGCACATATATTCACCAAATTCTGCCCGCTTGGTTTCTTCGAAAGGCGCCGCTAAATCTCTTTTTAAAGCAGCATCACCTTCTCGGGCTGAGCATCATAGGGCGACATTTATGTTCGCGATGGCAATATGCTTTTGTATTATCACACGTTACCTGCTTCTATCTCAGAGTGACCTGCCATTTCAGGGTCAATCAGAATTCTTCCGCAGTATTCACACACGATAATTTTCTTGTGCATCTTAATTTCCATCTGGCGCTGAGCAGGAATGCGATTGAAGCAACCGCCGCATGCATTGCGTTGCACATAAACAACGCCCAATCCGTTACGGGCATTTTTGCGTATGCGCTTGAATGCTGTCAGCAAGCGAGTGTCAATCTTCGACTCAAACTTCTTGGCTTGGTCGCGAAGCTTCTCTTCGTCTTGCTTGGTTTCCGAAACAATTTCTTCAAGTTCGCTCTTCTTTTCTGCAAGGATGTGCTTTTTATCCTCCAGTCGGCTCTTTGCCTCTTCGATTTGTGCTCCGATTTCTTCAATCTTTGCACCAAACTGACGAATTTTCTTTTCAGCCAACTCAATGTTCAGCTTCTCGTATTCAATTTCCTTTTGCAGATAATCATATTCGCGATTGTTTCTAACACTGTTAATCTGCTCGGAATAACGTTCAACGAGGCTTGAAGAGTTGCCTATAACAGCTTTTTGCTCGTTTGCGCTGGCATTGATGTTCTTGATTTCCTCTTCAAAGTTTTGAACACGAGTTTCAAGTCCAACAATTTCGTCTTCAAGGTCTTGAACTTCAAGAGGAAGTTCACCTCGCAATGTTTTGATACGGTCAATTTCCGAAAGAGTTGTCTGAAGTTGGTACAACGCTTTCAAGCGTTCTTCCACAGTCAGTTCTTTTTCTTGTTTTGCAGTAGCCATTCTGTGTTGTTATATAAAAAATTTAACCTGTTTGTTTTCTGATTTTGCGTAATAGGTTGCAAAGTTAGGCATTTTTTCTCGAATAATCTCATAAAAAATGTCTTTTGTGTATTGCTCGCTTTCATAATGCCCGATATCAGCAATCAGAATGCGGCTGGCATTGCCCGTGAAATCGTGATATTTCACGTCGCCTGTGACATAAACATCAGCTCCGCTGCTCACCGCTGCGCCAATAAACTCGGCACCGCTGCCGCCACATAGCGCCACTCGCTTGATGGGCTTAGTGGCATCGCCGCAGTATCGCACAGCGTCGACATCGAACACCGTTTTCAATTTCGCGAAGAAATCCTCTGCGCTCGTAGGCTCGATGTCGCCCACCACACCCAAACCTTCGTATGGCGATTCGTTCTGCAATTGCAGCACATCGTACGCCGGTTCTTCGTAAGGATGCGCATGCAGCATGGCTTGCACAACACTATCCTTCCGCGCCGCATCGGCAATCACCTCAACACGCGTTTCAGGCTCATGGTGCATCTCGCCTATATCGCCGACAAATGGATGGGCACCGGCTTTTGCACGGTATCTGCCCTCTCCTTCAATGCGATAGCTGCAATGGTCGTAGTCGCCAATGCAACCGGCGCCGCTTGCATGCATAGCATCGGCAACCGCATCGGCATAAGCTGTTGGCACATACACCACCACCTTAACCTGCTTGCCTTGCTGCGGAACAAGCACTTTCACGTTCGTCAACCCAAGTTTTTGTGCCATTCGCGCCGACACTCCGCCTCGGGTGTTGTCCATATTGGTGTGCGCCGAATAGATGGCAATATCGTTCTTGATTGCCTTTATGACTATGCGCTCAATGTCGCTGCGTCCAACCAGCTTTTTCAGCCCTCTGAATATCAGCGGATGATGCGACACTATCATGTTAACGCCCAAAGCAATGGCCTCGTCAACCACAGCCTCGGTGACATCAACACACAGCAATACGCCTGTTGCCTCAGCATTGCTGTTGCCCACCTGTAGGCCGCAATTATCGTAGCTTTCCTGCAAATGCAGTGGCGCATAGCTTTCTATTGCCGACATTATGTCGCTAATCTTCACCATATATAATATAATGTGAGGCTTACTTCTTTTTCTCTGCAGCAATACGCTCGGTGTCAATCTTGAGATACAGTTCTTCAAGTTGCGAATCTTCGAGCGCTGCCGGGCAATCGTTCATCACGTCGCGGCCCGAATTGTTCTTCGGGAATGCTATGGTGTCGCGAATGCTGTCGAGACCAGCAAGCATCGACACGAAACGGTCGAAGCCAAACGCCAAACCAGCATGAGGCGGTGCTCCATATTTAAATGCTTTCATCAAGAATCCAAATTGCTCTTGAGCACGTTCCTCAGTGAAGCCAAGCAGTTTAAACATCTTGTCCTGAAGTTCAGGCTGGAAGATACGCAAGCTGCCGCCGCCAAGCTCAACACCATTCACCACCATATCGTAGGCATAGGCACGCACTGCACCAGTGTCGCTGTCGAGCAATGGAATATCTTCGTCCTTCGGGCGAGTGAATGGGTGGTGCATTGCGTAGAAGCGTTGTGTTTCTTCGTCCCATTCAAACATCGGGAAGTCGATAACCCAAAGCGGCTTAAACACGTTCTTGTCGCGCAAGCCAAGTCGCGAACCCATTTCAAGGCGCAATTCGCATAGCTGCTTGCGGGTTTCCATTGTCTTGCCACAAAGAATAAGCATCAGGTCGCCGGGCTTTGCGCCAAAGCGTTCTGCCCACGCCTTCAGGCTGTCGGCATCGTAGAACTTGCCCACACTGCTCTTAAACGAACCGTCGGCTTCATACTTAACCCAAACAAGGCCTTTGGCACCAATTTGAGGGCGTTTAACAAACTCGGTGAGCTCGTCAATTTGCTTGCGAGTGTAGCCGGCGCAACCTTCGGCACAAATACCTGCAACAAACTCTGCGCTGTCAAACACCACAAAGCCTTTGCCTTCGGTAAGGTCCTTCAATTCAACGAACTCCATGCCAAAACGCACGTCGGGCTTGTCGCTACCATAACGGCGCATTGCATCGTGCCATGTCATGCGTGGAAAGTCGTAGTCGAACTCTACATTGCGCACATATTTAAATATATGCTTCACCATACCTTCAAACATCTGCAACACATCCTCCTGCTCAACAAACGACATTTCGCAGTCGATTTGTGTAAACTCGGGTTGACGGTCGGCACGAAGGTCTTCGTCGCGGAAGCACTTTGCAATCTGGAAATAGCGGTCAAAACCAGCCACCATCAGCAACTGCTTGAACAGCTGAGGCGATTGCGGCAATGCATAGAACTGACCGGGATTCATGCGCGAAGGCACCACAAAGTCGCGAGCGCCTTCGGGAGTGGAGCCAATCAAAATCGGGGTTTCAACTTCAAGAAAACCGCGGTCGTTCAGATAGCGGCGCAACTCAAAGCCCATCTTGTGGCGCAGCTCCAAATTTTTGCGCACGCAATCACGGCGCAAATCCAGATAGCGATAAGTCATTCTAATGTCGTCGCCACCATCTGTGTTGTCCTCGATGGTGAACGGTGGCACATCGCTCTTGTTCAGCACAACCAGCTCTTTTGCTATAATTTCAATATCGCCGGTCGAAAGATTAGCATTTTTGTTTGAACGCTCTGCTACCGTGCCTGTCACCTGAATGACATACTCACGGCCAAGCTTGTTTGCCAACTCACACAACTGAGCGTCATTCTCAACATTAAACACTATCTGAGTTATGCCATAACGGTCGCGCAAGTCAACAAAGGTCATGCCGCCCATCTTGCGTGCTTTCTGAACCCAACCGGCAAGCGTAACCGTTGAGCCTACGTCAGCCAATCGCAATTCTCCACATGTATTACTTCTGTACATTGTCTTATATTATATTTTTAAATTATTATCTCTCAAGGCTTTAGCCATTCCTGAATAAAACAGAGCACTGCCAAAGCGCTTCCAAAATCATTTAACATACAAAGTTAACATTTTTTCGTCACACCTCACCTATTTATTCACCCATAATCAGCATTTTCAACTAAAAATTGCACAAAAAATCGCAACCGCAGCGCATTCTTTTAATAATAAACGGTTAGCAATTCTATCGCGACCGACGAAAATTTCATATAAATTCATTGAAGCAAATCAACAATAGCCGTCCACGAACAAAGCAATATCAAATTGTATATTCTGTATATTCAATATCGAAGTGCAAAATTTTCGTAATTCTTTGGTCATATATTGCGTATTTGCCGAAAATGCATTACCTTTGCAATCGCATAACCGAAAGGAACGGCATCTTCGGGGTGTAGCACAGCCCGGTTAGTGCGCCTGCTTTGGGAGCAGGAGGTCCCAAGTTCGAATCTTGGTACCCCGACAAATATTATGGAAGCTTTTCAGCTTCCATTTTTTGTTGCCACAAGCCTCACCCCCGCCACTTAATCGCCCTCAATTTATATTTGACTTTTATTTCTCCGAAAATTTTTCATGGAAAATTTTTCACACAAAAGTGCTATATATTTTGTCAAATCAAAAAAAAGTATTACCTTTGCAATCGCAAAACCGAAAGGAACGGCATTTCGGGGTGTAGCACAGCCCGGTTAGTGCGCCTGCTTTGGGAGCAGGAGGTCCCAAGTTCGAATCTTGGTACCCCGACAAAATAAGGAAGCTTTTCAGCTTCCTTATTTTTGTTTATCCTCATATTACTTCTTCGACTCAGCGGCATGCTTCGTCACCACTACAATTACGCCATTCGAAGCCTCCGGACCATATTCTTTAATAGCCAACTCATTTTTAAGCACCGTTATGTTCGAAATATCCGACGGTGAAAGTTTTCCTAAAGCCTCCTGCGTAGAGGTTTTACCGTCAACAACCACCATTGGCTTGTTTAATTTGCCCGTTCCACTGACACCATGCACACCACCACGCAAATTTAATTCCTTTTTAGTTCGTGTATCCACCACCACAATCTTCTCGTTTTCTGCCAAATCGATGTAATGAATCACCTTGCCATCCGTGGTCTCTATTCTGTATTTTGCCACAGTTTTTCCTACAAGTTCTTGCCCTGTAAAATCTTTCACTTCAGTTCCGTTAACCACGAACACGTCTTGAGCAGCATAAAGCGACAGAGCGCAAAGCCAAACAAGAATCAAAAATAAGAATCGTTTCATAATTGCCATAATTAATAGGTAAAACAAATTATTCTGTCATCACTGGTTCAAAGCAATCAAATCATATTCGCCGTCTTTACCAAATGTCAGCAGATAGGTTCGCTTCTCTCCCTTTGAAAACACTTTAGTCACCAACGCCCCATCTCCTTTCATCGCAATATCACAACTCACCAAAGCATCATCGTCGACATCAAGCACTGCCAATATGTCATCAACTAATCGATGTGGCTTCTTGGGCAATTGTCGCGACTCGCATTTAGGCATTCTCTCATCATCCTCCATGCCTTTCACTTTTATGTTTGTTGATTGCACAGTTTGAGGTATTGAATCTTTGGTGTCGGTTACATGTGGGTTCTCTACATTCGAGGCTATCGTTGTTTTTTCAACATCTGCATCCACAGCATTGTCACCACAAATCCAAACAAAACACGTCACAGCTACTGCAATTGCCGCTGCCGCCCCTACCCACCAATATCGTGCCCTGCTATTTTTATTAACGGCACTTACTCTGGTGGAATTCTCATCGAAACCCACTCTGCTTATATTGTTTTCTGCAACAATCATTACCGCCACAGCACGCTCCTCATCGTCGGAATTATGCTGCATAAAATACTCAACTAAGGCTCTTTCTTCAGCAATCGTAGTTTCAGCATCTAAATATCGCCCAAGTATTTCTTTTCTGATTTCCTTATTATTTAAATCGCACATCATTCCATTTCTTTTAGTTTATCAAACATCATTCTTCGCGCCATTGACAGTGTCGACTTTACACTTGTCTTTGGTCGACCTGTCAGCACGGCAATCTCATCGAGCGACAACTCTTTTACAGTTCTAAGCCACATTATCTTGCGAGTGTTTTTTGGCAAAGCACCAAATAGGGCGCGCAACATATTGGCACACTCTTGCGCTTCAACTGCGTGAGATGTATAGCCGCCATCAGCGGCAATTTCGTAGTCGGCAATTCTCACTGTAGAGTGACTCGACAACCAACGCAAGCGTGATACACACATGTTTTTTGCGATTGTCACAGCCCACGACTCAATATTTTCTATTTCATCAAGCCGTTCTCGTTCGCTCCACAACTTCAACAGCACATCTTGCACCACATCTTCCGCCTCGTTTCTTTGCTCAGACAACGATGCAAAATAAGTTAAGGACAACGATAACAATTTCATCCGCAACCCTGATGCAATATGTTCAAATTCGGCTAAAGTCATTCTCTCTTTTTAATAAAAGACGGAATAATAGGCAAAAAGTAAAAATAATATCCTACAAAAATGTTCAAATCTAAGGTCCCAAATAGACACATCTCATTGCAAATATTAAGCAAATGCGCCACTTAGCAATTAATTTACAATAAAAATGCGTATCTTTGCAACAATTTTAAAAAACTCTCAAATCTTATGATAACATTCATTACAGCCGTACTATTGCTCATAGTCGGCTATTTGATTTATGGTGCATTCGTTGAGCGCGTATTTGGAGCCGATGCCAAACGCCCCACTCCATGCCACACACTAAACGACGGTGTTGACTATGCCGAAATGCCCACATGGAAAGTTTATCTCATTCAGTTTCTTAACATTGCTGGCACAGGTCCCATTTTCGGTGCCATTCAAGGCATTTTGTTCGGACCTGCCGCCTATATTTGGATTGTGCTCGGATGCGTGTTTGGAGGCGCCGTTCACGACTATATGTCGGGCATGATAAGCTTGCGCAAAAACGGTGCAAGCCTGCCTGAAATAATTGGCGATGAATTGGGCTCAACAGCGCGAATTGCAATGCGCGTGCTGGCAATCGTGCTTATGATTTTGGTTGGAGCAGCATTCACCACTGCCCCTGCCGGACTGTTAGCCAACCTGTGCCACGACAATCAGGTGTTCAGCAGCCAAATGGTGTGGCTGTTCATCATCCTTGCCTACTATTTCGGAGCAACACTGTTGCCAATCAACAAGCTCATCGGTCGCATCTATCCGATTTTCGGACTTGCACTGCTGATTATGGCAGCAGCCTTATTCTGGGGCATCTTCACCGAACCGGGTGCAATGCCTGAAATCACCGAGGCATTCACCGACCACTCACCGGTTCACTCATTGCCATTGTTGCCAGGGCTGTGCATCACCATATCATGCGGTGCTGTCAGCGGATTCCATGCCACACAAAGCCCGATGATGGCTCGATGCCTTAACAACGAACGCCATGGACGCCCGGTGTTTTACGGCGCGATGATTACCGAAGGCATCATCGCTCTGGTGTGGGCTGCCGCCGTAATAAAGTTTGCCGACGCAATCGACATGAGCAAAATCACACTTGCCCCCGACTTTAATATCGACACCACTACCCCATACGGGCGTTTATGGGCTTTAATGACAAACGGAGGCAACACCGGAGCCAACCCTGCTATTGTGGTTAACGCCGTATGCTCGTCGTGGCTTGGCGTTGTGGGCGCTGTGCTCGTGATTCTTGGTGTGGTTGCTGCCCCTATCACAACCGGCGACACTGCATTCCGCAGCGCTCGCCTCATAACTGCCGATTTTATGCACATCAAACAAGAAAAGATAAGCCGCCGCATAATGGTGTGCCTGCCAATATTTGCAGTTAGCCTTGTGCTGATGTTCGTCAAGTTCGACATCCTTTGGCGTTATTTGTTCTGGATTAATCAAAACCTCTCAATTTTCACCTTCCTTGCAATTGCGGTATGGCTTGCTCGACACAAAAAGAACGACCTCATTGCACTCATTCCCGCCATTTGGATGACTTGGGTATGCATCACCTACATCCTTGTTGCACGCGAAGGATTCGGCTTGTCAACCACGATTTCAAACATTATTGGTGCTATTGCGGCTCTTAGTGTTGGCGCTATTTATCTTGTCAAACGCAAGTCGCTGCGACGTCAAAACATACAAGAATAAGCAAATTTGCATTTTTGCTATCAGGGCGAGTAAACATTATTGAATACTCGCCCATTTTTTTTACTCCTACAAGAACAATATCTCGAAAAATTTTGTAATTTTACATACAGCTAACAACTATTGTTTAATACTAAATTAATACCCATTATGGACAAATACATTTGCGACCCTTGTGGATATGTTTACGACCCCGAAGTTGGTGACCCTGATAACGGCATCGCTCCAGGCACAGCATTCGAAGACCTGCCAGACGACTGGGTTTGCCCAATCTGCGGCGTAGGAAAAGAGGATTTCTCAAAATTCGAAGACTAATCCAAATCATCATGAAGGGCAATACACATCATCAACAATGCGAATTGCCCTTTTTTAATAAAAAACTCATAGAAATGAAACATAAAAAATTCCTAACTACACTGCTTGCTATGGCTCTACTATCGTCGTGTACACAAAACGACAAACTCACAATGCTTGTAGGCACCTACACCTACGACACCAGCCGAGGCATTTACTCTTTTGCTTTCGACCAAGAAACCGGCGTTACATCGGCATTAGACTCCGTGGAAGTTGAGAATCCATCATACCTTGTTATTTCCGACGACAACCGTCACGTTTATTGCGTGACCGAAAAAGGAAACGAAAGCAAAGTGAATGCTTTTGACTTTAATGCTAAACAAGGCAAACTCACTCTAATCAACAGTCTGCCAGCCGACGCCGACCCGTGCCACATACGCTTTATCCCCGGCAATCGGCTGAGCGTTGCCAATTATTCGGGTGGAACCCTTTCGATTTACGGCATTAACCCCGACGGAGCATTATCTGAACTTCAAAACAACATTTCGTTCGACTCTCCCATTGGTCCCGACACCATCCGCCAAAAAGGTCATCACATTCATTTCTCAATCCTTACGCCCGACAACAACCTGCTTGTAAACGACCTCGGAGCTGACTGCATGCATGTGGTGGACCTAAACACGCAGCCCGCAACCACTGCCAGCGTTGCCACAAAGCCGGCATACGGACCTCGCCACAGCGTTTTTTCGCCCGACGGCAAGAATCTATATCTGCTCAACGAATTGTCAGGTCACATTGTCGCATATCACTACGGCTCACTAACTGAAATCACCGAGTATCAGGACATTGTTGCCGATGAAACCGATGCCCGTGGCAGCGCCGACATCATCATAAGTCCCGACGGCCGCTTTCTTTACGCATCGCATCGTTTGAAAAACGACGGAATATCAGTTTTCGAAATCTCAGGCGACGGCTCGCTGAAGAAAGTGGGCTACTGCAACACGCAGTCGCATCCGCGCAACTTCAACATCACACCAAACGGCAAATTCATGCTTGTAGCCTGCCGCGACGGCAACGTGATTCAAGTGCTCAAACGCGATGCAGCCACCGGCTTGCTCACCGACACTCACAACGACATTATCGTGCCACGGCCAGTGTGCATTAAATTTGCAAATTAACACCTCAATAATAACATATAAAATGAAACGACGAATCATTCTTTCAATTGCACTGACTTTGTCATCTTGCACAATATTTGCTCAAACTCACACTCCCGTTTCAATGCCGTCGCTGTTTGCCGATGGCATGGTGCTGCAGCAACAATGCGAAGCACCAATATGGGGATATGCACAAGCTGGCACACATGTAAAAATCGTGGGAAGCTGGAATTTAACCGACACAGTGACCGCTGCTGTTGACGATTGCGGCAGATGGAAAGCAAAAATACGCACAACAAACCACGGCGGACCTTACACGCTGCAAGTGTTCTCGACGAGCAATGCCTCCGACCGCATCACACTAAGCGACGTGATGTTGGGCGAAGTGTGGCTATGCAGCGGACAAAGCAACATGGAATGGACTCCGAACAACGGCATTACAAACAAAGACCAAGAAATTGCCAACGCCAACTATCCGAATATACGCTATTTCAGCCTAAAAAAGCGCGGCAGTCTAACCAGACAAGACGATTGTGAAGCCCGTTGGGAAGCATGCTCGCCAAAAGTTATGGCTCAACGAAGTGCTTTAGCATACTTCTTTGGCCGCAGGCTTCATCAACAACTCGACGTGCCTATCGGGCTGATAGTGTCGGCATGGGGTGGAACACCTGCCGAAGTATGGATTCCTGAAGAAGATATTCAAACCAACCAGCAACTGCAAGGCAAACTGATGTCGGAAAAAGCGCCATGGTGGCCCATTGAACCCGGTCGTCTCTACAACAGCATGATAAACCCACTCGTGCCATATGCCATTGCCGGTGCTATATGGTATCAAGGCGAATCGAACCGCACAAATGCATCGGTCTACCATTTGCTAATGAAACAACTTATCGAAAGTTGGCGAGATGCATTCAATATCGATTTCCCGTTCTATATGGTGCAAATAGCTCCGTACAACTATAACGACGCCAAAAACAATGCCACATACGTGCGTGAAGCGCAGCAAAAAGCTTGCGAAATCGTGCCCAACACCGCTCTTGTGGTAACTAACGACGTTGGCGACGTCACCAACATACACCCTGCAAAGAAACAAGAAGTGGGCATTCGCCTTGCAAATATGGCATTAGGCCGTATCTATCACAAATTAGACGACGGATATGAAACTTCGTTCCTCGACTCGCATTCGCTGCAAAACGGAAAACTTTCGCTCACATTCAGCCATGCCGGCGACAAACTTGTATGCTCCGACAAAGAGATTGTTGGATTACGCATAACCGATGCACAAGGCAAAGACGTAAATCCTAAGGTGCGCATCGTTGGCAACAAATTGGTCATCGACCTGAAAAAGACAAAATTACCAGTGACTGTTTATTATTGTTTCGACGACGTCACCGTCGGCAACGTATTCAACAATTATGGTCTTCCAATTGCGCCATTCCGCCTTGAGCTATCAAACAATTAATGCCAAGCTATTTATGGGGCTCATTTAAAGAAAAATATATTTGAAAGGCAAGCCGTGTGTCAACGAATGTAACACACGGCTTGCCTGCATTATTCATCGGTTTTCAATCGGCAACACTTCTACTCGCCTTTGCGCACAACCATGTTTTTGATGGAGATATTGTCCCACATGCGCACACAATCCTGCCTGTTGAGCGGCGTTGTATTATATGTAATGTGCGTTGCCACGACATTCTCAATGGTCAAACCCGAGCAAGTGTTGTTCTCACCCATGCTATAAACAATCGGGCTCAACAAATTATCTATTTTCACATCGTGGATATATACATTCTCGGTATGACCAGGAGCATCGCCCCAAGCACCCGGTTCAAGCACGATGCCGTAAATCGAACTGGTGCGTTTGGCATCGCCACTTGTCCGATGAGGATAGCGCCCCGAACCACTAATGCTGCAATTGCCAATCTCCAAGTTAACGCTTGGCTCAATCATGCGTATTCCGTTGCACGACGAGTTTAGCTTGCACCCGTCGATTAGCATACCTTTCCAATAACCGCCGGCAATGGCATCGTCGCCGGTGCTGATGTCGCAATTCTTTATGGCAACATCCTCACACCCTCTGATGTGTATTCCGTCCCATCCTTGAGTGATATTCATCGATGTGAAGCAGCAATGCTTCAATTCATATCCCAACACCGCATAATTCGATGCGCAAGTGATGTTCACGCCATCCACCACAACATTGCTACATTCTGCCAACAATATTGTATGCGGACCACGCATATTCTCCTCGCCAAGCGAATCGCTCACATGGCTGCCATTAATCAAGCCCTTGCCTGTGATGCGAACATTTTGGAGCCCCACGCCAAGAATCAGCGCCTTGGTCCAACGCTCATCCGATGCCATATTGCTGTTTCGCGTGCCCTCTCCTGTGTCGTATCGCGACATGTCGCGCGTAGGCTTATAGCTGCTGTAAGCATCAATGTCGTCAACGCCTATCAGTTCAGCGCCTTCTTCAATCTCCAAAGTGATATTGCTTTTCAGCACTATTGTTCCAGTGAGATACTTTCCCGCCGGAATCACCACTTTAGCACCGTTTTCTGCTTTCTCTATGGCTTTGTTAATTGCCTTAGTGGCAACCTTCTTTCCATCGCCTTTTGCTCCAAATTTGGTTATATTCACCTCCGTTTCGGCATTAGCTGGCTGAGCATCTCTCGCCGAACAACATGCAGCACTCAGAATGACAGCAGCAATCAATAGCATCACCTTTTTCATATACATTAGTTCTTTTATTGTTGTCACTTAAAAAAGCCCAGGAAATAACTCGGGAACGGCGTCTCGAATCGCATCTCCTCGTGAGTGCGCGGATGATAGAACGCCAACCTGAAAGCATGCAAACACATGCGAATGGCTCCGTTCATCTGTGCGCCATACTTAAAGTCGCCAACAATCGGATGGTGGATAACCGACATATGAACCCTGATTTGATTTTTTCGTCCGGTGTGAAGATGCAGTTCAATCAGCGACAAGCCATCTTTTTTCTGAAGCAAACGCCAATCGGTCCACGACCATTTCCCACCGTTATTAGTTCGGCTGCTGAAAATTTTCATGCTTTCAGTGTCCTTGAGCCAACTCTTTATGTGTCCTTCGTCCTGCTCCATTTCACCCTCAACAACAGCCACATAGCGACGGTCAATTATAGTTTTGCGCCAATCAGCCGTGAGCAGTTGTTGCACCTCCACGCTCTTGGCATACATCATCAGCCCCGTGGTGCGTGCATCCAGCCTATGCACCACATGTGCATTGCAACGCTGCCGTGTGTCAACAAAGTACATATCAAGCAAATCCTTCATGTTCAGGCTATTATGCCCAACACCCACCGACAACACTTCGTCGGCTTTGTCCACCACTATCAAGTCGTCGTCTTCATAGACGATATCGAAATATGGCGTATAATCGAAACTTCGGCTTTGTCCACCAGGATGCTTGCTTATTTCAACAATCATATCCGGCTTCACCTGAAAATCGAAATGTGTCTCAACTTTATGCTCAACAAGCACGCCACCATTTGTCAAAATCGATTTAGCTTTTGTGCGGCTTATGCCCGACAACTTCTTCATCACAAAGTCGAGCAGCCCCATTTCCTCTTTGGCAATGAATTGAGTATATTTTGTGTCCACCCTTTTCACTCCGCTTAAGGTGATTTTTTTTGTATGACGCATATCCATCATTTTTCACAAATAAATAATTTGTGTGAAGTTACTCATTAATATTCTCTCTTACAAATTTGTCACAAAAAAAATGGCAACCTCACCAAATGGAGGTCGCCAATCAATAAATATTTTGTCAAAAAAAGACGGTTGTGAATGACTATTTTAAAGCTTCAAACCAACCGACAACTGAATCACGCCATTGCGGGCATCAACCGGCAACTCCACTCCCAGTACATTGCTCTTATATGCCTTGGTTACACTCATGGTGTAACGTCCTTGAACAAATAAGAAACGATTGATGTTGTATGTTGCACCAATGCCAAGAGCAAAGTCAAACTTTTTTGTGTTATCGCCATTATCAAAGTCCGATTCCTCAAAATTAGGCACATCAACTTTTGTCTTTGATGTAACATTAAAACCAAATTGAGGACCGAAATCAAGCGACAATTTGCCGAGCAAATTCGCCTTCAACATGATGGGGATATTAACATAATTGGTTTGCCATTTAACAGTAGCTTTAGGGTTCACAATATCACCAACTTGATAGTCGCCTACGCTTTGTTTGCCACCTTGTGTCGAAAAAATCACTTCCGGAGCAATCGACAGCGGACCAAACAAGCCCAACTCTACAAAACCACCGACATGATAATTAACAGCCATATCGTGCGGGCTATTGTTTCCAACAAAGTTACTCATGTTCAAACCGGCTTTTGCGCCGAAATGAATCTGGGCTTGCGCAGCACCACACATGGCACATAGCACAAACATCACAATTGCTAATTTCTTCATAAAGCAAATTAATTTTTTAGTTAAACTTACGGTGTTTGTTATAAAAAAACGATATCTGTCATTCTCATTGCCACTGAAATGAGCTTATGAAAAACAACAGATATCGAAACTAAACTATTATATTTTATAGTTCTATTTATTTGCTTTTTTCAACCTTAGTGTAGCGTTTATTCAAAGCCTCAACAACTTCAGCAGTTACATCAAACTTGTCGTTGATGTAGAATGCTGCCGACTTGCGAAGAATCATGTCAAAGCCCTTTTGCTTAGCATACACCTTCAAGAAATTGTTCACCGAGTCGTTGAGCTGGATATTGTTTTGAACAACCTGGTTCTCAATGTCGCGTTGCAAACGGCCAAGATAGTTTTGGGCATCAGCTTGCATCTTGTTCAATTTCTGTTGGTCAACATTGAAACTTTCTTCAGTGAGATAACCGTTATTCTTGTATTTGCGCTGCACTTCGCTCGCAAACTTGTTTATCTCGGTGGCACGTTGTTGCTGAGCAGCGTCATACTGGTTCGACAGTTTCAGGTTCGATTCGCTCAAATCCTTTGCCAAATTGTATTTCGACAGCAACGAATCTTCGTCGATATAACGAATATTCATCAAGTCGCTTGCTTCAGCCTTCTCTGATGTAGCCGGTTTAGCATTAGTTTCGGTTTTCTCATTTTGTGCACACGATGCAAACATCACTACTAATGCTGCACACAATGCATACTTTGTAATCTTAGATAGTTTCATGTTACTCTATTTCGTTATTATTTATTTTTCTTATATTCCGACGTTACGCACGAAATTCCCTTATCCTGCATCGCCTTATTGCCGTGGATGTGCGTGTTGGGAAATTTTCCTCCTTTCACAAAAAAGACTCGTATGCCTAATAACAGCACCGAAATGCCCAACAAGGCAATGCAAAGAACAAGCAATTTCATTACGTTTTCAAAATTTTATGCAAATATATGAAACGTAATTGTTTTTTTTCAACTTTACTCAAATTAATTTTGTAACTTAGTGAACGAAATGACGCTTTTTTAACAAATTTTCAAGGCGCAAAAGAATATGTAACATTTAATTTAAACCTATACACGTTATGACAATTAAAGATTTAAAGCCATCATTAGTTTGGGGTATCTTTGATGAAATCACCAAAGTTCCACGTCCTTCAAAGAAAGAAGGTAAGATTAGAGAATACCTGATTGATTTTGCAAAAAAGCACAATCTGAAATACAAAACCGACGAAGCCGGCAACGTAGCCATCTTCCGCCCCGCCTCGGCTGGATGCGAAGACGCTCCGCGATTGGTGCTGCAAGGACACATGGATATGGTGTGCGAAAAGAACCCCGATGTTGAACACGACTTTGAGAACGACCCCATCAAGACCATTATCGACGGCGAGTGGGTACACGCCGACGGCACCACTCTTGGCGCCGACAACGGCATCGGCATGGCTGCCGGACTTGCTACACTCATCGACCCCTCAATCATTTCCGGTCCTGTTCAGGCATTGTTCACCGTCGACGAGGAAACCGGCCTAACCGGTGCAAACGCTCTTGGCGATGGCATGATTGAAGGCGACATCCTGCTTAACCTCGACAGCGAAGAAGATGGCGAAATTTGCATTGGCTGCTGCGGTGGCATTGGCACAACTGCCACTTTCACCTACACCCCAACTCCTGCGCCCGACTATGTTTACTTCAAAATTAAAGTGAGCGGGCTGAATGGCGGACACTCTGGCTCCGACATCAATGCCGAACGCGGCTGTGCGAACAAAATTTTGGCTCGTTTGCTATATAATATAGGTGCAAAGAACGACTATGCACTTGCCTCGTTCAACGGCGGCAACCTTCGCAATGCCATTGCCCGCGATGCCGAAGCAGTTATCGGCATCTGCCCTTGCAAGAAAGAAGATTTGAGCGTGATGGTGAACATCTTCGATGCAAACATCAAAAACGAATACAAGCGCACCGAACCTAACGTATATGTAGCTATCGAATCAGTTGACAAGCCTGAAACCGTCATCGACAATGAAACTGCAAAGCGTTTTGTCAACGCAATGTATTGCGCTCCTCACGGGGTGCTGTCGATGAGCAAGGACATCGAAGGTCTGGTTGAAACATCCACCAACCTTGCATCGGCAAAGATGCAGCCCGACAACACCATCCTCGTGGTTACATCACAACGCAGCTCGGTGGAAAGCCGCAAATTCGACGCTGCCGCCCAAGTTGAAACAGTGTTCGCCCTTGCAGGTGCCACTGTCACACACTCATCGGCATATCCCGGCTGGGCTCCTAACATGGAATCACCCATCCTAAACATTGCAATGGAAACCCATAAACGCCTCTTTGGCACACGTCCTAAAGCAACTGCAATACACGCTGGTCTGGAATGTGGCTTGTTCCTCACCAACTATCCGCATCTCGACATGATTTCCTACGGTCCAACCCTGAGGGGAGTGCACTCGCCAAGTGAGAAAATGCACATCCCGGCAGTGGCAAAGTTCTGGGACCTCACAGTTGCCATCATCGAAGAAGTGTCGAAACTGAAACGCTAATATAACCTCTTTATAGCAACTTAGGCAAAGCTACACCATAATGCTTTGCCTATTTTTGCATTAATAAATATATGTGATTCACATATTTTTTGTAACTTAGTGGCAATGAACAATAATTCTAACAAAAATGACAATTAAAGACTTAAATCCGGCACTCGTTTGGAACATCTTCGACCAAATTACAAAAGTGCCTCGCCCTTCAAAGAAAGAAGAGAAAATTCGTGAATATCTGGTGAATTTTGCCAAAGAACACGGAATTGAATACAAAACCGACGCTATCGGCAATGTGGCAATGTTCCGTCCGGCAACAAAGGGCTACGAAAACGCTCCACGTGTAATACTTCAAGGACACATGGACATGGTATGCGTGGCAAACGATGGAGTTGAACACGATTTCGACAACGACCCAATCAAAACTGTCATCGACGGCGAATGGGTTCGCGCCGAAGGCACCACCCTTGGCGCCGACAACGGCATTGGCGTTGCAGCCGGTTTGGCTGTAATGATTGATAAAGATTTGGTTACAGGTCCTGTTCAAGCACTGTTCACCGTCGACGAAGAAACCAGCATGGGTGGAGCCAACAACCTTGGTGAAGGCATGATTGAAGGCGACATTCTGCTCAATCTCGACAGCGAAGAAGATGGCGAAATCTGCATGGGCTGCGCCGGTGGTGTTGGCACAAAAGCCACTTTTGAATTCACCCCAACCCCTGCTCCTGCCAACCTGAAATATATCGACATCCTTTTCAAGGACTTCCAAGGCGGTCACTCGGGCACCGACATCGATGCCGAGCGTGCTTGCGTGAACAAACTCATTATGCGCTTCATTTGGAACACAATGGCAAAGCGTGAAGTGAAACTGGCTTACATCAAGACAGGCGACAAGCACAACGCAATTCCTGTGAAGGCAGAAGCAATCATCGGTGTTAAGCCTGAAGATGTCGACGCTACAATCGCCGAACTCGAAGCTTTCACTGCCACCATCAAGAATGAGTATAAGCACACCGAAAAGGACATGAAGATTCTCAGCTCGATTGTCGACGCTCCGGCTACAGTAATCGACGACTGCACTACCAAACGCCTCGTGGCTTCGGTTTACACAGCTCCTCACGGTGTTTACCACATGAGCAAGGAAATTGAAGGTCTGGTTGAAACATCCACCAACCTTGCTACAATCAACATGGATGGCAACAAAATCTATGTCGACACCCTGCAACGCAGCTCGGTGGAAAGCCGCAAAGACGAAATGGCAGAAATTGTTGAAGCACACTTCACTCTTGCAGGCGCTTCAATCACTCACAGCGACCCATATCCAGGTTGGGCTCCTAACATGGAATCGCCTATCCTCAATGTTGCAATCGACGTTTACAAGCGCTTGTTTGGCGAGACACCCAAAACTTCAGCACTCCACGCAGGACTCGAGACCGGTTTGTTCCTGATTAACTATCCTAACCTCGACATGATTTCGTTCGGTCCTACTCTACGCGGCGTTCACTCTCCTAAGGAGAAGATGCACATTCCGGCTGTGGCTAAGTTCTGGACTTACCTCACTTCAATTCTTGAAACTATTGCTAAGAAGTAACCTGCTATTCAGGCCTTCTTAGTCATCACAATTCTGGCAAGGCTAATCGGGATACGCACTATTAGCCTTGCCTTTTCTATTTTGATAAGTGATTATCAATAGCTCATACCTGCATACTATACCTTATGAACATCTACCAAACAGCATCACTATTAGCCATTGCATGCAGCGGACCATGCATTCTTGCCAACGACTCCAACTGCACTTATGAAACCGTAACGGAGGACACCCGCTACACGGCATTAAGCGAATACGACTACAAGCGCATTGCCGACGAACTGGGCGTTGAAATTGCCGTTATTAAAGCCGTAAGCGACATCGAAGCCGGGAAAAGCCATCAAGGATTCATAGCTCCGGGGATGCCCACGCTGAATTTTTCAAAAAACATGTTCAGCAACAACCTGCGCAAACGAGGCGTGACAGTAAGCAGCGCTGTGCGACGTTCGTCGGAAGCATTCAAAGCACTCAACCGAAAGAAATATGGCTCATACGGCAAGGCCCAACATGCGCGCCTGAATGCCGCAATGGAAATCGATTCGGTTTCTGCCATTTTGTCGTGTTATTGGGGAATGTTTCAGATAGGCGGTTTCAATTGGAAGAAGTGCGGATGCGCCTCGCCGCAGGAGTTTGCCAACAAAATGTGTGACTCTGAATTGATGCAACTCGAACTTTTTGCCCACTTCGTGACGAACAACGGCATGCTCAAGCATCTAAAAAACAAAAATTGGTATGGTTTTGCTCGTCTCTACAACGGTAGATATGCAAAGCGATATGCTGCCAGAATGGCTAATGCTTACAAGCGATACAAGCAAAGCAAATAAATAAACCTTTCAATAAGCATAAAAGCAATCCCGACCCATCGCAACCGATGAGCCGGGATAATCTATTGTCTAACTTAATTTAACGTTGAATTACCAAACGCGTCATTACTTTTCGATTGTGCAGATTGAAACGCGGTTCCAGTCTGGTTCTTCGAATACGTCGCCAACACCTTGACCATCAGCGCTGATGCGGTCAGCCGAAATCTTGTAAGTGTTGATGAGCATATCCTTAACAGCATTTGCACGAGCCTTCGACAACTTTTCGTTGATTTCCTTGCTGCCTTCTGGCGATGCATAACCAAGGATAGTTACCTTAGCATCCTTGTGGCTCTTCAAGTAAGTAGCAACACGTTGCACGTTTGGATATTGTGCCTTCGAGATAACCGACTTACCTTGGTCGAAGGTGATGATTGTTTCAGGAACTTCGCTCTTCTTAGCTACTTCCTTAACAACTTCTACTTCCTTAACTACTTCCTTAACTTGAGCAGGACGGTTGTTGCATTCATCCAAAGCACGCTTTGTGTCGGCCAATTCGCCGCGGAGAGCGTTGATGCGAGCGTTGAGAGCGTCGATTTCACCTTGGTTGCTGAGGTCAGCAATCTTGAACGAGTGAGTACCGTTCGAGTTCTTGAAGTGATAAGTTACACCAACTGTGAGTTCGAGGTTTGCAAGGTTTGCATTGAACGAGTTGCTGCTTTGCTTTGATGGTTCAGAAAGATTCCAAACAACAGCAGGCTTTACACCGATTGTCCATGCCTTTGCTTCACCAAGATTGAAGTTCAGGTTAAGACCAGCCTTTGCTGTGAGAGCATTTTCGTCTTGACCTTGGTGAACTGGGAAGTAGTAGTGTGCCCAACCAGCACCCAACACAGTTTCGATTTCAAACAAACGAGGTGAACCTTTGTAGCCTGCAAACAAGTTATTGAGGTTTGTAACACCTTCCAATACCAAATTAGAAGCATCAAACACGTTGCTGCTCTTTACGCCACCTTTTCTTACGTTCCAGCTCGAAGTGTTAACTGTTGCTGAATAATCCAATGCCAAACCGAAGATTGGAGTGATTTGCTTCTTCAATTCAACGCCAAACACGCCACGAGAGTGAGGAATAACGCTGTAGCCCTGGAATGGAGATACAACACCACCCTTCAATGTGAGCGACCAATTGTCAGAGAACTTGCTGCCTTCAACAGTTACTTGTGCATTTGCTGCACCAAAACCCAAAAACAGGGCAGCCAATAATAAAATCTTTTTCATTGATTCTTCTTATTTTTAATTAATATTAAGTTGTTTTCAAATATGTCTATTTCGCAAACGATATTCTCAACTATAACTACAACAAAACTTATGCCAAAATAGTTTAAATTTCGTTTTACACTTTTTTAGACAAAAATAATGGTGAATGGTTTAACAACCATAAAAAAATTTTCTCTTATTGCTGACAAATCATAATAGTCTGCCACTTTTTCTCGATATATATTATATTAAGGAGTTTTTTAAATCTTTTTTACAGCAACACATCACAGCAATCCACGCAAAAAGAGTATTTTTGCACTCGAAAATAACATCTTCTATGGCAATTAACACTAAACATCTTCTTTGCATAATATGCTCGGCGCTGCTAATGTGCAGCTGCAGCAACCCGAAGCAGCAATCTGCAACAGCTGCCTCAAGCGGTTCGTTTGCCGAGGCTCATCTGATTGACATTTCTTCTTACGACAACTACTCTA
This sequence comes from Bacteroidales bacterium, assembly GCA_004557385.1. Classification (GTDB taxonomy): domain Bacteria; phylum Bacteroidota; class Bacteroidia; order Bacteroidales; family Muribaculaceae; genus SFTJ01. Next base: position 49,303 of record SFEA01000009.1, read on the forward strand.
TTGTAACAATCAGCGACCCTTGGAATACCGGGAAAACGCTCCACTCCTACGTTCTTGTGCCCAAGGGCAAACCAATGCCTGAGCCTATGCCCAAAGGCACCGTAATACGCACACCGGTGACCAATGCTTTAGTATATTCGTCGGTACACGCACAGGCAATCAAAGATTTAGGCAGAGTGTCGGCTGTACGTGGCATTTGCGATGCCGAGTATTACAAAATTCCCGAAATAACCCGAGGCTTAAAAAACGGTATAGTTTTAAACGTAGGCTCTTCGATGGCTCCAAGCCTTGAAAAAATCATTGCTCTTAAGCCTGAGGTCATTGTGCTGTCACCATTTCACAACAGCGGCTACGGAGCACTTACCAACATAGGCATCCCCATCTTGGAGTGCGCCGACTATATGGAGGAGTCGCCTCTTGGCAGAGCCGAATGGATAAAGCTGTTTGGCATTCTGTTTGGCGAAGAAACCAAAGCCGACAGCATATTCGCCAGCTCTAAAAAAGAATATCTTGCCATTAAGGACTCTGTAAAAAATGCCACCTCAAGGCCCAAGGTAATCACCGAGATGCTCACAAGCGGCGTTTGGTTTGTTCCCGGAGGCAAAAGTTACATGGCAAAAATCTTGGCTGATGCCGGTGCTGTTTATCCTTGGTCGAACAACAACGACTCCGGTTCGCTGCAGCTCGACATTGCTCAGGTGCTCGACAAAGCAAGCGATGCCGACGTGTGGCTCATACGAAGCAGCACGGTGAGTTCCTACGCCGATTTGCAGAATGCCAATCCGCTGAACGCAAAGTTCCGTGCCGTTGCCAATGCCAATGTGTGGGTGTGCGACCCGCAAGCAACCACTCTATTCGAGGAATTTCCGTTTCATCCCGAACGGCTTCTGAAGGAATATGCAGTCATCTTCCACCCCGAATTATTTCACGACAGCAATAACCACAAATATTTCACACGTCTGAAAAAACAATGAGCTTAAAAACACATCGCATCCCCTTTTCTGTTACATTAATGTTGATTTTGGCAGTTGTGCTGTTGCTTACAATAGCCAATTTGCTTATTGGCTCGGTCGACATCCCGCCTGCCGAAATATTGCGCATCATCGCTGGTAAAGGTTGCGAAAATCAGGCGTGGGAATCAATCATCCTTCAGTCGCGTCTGCCCATGATTGCCACGGCACTGCTCAGCGGTGCAGCCTTGTCGGTGTCGGGACTTCTATTACAAACGGCATTCAACAACCCGCTCGCGGGACCGTCGATTCTTGGCATATCCACCGGCGCCAGTTTTGGCGTTGCTGTGGTGATGCTTGCCACCGGCGGCACTTTAGGATCAATCATAAGCCAACATGCAGGCTTCTACTTTGCCACCATACTTGGGGCTTTTGTTGGGGCTGGCATAGTGTTGCTGGCGTTGCTGTTCTTCTCTACGCTGGTTCACAGCGCAACCATGCTGCTCATCATTGGCATTCTTGTGAGCTACTTGGCATCGAGCGCAGTGAGCATGCTAAATTTCTTCGCCACCGAAGAAGGCGTTCACAGCTATGTGATATGGGGGCTGGGCAATTTCTCGGGCGTATCCGTCAATCAACTGCCATTCTTTGCCATTTCCATAATTACCGCTTTGGCAGGTTCGGCACTTCTTGTAAAACCTCTCAACGCGCTGTTGCTCGGAACACGCTACGCCGAAAACCTTGGTGTTAACACTCGACGGGTGCGCAATGCCCTTTTGATAATCACAGGGCTGCTCACTGCCATCGTCACTGCATTCTGCGGCCCCATTGGGTTTATTGGGCTCGTGGTGCCTCACATTGCACGTCTGGTGCTCAACACCAGCAACCACAATCGGCTCATCCCTGCCACAATACTCTCTGGCGCAGCAGTTGCATTGCTCTGCACCCTCATCAGCGTGCTGCCCAAAAGCTACGGAGTAATTCCTATCAACGCCATAACACCCATCATTGGCGTACCAATAATAATTTATATCATCATCAATCGCCGAAAAATTCAGTATTTCAACTAATGAGTTATCTAAGCACAAACAATCTGTCGATAGGTTACACTCAAAAAAGCCATGAAACGGTGATTCTTGAGAACCTCAACCTCAACTTGCACCGCGGTTCGCTTGTGGCTCTGCTCGGCGCCAACGGCGCAGGCAAATCCACCTTGCTGCGCACAATCACTGCCGTGCAGACTCCACTACACGGCTCAGTGGAAATTGCCGGAGTTGACATCTTCAAGCTCACTCAGCGCGAACGCTCCAGGCTGATTGGCATTGTAAACACCGACCGCGTGATGGCAGGTGCGCTCACCGTTAACGAGATGGTTGCACTTGGTCGGCAGCCTTACACAGGCTTCTTGGGGCGATTGAGCACTCACGACAAGGACATTGTGGAGCAGGCATTAGCCGATGCCGGAATTGCGCACAAATCGAACTGCTATGTGTCGCAACTATCCGACGGCGAGAGGCAAAAGGCTATGATTGCCAAAGCGCTTGCTCAAAAAACGCCGATAATCATTCTCGACGAACCCACGGCTTTCCTCGACGTTGCAAGCCGTTTCGAAACCATGCGCTTGCTCCACGACCTGGCTCACAACGCCAACAAGGCAATTCTGCTTTCGAGCCACGACATCTCGCAGTCGCTGCTGCTTGCTGACTACGTTTGGGCAATTTCTTCCGACAAGCAACTCACCGAAGGCAACACCGAGGACCTGATTTTGAACGGCTCCATCGACCGGCTTTTCGATTCGCAAGCCCTGCGATTCAACCGACTGACATCCGACTTCGAAACGGTGCTGCCTCACTCCGCCACTGCAAGCCTGCATTGCAACGATGCCCAACTGCATCACTGCATATCCAATGCTCTTATTCGCAACGGCGTTGCCATCGAGGGCAATGCTTCGTTGCAGATTGTTGCCTCCGATGCTGCCCACATCTCGCTTAACGGCAAAATGCTCCACTCGGTTGGCGAACTTGCCTCCGAGATTCGCAAACTAAAATAGCATTATGCAACTCCACCATACACAAAAAACCGACGACGATGAATATTACTGTAAAAGACTATATGAAGATGCAGCCCAACTATCCAAAAGTGGCTGACAGCGACAAATTCTATCTGCAAATGGCAATGCGCCTCGACGATGCCATCGAGCAAGCCAACATGCAGCTGCCTCTATCGGCAGAAACAAAGCGCGACATCGTGCTTGCCGCCACCGGCTACTATCAGGACATCGTGGCAGATTGCGGCATCTGGCGCTCATTCATCACCATCCACAAGCAACTCTACGGCAAACCCTTGCCATTCTACACGCTGCCCGACGAATACTGCGAAAGCGAACTCAACAAAGAGGACATTCAATTCATAATATGGTATGTGACTGAATGCCACAGCAGCGAGCACGGGCTTTTGTCGCCTTTCGACAGCGACATTGCACACCTCGCCGACCGATTCTTTGCCATTCTCGATGCTGAATACCTCGATGCCCCAACGCCCACCGAATATACTATTGCAATGGACGTTGAGCTCGACAACATAGGGCAAATCGATAGCATCGTGCAGCTGTCAAATTGGCTGTTCTTCAGAAACTATCTGATGCATCATGCCTCGCGCGATGCAATTGCCGAAGCCTTTGCCGAAGCTCAAGCCATAATTGCCAAACACAACAACCCCAAAGACGCATCGCCGCAACTCGCCGACCTCAATCAACGAGTGATGCTGTCGAACCCAACCGGACCTCTGGCTCTCACCGTGGGCGAATGGCTCAAGATGATTGTCGACGGAGAAATGCCTGAATTACAAGACAACAATGCCGCCGCTGCAAAACCTCACAAGTTCTACCGTCAACTCATGCTTGCCTCCAATGGCGAACCTATAGCTTTCTTCGACAGCTACGATGCACTTGAGAGCTTCTTGAGCATCGATATGGGCTGGGGCGAAGCTCCGCAAGGCCATCTGCCTCATCTGCGAAAATTCGATAACTTTGTGATTTATGGCACACCATCCAAAGGCGTTCTAATTGCTCACGACGTGGCTCAATACATCTGCCACCAACAAAACCCCTGCTACGACCCTGCCGAGGCAAGTCGTCGTGGCTACGAGATGCTCACCCGTCGTGGCTCATGCCCAATCGACCTCACAAAATATGTCTTCGCAAACAATCTTGCGCCCGACATCCGTTTGCCCTACGACACAAACGGCGATATAACCGCAGAAAATTGGGATTTTCTTGCCCGATTGTATCAGCAACGCTACTATCGCCCCGATTAACAGGAAATTTTTTCCATCAAAAAATTTGGCTAAAACAGTGTGCAATCACTTCATCTGTGAGCGATTTTCGTGAAAGCACGACCGCGCATTTTTGTTTTAACAAAATTTTGCACTATCCCAATCGCAGTCACATTGCATTATGCATCAGCCAATTACACTACTGAAGCATAAAGTCAGGGAATAATTTCAGAAAATTTTTCACGAAAAACATTTGTCAATTCAAAAAAAGGTAGTAACTTTGCAATCGCAAACGAGAAACAAACGGCCCATTAGCTCAACTGAATAGAGTGTTTGACTACGGATCAAAAGGTTACAGGTTTGAATCCTGTATGGGTCACGAAAGGGATGGAAAACCATCCCTTTTCTTTTTTGTGTAATACCCACCTCCTGGCAGAAATAAAAAGAACAATGCCAAGCGCACCCGCCTGACGGCACCACACTTGGCAAATACGTTTCACACTAACCGCTTAGCGATTCTTTATTTCAGCAATAGCGATATTGGCTGATAGGCTTTGCATTTCAGTTTTATCTTGCCATTTTTACACGATAAGGCTTACCAGCCACTCTGAAGTGCTTCATAGGCTGCCGACGATGTTGTGAGCGTGAGGTAAATTTTGTAATTTTGCAGGCGGTATTCTGTAACATTCTTTTAAATAACAAATACATAATTGCATGATTGATATTTGCTGCATAGGTCACATCACACTCGACAAGATAGTCACTCCCGACAAAACCGCATATCTGAACGGCGGAACATCTTACTATGTTTCGCACGCCATTAGCAAACTGCCACCCATCAGCTACAAGCTTATCACCAGCCTTGCCCAAAGCGAGATGAGCGCCGTTGACGACCTGCGCGCTGCGGGCATCGACGTGGATGTGATTCCGAGCCGCAACACTGTTTACTTCGAAAATCGCTACGAAGCCAATATGAACAACCGCACGCAGCGAGTGCTTGCCAAAGCCGACCCGTTCACGGCTGAAAGCCTGAAGGATGTGTATGCACGCTACATTCACCTTGGCAGCCTGCTTGCCGACGACTTCTCAATTGAGGTGATGAAGCAGCTGAAAGGGCATGGCACACTGTCGGTTGATGCTCAGGGCTTTTTGCGATACGTCGACGGCGAAAAGGTCTACCCTTGCCAGTGGCAAAACAAGCTTGAGGCATTCAAATACATCGACATACTGAAAGTGAACGAGCATGAAATTGAATCGCTCACCGGGTACACCGATTTGCGCCAAGCCGCCAAGCAATTCGACGATTGGGGCATCAAGGAGGTGCTGATGACACTGGGCAGCTACGGCTCCGTGATATTTGTCAAAGGCAATTTCTACGAGATTCCGGCTTACAAGCCCACAAAAATTGAAGACGCCACCGGATGCGGCGACACTTACGCTGCAGGCTACCTCTATTCGCGAGCTAAAGGAGCCGGTTACGTCGAAGCAGGCAAATATGCTGCTGCTATGTGCACCCTCAAAATTGAGCATACCGGTCCTTTCGACCGCTCAGAAACCGATATATATAACATTATTCGCAAATAATCAGCAAAAAATTAGTTATCTTTGCATCACCCGAAACTACGTTCGGGTGATGTTTTTTTATTCTCGAATGCACTATGAAACGATTACCACTCATAATTTGCATACTGTTTGCCTCGCTTGTTGCAACATCGGAAGTAAACGCCGACGATTACATCGCCGTATACACATCGTGGCAAAAAGTTTTTGCCAATGAACCCGACACCGTTCTTACAGACATCGGCATTGAAATCAGCAGTCCTTATTGCATCAACATCAAGGCACGAAACGGCAAAGACAAGACAGCCAAACGAATAATCAACGACGAGGCGCTTGCCGTGAGCGTGAACGACAGCGTGTGGTTTGTCAACACCAGTTATCTGAAGAAGCACTATAGCGGCGTGGCGCTGCCATTCATGAGCCACTATGCCCCACTCTATTTTAACGACAAAATAATATATACACAATACACCAACGACATCGACAACAGTTTCCTCTATCAGCTGAGCGAATATGTCAACACCGGAATGGGCACAGTTGAAGCGCTCAAATTCCTCACAAGCTACGGTTTCAACCTCGAAAACGCCTACATCTTCACCATCAGTCCAAAGACAAAAACCGTGGATGTGGTGAACGATGCCTGCATGTCGAAGTTGCTCGAACCATACCTCGACCTGCGACGTCGCTACGAATCGATGTATTTCTATGCCGAGCCATTTGTGATAAACTATTATTTCTTGGAGTATATCGACCGTATCGCCGACGACCCATCGGTGCCTTACATCGACGAATAGGCGCAAATTGCCAAGCAGCTTTAACTTTGGCACGAATATTGCCAAACAATTCGTAAAAAAAATCATAGTTTCTCACACTAAAGCAAGGACATAAAAATTATGGCATACCTAATTTTCATACTTGTTGCGGCTGTATCGTTTTTCGTACAGAACAACTTCCAACGCAAATTCAAGAAATACTCACGCCTGCCGCTTAGCCGAAGCATGACAGGCAAAGATGTAGCCGAGAAAATGCTTCGCGACAACGGAATCTACGACGTGAAGGTGCAATGCACCGGCGGTGTACTCTCCGACCACTACAACCCCGCCAACAAAACCGTCAACCTCAGTCAAGGCGTATATTCAAGCAACAGCATAGCAGCAGCTGCCGTTGCCGCCCACGAGTGCGGACATGCCGTTCAGCACGCCACCAAATACACTCCCCTCGTGCTGCGCTCGTCGCTTGTGCCCATCGTAAGCTTTGCTTCTTCATGGGTGCAGTGGATTCTTCTTGCCGGCATACTGCTCATTCAAGTGTTTCCGCAAGTGCTGCTCTTTGGCGTTATACTGTTTGCAACCACCACGCTATTCTCGGTTGTCACCCTGCCGGTTGAAATTAACGCAAGCGTGAGAGCAATCGGTTGGCTAAAACGCGCAGGCATAACCTACGGCGAAAGCACCGAATATGCTAAAGACGCACTCAAATCGGCTGCCTACACCTACGTGGTTGCCGCACTCAGCTCGCTTGCCACTTTATTTTATTATGTGATGATTTTACTTGGCAGACAAAGAGATTAATTTGTAACTTTGCAAAAAATTTTTCAACTAATATATGGCACAAAAACCGTCAATCCCTAAGGGGACCAGAGATTTTTCGCCGATTGAGATGGCGAAACGCAACTATATCTTCAACACCATAAAAGACGTTTTCCTGCTTTACGGATTTCAACAAATCGAAACTCCCGCAGTGGAAAACCTTTGCACCCTTATGGGGAAATATGGCGAAGAAGGCGACAAACTACTTTTTAAGATTCTTAATAGCGGCGACTTCCTAAAGTCGGCGCCCGACGATATGCTCAACCAGCGCGATTGTCAGCACCTCACACCCAAGATTTGCGAAAAAGGTCTTCGCTACGACCTTACGGTGCCATTTGCACGCTATGTAGTTCAGCATCGCAACGAGCTGCAATTCCCATTTAAGCGTTATCAAATTCAACCCGTTTGGCGTGCCGACCGTCCTCAAAAAGGCCGCTACCGCGAGTTCTATCAATGCGATGCCGATGTGGTAGGTTCCGACTCGCTCGTCAACGAAGTTGAGCTTATTTCGCTCATCGACGAAGTGTTCAGCCGTTTTGGCATCAACATCACAATCAAGGTGAACAATCGCAAAGTGCTTAGCGGCATCGCCGAAATGATTGGCGCACCCGACAAAATTATCGACATCACAGTAGCAATTGATAAAATCGACAAAATTGGCATAGAAAACGTCAATGCCGAGCTAATTGAAAAAGGCATCTCAGAAGAAGCCGTTGAAATGCTGCAGCCGCTGCTTAACCTCACCGGCACTAACGAAGAAAAGTTCAAAACACTCGAGGCTATGCTTGGCAACAGCCCAACCGGCAAGAAAGGCATAGAAGAATTGCGATTTGTTTTCAACAATGTTGCCAACCTGTCGCCTCGCGCCACTGTTGAACTCGACGTGTCGTTGGCTCGCGGATTGAATTATTACACCGGCACAATCCTTGAAGTAAAAGCAAACGATGTGGCTATGGGCAGCATAACCGGCGGCGGACGTTACGATAATCTCACCGGCGTATTTGGCATGGACGGAGTGTCCGGCGTAGGCATCAGTTTCGGCGCCGACCGCATTTTCGATGTGCTGAACACCCTCAACCTCTATCCTGCCGATACTTGCGCCACTACAAAGGTGATGTTCACCAACTTTGGCGACGCCGAAAGCAAGGCCGCACTAAACATCGTGATGAAATTGCGCAAAGCCGGCATCCCAGCTGAGCTTTATCCCGAATCATCGAAGATGAAAAAGCAGATGGGCTATGCCGACGCCAAACAAATTCCATACGTTGCCATGGTGGGTGAAAGCGAAATTGCCAATGGCACAGTGACACTGAAAAACATGGCTACGGGCGAACAAAGCGAGCTCTCCATCGAACAACTTATAGATGCCCTGAAATAAAACCCGCCTATACGCAATTATCAATGCTTGCATACGCAGCACGACGATTGTCCATATTTTTTCCGACGGAATACCGCTACAACATATACAAAACGCCGTATTTCGTCGGGATTTTCATTACCGATTATAAAAATTTCCTAAAACTAATGTTTTATCAGCAAAATAATTAAGTTAATTTTCAACATTTTATTTATTTTTGCAATACAATAATTAGTTATAGCAGAACTGCATTTTTTTAACAGATACTAACGATGGACAGCATTTTCGATACACTCATGGCTCTGCCTCTCTTCCAAGGAGTAAGTCGCATTAAACTTTCAGAATTGGTTGAGAAAGTGCCGTTTCACTTCAAAAAATACTACGACGGCAACAGCATAATCGCGGCAGGCGACAAATGCACTTCGGTGTGCTTCCTTGTTTCTGGTCAAGTAAAAATCGACTATCCTTGCCAGAACCGCAAGATTCACATCATCGAAACCATCTCGGCACCTAACGTGATAGGGCCTGAATATCTGTTTGGCAAAACCACCGCCTATCCGTTTAGTGTTGTGGCTAATGGCATGTGCGGCACACTGCAAGTGGCAAAGTCCGACTATGTGAATATGCTGCAAACCGACAAGGTGTTTCTCTTCAACATCCTGAATATGCTGTCGCGCAACAATCAGCTGAGCACATCGTCGATGCTGTCGGTAACCCGTGGCTCAATTGCCGAACGTATTGCTCAAATGGTGGCAATGCTTACTCATGCCGATTGCACCGACATCCGCATTTCGTTTCGGCAAAAAGACCTCAGCACGATGCTCGGCTCGCAACGAACATCGTTCATCAATGCTCTTGAACACATGAAAGACGAAGGTCTCGTTGAATACAGCATCAACGAAATCATCGTAAAAGACCGCAAACGGCTCTTGGAAAAGCTCCGCAATTTCGGTTAAATAACAAAAAGAGATTCATCTACTTTTTTTCGGTATGCCATTCGCATTGCGGTGAATGGCATAACATTTCTATCGCAGTGCTTGCACCAAGCACATCAACTCATAAACAGCAGAATCACCACCTGCACGATAATCAGTCGAGCAAACATACTGAATGGATACACCGTTGCATAGCCGGCTGAAGGCACGTCGCTCTCAAGCGACTCGTTGCTATAATTCAATGCCATCGGGTTAGCCATGCTTCCACACAACGCACCCGACATTGTTGCAAAATCAATTTTCAACACCTTCAACCCGATAAAGCCAACAATGAACACTGGCAAAATGGTGAAAAGGAATCCAATCAACACCCACAATGCACCTTCAGGACGAATCACCACATCGAAGAACTGCCCTCCGGCATCCAATCCCAGGCACGCCAGATATAGCGACAGGCCCAACGAACGCAACATGAGGTTAGCGCTGCGAGTCACGTAAGTAACCATGTGTAAGCGCGGGCCAAAAGTTCCAATTAAAATGCCCACAATCACAGGACCACCCGCAAGTCCCAGCTTCACTGGAACCGACATTCCAGGTATCATGATTGGTATTGCGCCCAGTATCAAACCGATGCTCATACCAATAAACACACCTATCAAATTTGGTTCATTTAAGTTTTGAACAGCATTACCAAGCAATTTTTCCACCTGCTCAACAGCCCGCGCTTCGCCCACAACAGTCAGGCGGTCGCCAATTTGCAGCCGCAGCCCCGGGCGCGCAAGCAGTTGCACACCGCTTCGGTAGATGCGTGTGGTGTTTACGCCATATTTTCTTCGCAACTTCAGCGAACCCAATTTCTTGCCATTCCATTCTGTCTTGGTGATGAGGATGCGCGACGAAACAAGTTCGCGGTCAATCGAATTCCAGTCAATATCTTTCTTGTTCCAATCCACATCGTGCACCTGTTCGCCAAATAATAACGCCAAATTCTCGGCATCTTTTTCGCTGGTTACTACAAGCAGGTGGTCGCCCGACTCAAGCACCGTGTCGGATGCTGGGCTGCATGCCGAATCACCTCGCCAAAGTCTTGACACCACAAACTCTCGGCCGCTCACACGATTAACTTCAAGCAAAGTCTTGCCAAATATTGCAGGATTCAGCACCTTGAATTCTGCCACAAAAGTTTCGTCGTTGTCATCGGCTGACGACTCCGGAATTCTCTTGCCATAAAGCACACTGCGCATCACAGCCAGCGCCAATATCACACCCACAACGCCCAAAGGATAGGTAACAGCACATCCCAAAGCAAGCGAACTGCTGGGCAATCCCACCTGTTTCAATGCCTGCTGGGCAGCACCAAGCGCAGGCGTGTTAGTAACAGCTCCGCAAAGCACGCCAATCATATCAGCCACACTCATGCCGGTGATGTAGCTTGCCAAGATAGCCATGAGTGTACCCAGCAACACCACGCCTAATCCCAGTAAATTCAAGGTTACACCGCCCTTGCGAAACGAGCTGAAAAAACCGGGACCAACCTGCAGTCCAAGAGTGAAAATAAACAGCACCAAGCCGAAACTCTCGACATAATAAAGCACTCCTTCATCTATAGTGATGCCCAAATGACCGGCAACAATTCCCATAAAAAACACAAATGTGGCACCAAGCGAAACTCCTAATATCCGCACTTTGCCCAATGCCAAACCCACTGCACAAATTATCGAAAGAATAATTACAGCCTGCAGTGCACTGTGTGTTATAAACACCTCATGTATCCAATTCATAAGATAATATTAATTTACGACGACAAAAGTACTCAAAATTCTTCGAATATTCCGTATCTTTGTGCATGCAATTGCGCTCGTCAACCATTTCGACAGCCCATTGCACCTATCTTATTTTTCAATTAAGAACAAAACAATAGAAGTGTATATCAACGATTCATATAACAACACCTCGTCGTTCCGCAACATCGACTGGATTACCATACTCATCTACGGCATCTTGGTGGTTTCCGGCGCTATCAGCATCTACGCAGCAAGCTACGATTTCGACCACGCAAGCATATTCGACTTTAGCGAGTTTTCCGGCAAACAATTCATTTGGAGTGGACTCTCTCTGCTAATCGGGTTTTCAATATTGCTCATCGACAGACGCATGATTGAAGCCTACGCCTATCCCGTTTACGGCATAATGATTTTGGTGTTGATTGCAACCATTTTCCTCGCCCCCGACATCAAAGGTTCGCGGTCGTGGCTCGTGTTTGGCCCGGTGAGTCTGCAGCCAGCCGAATTTGCCAAATTTGCCACAGCGTTAGCATTAGCCAAACTGTTTAGCGGCTATAATTTCATCCTAAACAAAAGTATGGCAAACTATGCCAAATGTGCGCTCATTATCGGACTGCCCATTTTGCTTATTCTCGCACAAAAAGAAACCGGTTCGGCATTGGTGTATCTCTCGCTTGTGTTTGTGCTTTATCGCGAAGGCATGAGCGGCTTTGTACTATTTGCAGCATTTAGTGCTATCGTTATATTTGTGGTATCGTCGAAGTATGCCGACACAATAACCATGGGCATACCAACCGGCGAGTTTATTGTGTTCATCTACATCATGGTTGTGATGGCAGCAATGCTGCTGTTCTACTGTCGTTCGCTCATAATCTGCCGAAATGTCACCTTAGCTTTCGTGGCGTCGGCAGTGATAGCCTATGCCCTATCGCTTGCCGGCATCGACATCCCGGGATATGCCTACTTCCTCACAATGATTCTCGCTGCCATTATTTACATGCTCATTGCCATGTTCCACGACAACATAAAGCGCATTCTCATATCCATAAGTTTTGCTGTGGCATCAATCCTGTTTATGTTCTCGGTGAACTATGTGTTCAACAACATCCTTCAACCCCACCAGCAAATGCGCATCAAAGTGGCACTGGGCATCGAACAAGACCTTCGCGGCGCCGGATACAACGTCAACCAATCGAAAATTGCCATCGGCTCGGGTGGCGTGTTTGGCAAAGGTTTTCTTGCGGGCACTCAAACCAAACTAAAATATGTGCCTGAGCAACACACCGACTTCATTTTCTGCACCATAGGCGAAGAAGAAGGCTTTGTGGGAACCACTCTCGTGCTTTGCACATTCCTCTATCTGATTTTGCGCATCATTGCCATTGCCGAACGGCAGCGCTCGGCGTTTGGCAGAGTGTACGGCTA
>SFEA01000044.1 GCA_004557385.1 Bacteroidales bacterium
TTCTTCTCGACATTGTCTTTGTCACCTTGTCTCAAATCTTTTCCTTCGTACTACTTTCGTCTTGTTTGCAAGAATTTCAATGACCTTTCCGCTTCCGTTCCCTCGGTGCTCATGCCCCGTCGTTCCCGAAAGCGAGTGCAAAATTACACCTTTTTCCCGAACTGACAAAATCTTTCGCAATATTTTTTCAGATTATTTTCACACCCTCCGCCTCAACTCCCCACAAATCAGCCCGTTACGCCTCAAAAAAATTTTTAATAAAAAAGCAGGCCCCGAAGAACCTGCTTGAAAATATTAATGTATTTTTTACAATATCATTTTGCCGAAGGCGGGAAAGGTGGCGGAACAACCTTGGGCGAATTGGCCTCCGCAGCGTCTTCTTTGGCATCGGCACCGTCGGCGTTGTTGTCGGCAGAATCGGAGTCGCCAAGAATCTCCTCGGTGCGCGAGGTCCAAGGGCGTTTTCCGAAGATTCGTTCTACGTCCTCGGTGAAAATCACTTCGCGCGAGAGCAGCACATCAGTGAGTTCGGCATGTCCTGCGGCTTTATCCTTGAGGATTTGCTTTGCCCTCTCGTATTGTTCGGCGATGATTCGCGACACTTCTTCGTCGATAATCTGGGCACGGCTTTCGCTGAACGGCTTGGTGAAGCCGTAGTTTTGCCCGGTGGAATCGTAATAAGAGATATTAGGCAGCCTGTCGCTCATGCCAAAGTAAGTGACCATGGCATAGGCTTGCTTAGTGACACGTTCAAGGTCGTTGGCAGCGCCGGTGGAAATTCTGCCAAGGAAGAGTTCTTCGGCAGCACGTCCGCCCAGCGTTGAGCACATTTCGTCGAGCAGCGCCTGCGTAGGTGTTATTTGTCGTTCCTCGGGCAGATACCAAGCAGCGCCGAGAGCTTTGCCGCGCGGCACTATTGTTACCTTAATCAAAGGATTGGCATATTGCAAGTGCCAGCTGATGGTGGCATGTCCGGCTTCGTGCACAGCAATTGAGCGACGCTCCTCGGCAGTGGTGATTTTGCTACGCTTCTCCAAGCCGCCAATAATGCGGTCGACAGCGTCCATGAAATCCTGACGCTGCACCACGCTCTTTTTGTGGCGAGCAGCAATCAAAGCAGCCTCGTTGCACACGTTGGCAATATCGGCACCCGAGAAGCCCGGTGTTTGACGTGCCAAGAGGTCGACATCGACACTTTCGTCGATTTTCACATTGCGCAAATGCACTTGGAACACCTCTTTACGGTCGTTCAAATCGGGCAATTCCACATAAATCTGACGGTCGAAACGTCCGGCACGCAAAAGCGCCTTGTCGAGGATGTCGGCACGGTTGGTTGCAGCGAGGATAATCACACCGCTGTTAGTGCCGAAACCGTCCATCTCGGTGAGCAACTGGTTGAGCGTATTTTCGCGCTCGTCGTTGCTGTTCATGCTTGCGTTGCGTCCACGTGCACGCCCGACGGCGTCAATCTCGTCGATGAACACGATGCAAGGCGATTTTTCCTTAGCCTGACGGAAGAGGTCGCGCACACGCGAAGCACCCACGCCCACAAACATCTCAACGAAATCGGAACCCGAAAGCGAGAAGAACGGCACATTAGCCTCGCCGGCTACAGCCTTGGCAAGAAGCGTCTTGCCGGTTCCCGGAGGACCCACGAGCAACGCACCCTTAGGAATCTTGCCACCAAGGTTGGTGTAGGTTTGCGGATTCTTGAGGAAGTCGACAATCTCAGCCACCTCGGTTTTAGCCTCAGCCAAGCCGGCAACATCCTTGAAGGTGACACCCGGAGAATTCTCCTTGTCGAAAAGCTTTGCCTTCGATTTGCCCACGTTGAAAATGCCGCCCGAGCCGCCCGAGCCGCCGCTCGACATGCGACGCATCATCCAAATCCAGAACACGATGAGCAGCACAAGCGGACCGTACGACCAAAACAGGTGCCCCCAATTGCTGTTTCCGTTTTCATATTTCACGTCGCCCTTGAACACGCCCGAAGCATTCCAGGCATCTACCTCGTTAGCGAAGCGGTCAGCCGAAGGAATGTTGGCAATAACGTAAGCCTTCTTGCTCTTATTAGGTTCGTATTCCGGATAGAGCTTCTTGGCCAACGAGTCGCCCAGTTCAGCCTGCACTTCAGTCTTGTCGATAACAACCATGCTTTTCACACCGCGAGCATTGACGTAGCTCTGAAACTCGGTGTAGCTCACCTCTCTTTTGAATGAGCCGTTCAATGGCGTATCGGTGGCGACAAATATCGAAGCAAGCACCGCAAAAATGAAAAAATACATCCACAAGATGTTAAACTTCATCTTGCCACCTTGCTTTTTTCCGTCGTTTTTATTATCCATATTGCAAAAAAATGTTTCACCTTGCTTATTAATAATGTATATATGATGCACACCGCGCCTCAACAGCACGCAAAGGAGCCTGCGCAATGCACAACACAACCGCCATCAGTCCAAATCGGGGATGTCGGTAATTTTGGCATCGCTCCACAGTTGCTCCAGCTTATAGAGGTCGCGATACTCCGGCAAAAACACATGTACATAAATCGTGCCATAATCGAGCACAATCCATTGGCTGTTCTGATATCCGTCGTAATTATACGGTTTCACGCCGGCATGCTCTTGCACATACTCACGCACGCTGTCGGCAATTGCCGACACCTGCATGGTGGAAGTGCCCGTACATATAATGAAGTGCTGTGTTGCCACCCACTCAATGCCCGTCATATCGACGTGAGTGATGCTTTTTCCTTTTCTTTCCTGTATTCCTTCTACAATCGTTTCAATCAAATCGTTTTGTTGCGTCATAAATGTCATTTAAAAAACTTTTCTGCAAAGATAGAAATAATGTTTGCTACTTTAGGTTTCATCCTTCCTAAAAAATGTGATTATACCTCAATCTTTTTAAATCATTACACAAAAAAATGGCAATATTTCGACATAAAATAAGATAATGCAATAAAACCATAAAATTGTCTAATTGTAGAACCGACAATAACAAATAAATTTGCAACAGAAATAAATAAGTCAAACTAACAACTCTAAGCACATTATCCTTCTTATAACCCAAAACCGACATCATCATATGAAACGAAGCTGTTTATTGATTATGATGCTCCTGATTGCCTGCAGCATGATGGGGCAACGTCTTTCGCGCCTATACTTTCGACGGCATTTGGCAGCGGTTGGGCGATAGCTCAACCCACGGGTGCTGTCACCCCCTATGGCAATGTGTCTGAGATAATCGTCAAAGTTAAACTCTTTTTGCCTTATGCCGAAAGTGTGCACAACACCCCTTTTTGCCGCATTTAAAATTTCGGCTTACGATTCAAAAAAAATAATTTGCGATATTCAACTGAAAATCGGATTTGATTCGCTAAATTTGCAGAATGAATTCGCATTGACGAGAAACATAATAATTAAAAACATATATGGAAGTAAAAGGAAAGATTATCAAGAAGCTGCCTCTCGTGAGCGGCACAGCCAAATCGACAGGTAACCCATGGAAAAAGCAGGACTATGTGATGGAAACCCTCGAGGCACACCCAAAGACTATAGCATTCGACTTCTTTGGCGACCGTGCCGACCAATATAACTTTGAAGTAGGCGACGAGATTCTGCTGAGCTTCGACATCGAAAGCCGCGAATATCAAGGCCGCTACTACACCAACATACGCGGATGGAAAGGTGAAAAAATCACTAACGACGCACCAGCTGCTGCTCCTGCCGGCGGATATATTGCTTCGGAGCCTCAAGCACCCATCGGTATGCCGCCAGCACCCGACTTTGGCGCTGCAAACGACAACGACGACCTTCCATTCTGATTTTCCCCGAACGGAAACAGAATCAACAATAGGCGATGCTGCCCATCCTCAAATGCCGCACGTAAGCAAGCGGGCTGAAAAAGGAGGCAGCATCGCTGCATTTTCACCACATCCACCACATTGCCATGCAAATTGAACAAACATTGCTGATAGCACTTTTCGCCCTGGGCGCCAGCTTTGTGCAGCGCGTGAGCGGCTTTGGCTTCGGTATCTTCATTATGACTCTGCTGCCGCACGTCATGCCCAGCTACGGCGAAGCCACTGCCCTGTCGGGATTGCTGGCATCGGTGACGTCGCTCATCATTGTGGCGCGCATGCACAAGCACATTGTGTGGAGCAAGCTGTGGCTGATACTCGCAGCGTTTTTGGCAACATCGTTCTTTGCTGTGAGTATGGTGAGGATGATTGACAGCGCGGTGCTGAAAAAAGCGCTGGGTGTTATTCTCATAGGCGTCAGTCTTTACTTCATTTTCCTGCGCCAACGCATCAAGCCACGCGCCACGCGGGCGGCGCAGATTGGGCTTGGCATTTTGTCGGGCTTGATGGGCGGTTTCTGCGGCATGCAAGGTCCGCCTGCCGTGCTCTATTTCCTTGCCGCCTGCCCCACAAAAGAACAATACATCGCGCTCACACAAGTGTATTTTCTGCTGGGCAACATGGCTATGACCGTGTTTCGCGGCAGCAACGGCATGCTCACCAGCCAAGTGGGCACCGCATTCGGCTTTGGCATCGTTGCCGTGATTGCCGGCACATGGCTTGGCGCAAAGGTGTTTAACGCCATCTCGCGCGACACACTTCAGCGCATAGTGTACGTCTACATCGGCGTGAGCGGAATTGTGGCATTGCTAATCTGAGCAAGAAGCGCAATACTATGGGCAAGAATTTCATCAATTCATAATAAAATTGTAATTTTACATCCGCAAAACGTATTTCAAAATTATAAGTTATTTTATAAGTATGACAAACGACGTAACAATCAGCAATTCCGTGAGATATATCGGAGTTGACGACAACGATTCCGACCTCTTCGAAGGTCAATACATCATTCCCAATGGTATATCCTACAACTCCTATGTGATTATCGACGACAAGATTGCCGTTTTCGATACTGCCGATGCATGCAAGCAAACCGAATGGCAAGCCAACCTCGACGCCGCCCTCAACGGACGCACACCCGACTATTTGATTATCAGCCACATGGAGCCCGACCACAGTGCGGTGATAAAAACCATGTTGGACAAGTATCCTTCGCTCACGGGCATCTGCTCAGACAAGGCTGTGGCACTGGTGAAGCGTTTTTTCGGCGACGAGCTAACCTCACGCCTGCAAGTGGTGAATGAAGGCGAAACGCTGTCGCTGGGCGCTCACACGCTGCAATTCTTCATGGCACCAATGGTTCACTGGCCCGAAGTGATGGTTACTTACGAGCAGAGCGAAAAGATTCTGTTCTCAGCCGATGCCTTCGGCAAATTCGGAGCACTGTCAGCCGACGAAGACTGGGCATGCGAAGCACGTCGCTACTACTTTAACATCTGCGGAAAATACGGCGCACAAGTGCAAGCCCTGCTCAAGAAAGCCGCTGCACTCGACATTGCCACCATCTGCCCGCTGCATGGCCCGATACTCAAAGAAAACCTCGACTTCCACATTGGGCTATACGACACCTGGAGCAGCTATAAGCCCGAAAATCAAGGCATATTCATTGCTTATTGCAGCCTCCACGGCAACACCGCTGCCGCCGCCAACAAGCTGGCAGAACTGCTGCGAAGCTCTAGCGACGTGAAAGTGTCGACCACCGACCTCTCGCGCGACGACATGGCTGAAGCCATAGAAGATGCCTTCCGCTACGACCGCCTGGTGCTTGCAGCACCCACCTACGACGGCGGCGTGATGCCCGTTATGGACGACTTCATTAGCCACCTGAAAGCCAAAAACTATCAGAACCGCAAAGTGGCATTCATCGAAAATGGCAGCTGGGCACCAGTTGCCGGCCGAAAGATGCGCGAAGCCATGCAATCGCTCAAAGACATCACCATCGTTGAGCCGATGGTAACCGTGGAATCGACAGTGAAAGCCGACACCATCAAGCAGCTCGAAGCCCTTGCCAATGCATTGATCTAATTCATGCTGCAACAACAATAAAGCATCGCGCCCCGATAATGAACCTGTTTCATCATCGGGGCGTGAACATATCAAAACTTCAGGCAAAGCATCACTGCAACTTGCCCATTGCATCGAGTATGTCGGTAAGCTCTTGGCGGATGCCCTTGAGGCGCTCAATCACCTCAAAGCGTTTGTCCACATTGGCACGGTTGCGACGAATCTGCTCCTGAGCGGCATCGAGCTTAAGCCCTTTTTCCTTGACAAGATAATACACCTTGCGAATGGTTTCGATGTCCTGCGGCGTGTAGAAGCGAATGTTTTTTACATTACGGCGAGGCTTGATGATGGTGAATTGCTTCTCCCAAAAGCGCAAAGTGGAAGCCGGGATGCCTAAAATCTCCGCCACATCGCTGATTTTATAGAATTTTTTGTCTAAGTCGCTAACGTCCATTTGCAAAAACCGTAATTATAGAGTAATTTTGTAGGCTAATATGTGCAAAGTTAAACATTTAGTTTAAACTTATCAAATTAATACTGACAAATAAACAGTTATTTTTCCAAAATAAATCAGATTTTTTAGCAATGCTTACAGCAAAAGAAATTAGGGAATCATTTATTGAATTTTTCCGCAGCAAAGGGCATCACATTGTGCCCTCGGCACCAATGGTCATCAAAGACGACCCCACACTAATGTTCACAAACGCAGGCATGAACCAGTTCAAGGATATCATTTTGGGTAATGTAGCCATCAAATGGCCGCGCGTATCCGACTCGCAAAAATGCCTTCGCGTGAGCGGTAAGCACAACGACCTCGAGGAAGTTGGTCACGACACCTACCACCACACCATGTTTGAGATGCTTGGCAACTGGTCGTTTGGCGACTACTTCAAGCACGAAGCCATCGACTGGGCTTGGGAATATCTCACCGAGGTGCTTAAACTCGACCCCAAGAACCTCTATGCAACAGTGT
The DNA here is from genome assembly GCA_004557385.1 of Bacteroidales bacterium. GTDB lineage: Bacteria > Bacteroidota > Bacteroidia > Bacteroidales > Muribaculaceae > SFTJ01. The sequence goes on from SFEA01000044.1 coordinate 6,900, forward strand.
TCGAGGGCTATGCACCCGAGGGGCTTGAGCGCGACAACGAGGCAGCCGCCATCTGGGAAAAGCATCTGCCCGCCGACCATATCATCAACGGCAACCGTCACGACAACTTCTGGGAAATGGGCGACACCGGTCCTTGCGGTCCTTGCTCGGAGATTCACATCGACCTTCGCAGCGACGAAGAAAAAGCCAAGATTGCCGGCCGCGACCTGGTGAACGGCGACCACCCACAAGTGATTGAAATATGGAACCTTGTGTTTATGCAATATAACCGCAAAGCCGACGGCTCGCTCGAGCCGCTGCCTAACAAGGTGATTGACACCGGCATGGGCTTCGAACGCCTGTGCATGGCGCTGCAAGGCAAGACATCGAACTACGACACCGACGTATTCCAACCGCTCATCCGTAAGATTGGCGCAATTGCAGGCAAGACCTACGGCGACAATAAGGACAGCGACGTGGCTATGCGCGTTGTTGCCGACCACGTGCGCACAATTGCCTTCTCGATTGCCGACTCGCAACTGCCTTCGAATGCCAAGGCAGGATATGTGATTCGCCGCATTCTGCGCCGTGCCGTGCGCTATGGCTACACTTTCCTCGGACAGCGCGAAGCATTCATGTATAAGCTCATCGACACTCTCATCGAATCGATGGGCGACGCTTATCCCGAAATCAAGGTTCAAAGCACCCTCATCAAAAACGTGATTAAGGAGGAAGAGGACAGCTTCCTGCGCACGCTTGAAACCGGCATCAAGATGCTCGACAAAGTGATTGCCGACACCAAGGAAGCCGGAAAACAAAAAATCAGCGGTCGCGACGCATTTGTGCTCTACGACACCTACGGCTTCCCACTCGACCTCACCGAACTCATCCTTCGCGAGAACGGCCTCGAAGCCAACATCGAAGAGTTCAACGACGAAATGGCTAAGCAAAAGCAACGCGCTCGCAACGCCGCTGCCGTTGAAGCCACCGACTGGGTGGAACTCAAAGAGGGCGAAACCGAATTCGTAGGCTACGACCTCACCGAAGTCGACACCGAAATTCTTCGCTACCGCAAGGTGAAGCAAAAAAACAACGAATTCTATCAGATTGTGCTTTCGCGCACTCCGTTCTATGCCGAAATGGGTGGTCAAGTGGGCGACAAAGGCACCCTCACCTGCGGCGACGAAACAATTGAGATTTTCGACACCAAGCGCGAGAACAACTTGCCTATTCACCTGAGCAAGAAGTTGCCAAGCGACCTCACCGAGTCTTTTCACGCCCAAATCGACGTGAAAGCGCGCCGTGCAATTGCTTGCAACCACACAGCCACTCACCTGCTGCACGAAGCGCTGCGCGAAGTGCTCGGCTCTCACGTTGAGCAAAAAGGCAGCTACGTCGACTCGAAGGTGCTGCGTTTCGACTTCTCACACTTCCAGAAGATGACTCAAGACGAACTGCGCAAAGTGGAACGCCTTGCCAACGAAAAGGTGCGCATGGCAATTCCGCGCTGCGAACATCGCAACGTGCCCATCGACGAGGCTAAGGCTCTGGGCGCAATGGCTCTGTTCGGCGAAAAATACGGCGACAAGGTGCGCGTGATTCAATACGGCTCGTCGATTGAACTTTGCGGCGGTACGCACGTCGACAACACCGGCAACATCGGCATGATTAAAATCATGAGCGAAAGTAGCATCGCTGCCGGCATCCGACGCATCGAAGCCATCACCGGCGAAAATGTGCAAAATGCGCTCTACGACCTCGAGGACACCCTCGGCAAGGTGCGCGAGTTGCTCAACAACGCGCCTAACGTGCTCGTTGCGCTGCAAAAATCAATCACCGAAAACGCCACTCTGCGCAAGCAAGCCGAAGAATATATGCACGAACGCGTAAAGGCGCTTGCCAAGACGGTGCTCGAAAACGCCACCGAAACTGCTGGTGCAAAGGTTGCTACGCTCACCGGTCCGCGCATGGCTGATGTGGTGAAAGGCGTTGCTTTCGAACTCAAAAACGCCAAAGAAAACGTGGTGTTCATAGCTGCCACAAACGACAACGGCAAGCCAACACTCACCGTGATGATTTCTGAAGCACTCATCAGCGATGCCCTCAACGCATCGAAGATTGTTCGCGAAGCTGCCAAGCTCATCCAAGGCGGTGGCGGCGGTCAACCCGGCTTCGCTCAAGCCGGCGGCAAGAACGCCGATGGCCTGTCGGCTGCGCTCGACAAGATGAAGGAAATTGTGCTTGCCAACCTGTAATCTATCTGATTAGGCAATCGCAATCAGCAATATTTCATGGGGAAGAATGCCCAACACCAACGAGCGTTCTTCCCCATTTTTAGCAACAAAAGTGTTTCATAGTAATACAGTACTTCAACACAATGATAATAAAATCGGCAGAATTTAAGATTTCAAACAGCACAGTGAGCAAATGCCCCGATACCACGCTGCCCGAATATGCATTCATAGGGCGCTCAAACGTGGGCAAATCGTCGCTCATCAATATGCTCACCGGACGCAACGGGCTTGCAAAGACTTCTTCGACGCCCGGTAAAACCATGTTAATCAATCATTTCCTCATCAACGACGAGTGGTATATTGTCGACCTGCCCGGTTATGGCTATGCCCGCCGAGGCAAGGACAGCCGCGATGAACTCAGACGAATGATTGAAGGTTATGTGCTGCACCGCGCACAAATGACTAACCTGTTTGTGCTGGTCGATTCGCGACACGAGCCTCAGAAAATCGACCTCGAATTCATGGAATGGTGCGGCGAAAACGGTGTGCCGTTCAGCATTGTGTTCACCAAGATGGACAAGCTGGGCAAAATCATTGGCGGACGCCATGTGTTTGAATACAAAAAGCGTCTGCTCGAAACATGGGAAGAATTGCCGCCAATATTCGAGACTTCGTCGCAAGACGGCCGCGGACGCGACGAGATTCTCGCCTACATCGACGAAATCAACCACTCGCTATAACAAGCTTTCTTGCTTAATATATCGCAAAATACCATCGGCATGCCTCATAGCATGCCGATGGTATTGCTTTTTGCCTAATTACCCTGCTCTGAAGTGCGGCAAACGTATGGTTTGTCGCACTTCACCCATATTGTGCCGCTATGCACTATTTCTCTACCGAATATGTGCCTGCAGTGTATTCTTTTGCTTCAGTTTCGCCCGGCAGGGTCACCGATGCTGTTGCGTCTTCCGGGATGGTGAAAGTCCACTTCCACACATCACCTTCGTAGCGCCATTCGCTCTTAATCACACCTGCTGCCGACTTATACTCAGCCTTTACAAATCCTAATCGCTTATCGGGCTGCGGTTTCATGATTATGTGCTTGAATCCCGGATGTGCCACATCGGTGGCTATGCCTGCCACACTCGACCATATCCATCCGCAAACCACGCCGTAGGCATAGTGATTGAAGCTATTCATGCCTTGCGGACCCATACCCTTGTCAATCATATAGCTGTTCCAGCGTTCCCAGATGGTGGTAGCGCCGTTGTCCACCGAGTACAGCCAACTTGGGTTCTTGCGTTGGAATAGGAGCTCGTAAGCTATGTCCACCATGCCATTTTCAGTGAGCGTAGGCATCAAGATAGATGTGCCCAAGAACCCTGTTTGCAAGCAATTCTCGTGCTCAGCGAAATTTTTGCGCAGACGAGCCACAAGGTTCTCTTTAGCACTGCCTTCCACCAAGCCATTCTTCAGTGCGAATAGCGCTGGAGTCTGCATGGTGTTGAGAATTTCGGTCTTGAATGTGCCGTCCTCGTTGAGGAATGTGGTGCGAAGATATTCCTTTGCGCGCTGGGTCATTGCCTCATATTTTGCAGCATCGCGACCGGTAGCTGCAGCCATGTCGCGCATCATCGATGCATTAATTGCCCAATAACTTGCGCTCAGGTAGTTCCAATAATCGTAGGTTTCCGGACGAATGAACCATTCGCCCTTGGCATCTACATCGCGCATCGTGCCCGAACACGATTCAAGTGGCTCGTAGCTCAACCAGTCCGCCCATTGGTAGTTGCCATTCTCGGCGGCAAGAGCATGATGGTCGTATTTGGTTTCATCTATGTGATTCATCAGTTTTTCCATCGCATCCCAATTCTCTGCCACGATTTCTGCGTCGCCAAACTGTTTCCAAATCACCCAAGGCACTATCACACCTGCGTCCGACCACCCAAGGCGCATCATCGACTGAGGTTCTGCGCCATATTGTGTCCAAGGTGCCACGCCTGGAAATCCGCCTGCCGGGCTCTGAGTGTCGCGCATATCGCGCATCCATTTATGAAAGAACGCGCGTGTGTCGGCAAAGAATGTGCCAGTTTCAGAGAACACTTGCGTGTCGGCTGTCCAACCAAGTCGTTCATTGCGTTGCGGGCAGTCGGTAGGCACTGACAGATAATTCGACAATTGTCCCCAATATGTGTTAGAAATCAGTTTGTTAATCGATTCGTCGCCAGTGGTGATTACGCCTGTCTCAAGCGCTTTTGCAATCGAAGTTACCGGCACCGAGTGGATGCTATGAATGGTTACATCGTCGCTCACCGTAATCGACACCAATCGATAGCCGAAGAATGTGCAGCGAGGCTGATATGCCACAGCACCTTCGCTTGCAGCAAAAGTGTATTCGAGCTTCATGCCTGTGTCGGGGATACGCAGGTTCAGACGGTGAACACTGCCTTCCGGACCATCCATTCCGCGATTTTTAGCTCCGTTGCCGTCGTTTAGGAGTTCCGACACCTCGCATGTGAGCGTTGTACCTTCTTTGGCTGCGAACTCAAACGATGGCACAGCAGCGCAATTCTGACCGAAATCCACCACAAGGTGCTCGCCCGGGTGAACCTCTATCACCTCGCCTTCAACAAATTCCTTCTTTATCACCACCTTGCCATATTCTTCGGCACTCTCGCCTTCCACGCTTTGCCATGTGTAGGCTTTAACGGGAGTGAGCGCCAAATCTTCGCGCAGATATATCTCTGCTCCGCATGTAGGCACTATTTCGCCTGCAAATTCGGTGTTAATCTCAGGCGTTTTGAGTAATTCGGGAGTTTCGTAGCCGGGCTTGATGCGAGCGTCATACACTTCGCCGTCGAAGATTGCCGCGTGCTTCACCGGACCTGCTATGCCTGCCTTCCACGCAATGGTATCAGTGCCGAAGAGTGCTTTTGTACCGTCATCGTAAGTCAATTCAATTACGCCGCGGAATGCACACTTGCGACCAATCATGCCTTCATGACCTCCGGGTGTTACAATCTTATCCGCCCACCATCCAGGTGTGACTTGCGCCGAAAACACATTCTCGGCACCTTGCTCGGTACATAATGCCTCGGTCACATCGTAGGTGAACGACCGTTTCGTCTTTTCAGGATGGGTAAAACCGGGCTTTAGCACTTCGTTGCCTATCAATTTGCCGTTTATGTAGATGTCATACACGCCGAGGCCTGTGGTCATCCACTTTGCCGACACCACTTTCTTATCATTTTTCAACGTCGACACAAACCAGTTAGCGCCGTCGGCAGCCCGAGTGCCATCTTGCACCACGCCCTCCACCACAGGAGCGTCAACAACCGATATCCATTGCGATGCATTCCACGCCGAATCGGGTAACGCTTCACATAGACTCACACATTCAACCTTGCCGGCATTGCAGCCCGAAAGCATGCCCACGGCTACCATTGCGGCAAGTACACCGTTAATAAGATTGTTTTTCATACAAATTATTAGTTTTTTGGTTTATCTCAAATAATGGCCATTAGCGTTATGTTTACAATTTCGTTTTTTGCTCATAACAGCATAACGACAGGTTGGTTTTTTTGCATCTTAATGGGAAACAATCTCCCCCCTTTGACGCAAAATTAGCAAAAATTTCAACGAGATTAAGCATCAGCAACTTATAAATTCATCTCATACAGCAAACAAAAACCTGCATCCGCCCCACCTTTCGGCGAAAACAACCTTGCAAGAAGCCTCTCACCACGGCATATTGCCCTATGAGTTTCAGCCCAATCATAACTGCGTGATTAAATAGTTGCAACAGAAAAGGAGCACATATTTTCTATGCACTCCTTCATTGTTATCTTTAAAAAGCGCCGCATCGCTCAATGATAGCGGCACCTTTGGTGTTTAAAGCATCATTCCTTTGCTTCGGCAGCCGGAGCAACATCCTTGGCTTCCCATCCAAGAGCCGATGCACCAAGCACTGCAGCATCGCTTTCCTTCAGTTCCGAAACAAGCACTTTCACATCCTTGAAGATGCCAAGCACATTGCTGTAGAGGGCTTCGCGAATAGGACGCAACAGATATTCGCCCGACTTGGTCAAGCCACCGAACAGCACGAATGCCTCAGGAGCCGAGAATGCGCAGAAGTCGGCGAGAGCCTTACCCAAAATGGTTCCAGTGTAATCAAAGATTTCCTTTGCAATAGCATCGCCCTTAACAGCTGCATCGTAAACATCCTTCGAAGTGATTTCGTCGAGAGGAAGCGAACGAAGCAACGAATCTTCCTTGCGTATTTCAAGGAACTCGCGAGCTGTGCGTGCAACACCTGTTGCCGAGCAATATGCTTCCAAACAGCCTGTGTGGCCACAACCGCATTGGCGACCGTTGCTTGGCTTAACCACAACGTGGCCCAATTCGCCGGCAAAACCATTGTGACCGTAAACCATCTGTCCATTCACCACAATACCGCTGCCAACACCTGTGCCAAGCGTAATCATGATGAAATCCTTCAATCCGCGTGCTACGCCATAGGTCATTTCGCCCAAAGCTGCTGCATTTGCATCGTTTGTGATGATACACTGAATGCCAAATTTGTCAGAAACCAATTGTGCCAATGGTATTGGGCTTGGCCATGGCAAGTTTGGAGCATCTTCAATCTTACCGGTGAAATAGTTGCCATTTGGTGCACCTATACCTATACCTTGAATCTTGCCCTCTGCATCGTTTTCCTTTATCATCTTGCTGATTTCTTGATAAAGTTCTTCGATGTAGTCATTAATATCGGCATGCTTGCGAGTCTTGATAGAACTGCTTGCAATCACTGTGCCGCGAGCGTCAACAATACCAAAACAAGTATTTGTGCCACCCATATCGACACCAATTACATATGGTTTTGCCATAATCTTTAAATTTTTAAATTATATATAAAAGGTTTATGAAATATTCTTCACTTCAGGTTACATTAGCTCTACAAAGATATAATATTTTTTATAGAATCAGCCACACTTAAGCATTTTTTTTGATTTTATGCAAACAAACCCCGCTCTGCAGTTTTACTCATCTTATTTCAAGATTGCCGAGTCGGCACCTTGCTGTGCTCCCACCTCGTTGCCGCGCTGCACCTTCTTACCGTAGCCGAAGGTGTAGGTCACCGACAGGTTGATGCGTGGGTGATTGTAGTTGCCGTAGTTGGTGCGCACCTCGCCATAAAGTGGCGTGTGTAATTCCCACACCGAGTTTTTCCAGCCTTTGTTGAACATGTTATATGCCGAAAGGCTGATATTCCAATTGGCATCCGACCAGCCAGCAGTGAGTCCGTAGTAATGGCGGTTGTGGTAGGTGGTGTTCGACGAAAACATCATTCCTTTCTGCGGCAGCATAAACAACCCTCTGAAATAGAATCGCTTCAAATAATAAGTCAACTGCACATTAAGGTTGAACGGATTGAATGTCAAGGGGCAGATGCCGGTTGTCTTGTTCAGGCTCAACTCAGGGTTGGCGTAGAATTGCAGATTTCCGCCGAGAAGTTTCCAATTGAACGCCATTCCGATTTTGCCCGACAAATAATCGCCATCGTTAATCCATGTCCTAATCAGGGCTTCACCGCCATTGTAATGCTCGTATGTCCTGAACTGACGGTTGTATAGCCCGAAAAATTGCCCGTAAACACTCATCGCAAAAGCATTCGACGGCAACCATGTGTAGGCAAGATTTGCCGTTGTGTGGCGGCTATTCTTCAGGTCGGGATTTCCCGATATGTATAGCAGTTCGTGCTCTTGAAGTATGTCTGAAGCTTTTTCGGTGACACCGGCGGTGTTGTTGGCGTATTGAAAGTATGCCGAGAATTTGTTCCTGCTGTTCGGGGAAAATATCACATTGATATGCGTAACCGGATAGCAGTCGCCAATTCTGTAACCGTTGATATCGCTATTCTCCCATATAATCCCGGCATCAAGACCCACCGCAAGCTTATGTGTCTGAAGATTATATCCAGCCATTCCCCACACAAATGAATTGCTAAATTTGTCGTCATGCACGTTAGTACCACTGTAATGAAGCCGATTGCACCAATGTCCGCCGTTTATCCCCAACAAAAGCGAATGTTTCTGCCCTATAGACTTCCTCAAATATCCGTCAATACGAAAATTATAAGCATTCTCCTTTGCGTAGCGCGAAATCGCAACTGAGTTGCTTGCCGTGTAATCCAAGTTGTTATTTGTATGCGTATGGTTGAAAGTCGGAGCCACGTCGATTGAAAAATTCCGAGGCAACGAAAAGTAATATGAACCGGAATAGGAAACCGAATTACTCCACTGAGGATTGTTCCGCTCATAAGTATAGCTCTCGGCGAATTCGGGATGACAATCCAATGTGCCGCTTCTACGTATACGAGGATTACCCACATATTGATAGCCAACAGTGTTTCGAATCTGAATCTTTTCGGAGTTATAAGTGGCACGAAAAGTCAACGGATATTGGTTTTGTGAAAACCGCGATTTCAGAAGCGTTTCGTTTCGGTTTACCGAATAGGCTTTGCCATCTTTAAGTAGCGAATAAACACTCTGCGACGAACTGCCGTCGTGCGAATTGCGATAGTTATTGGCCCCGAAATACGTGTCGTAAGTCATTCTCTTATAAGAGAATTTTGAATATAGATTTGCCATGCTCGTAACACCCAACAAAAAATCTTCGCTTACCGAAAGTCTTGTATATCCACCATAGGCATATTCCTGAACAATAATGTTAACCACCCTTTGCTGACCACGAAAACGTGGGTCGGTGGGAAACTCAAGGTATTCCACCTTGCGAACATCGACGGTGCGCAAGCCGTCCATTTCCTCCTTCGATGCCGGCAAATGGTTGATGTAGATGGCTACATCACCGCCGAAATTGTCGGTTACTTTCTTATCTATGGGGTTAATTTGAATCTGAGGAATAGCCATTTGTTGCAGCAAGTCTATGGCATTTTGTGCAGCGTTTTTCTGCCTTCTCGAAGGAATATATGTAGTAGACGTTGACGAATTACGTTGCATCTGTGCTTCCACAACAACATCGTTTAGTTCTTGCGTCTTAATGCTGTCCGATGCTTCGTTCTGCGCCATTAACCCAACAGCACAAACCGATGCAAAATACAAAGTGAAAAACAATTTCATAACAATAAATTTTGAGGATTCACTTACAAGACGTTTGAGCATCACAAATGTTACACATCCACCACAAAAATTCATCCTACAAGCCTCACATTGTAGCCCATCCGACAAAGCAAAACCACTCTGCTTTCCTATATACGGTTTTAATGATGTTTACCGAAGTCAGTTGCGCACAAAATGAGTATGCATCACAAATCCAACGTAGCCGAATTCGCTACCCTTATCATCAACGTGAGGTTATTAAAGATGCAGCCGCTCAAGCGGTTGTGTGCACTGTGTGCCGTCTGTGGGAGATGCGATGCTGTAGGGGCGTATGACATTACGCCCAGCGACCGCCGCGAAAGTGATGGAGATACTCTCGCAGAACCTGCGGATGGGTGATTGGCTCACACAGATTAATTCGATTTTTAAGATTATCTGCGAGAGAAGCCCCGCCTTGCCGACTTGTAGGGGCGTATCGTAATTCGCTCGGCGACCGCCGCGAGGATGTGCCATCGGAGATGGCAAACCATGCATAACCGCTGGTGGAGCGATAGCGCAACCTGCGGGGAGCGGATACCTCACTATCA
>SFEA01000084.1 GCA_004557385.1 Bacteroidales bacterium
TTTACTGGGAAGGAAACGATGATGCGGATGCGCTGTATCTGAAAAATCAGCGTCAGTGGGTTGCCAGATATCTGAATGAAAATCTGGGCGGAAATCTGGATATTTACAGAAATACCGCATTTTTGACACTGGATGCGGATGACTGTTATGGAACCGTGCATCCCAGGGACGCCATGCTTTCGGAGGCAGTGCTTCTGGTATGCGCAAAAATTCAGGAAAAGCTGGCTGCAGGAAAATTGAAAAAGCAGGAAAATGAATGCATTTACCTGACGAAGAAAGATTTTGCGGATCTTGTTTCCGAATGCAGAACCGCATGGAAAAGTGCATGGAGCAAGGAATTCCGTGAAATGGATGAGGACAGGCTTCAGGATACGATTCTGGGATATATGAAAAAGAATAGATTGACCGCTTCTGTGGTGTGTGCAGCGTCGATTGGTTTGTGCTGCTGCGTTAATGCAGAGGTGCTTCCACAGCCTAAAACAACTGGCGGTATGCCTCTGATGCAGGCAATGAGCCTTCGTTGCTCACAGCGTGATATTAACCCTTCGTCCTCTGTCACTAAGCAGGAGCTGAGCGATATGCTTTGGGCGGCGTGGGGCATCACTCACGATGGCAAACGCACCATTGGCACCGCTATGAATAGACAGGAACTTGAGATTTATTTGGTGACTGCCACCGAAATCAGCCGTTACAGCGCTGAGGAAAACACGCTCACTCCCATTGCCACTGGCGACTTCCGCGAAGAGGTGGCACTTCAGGACTTTGCCGTTACGGCTCCAGTGAATATCGTGTTTGTGGCCGACAAGACCAAGCAGAAAGACATTGAGCATCAATGCTATGCGGCTGGTGCTGCGTCGCAAAATGTGTATCTCTACTGCGCTCAGGCAGGCTTAAAGACGGTGCTCAGATATGGGTGCGACCGCGATGCGATGAAAAAGACAATGAATCTTGACGAAAATAAAAACATTCTCTACGTGCAAACCGTAGGCAGATAAAAAACATACAACACAAAAAACATAATGCGAACTCTTCTTTGGTCGTTGATAATAGTGGTGGCGGTGCTGGCTGTATCGTCGTCGGTTTACACATGTGGCTATCAGCAAGACAGATTAGAATATGTGCTGACCGATGAAATGATTGTCACCAACTCAAACCTGAAGGCGTCGGAACATGCCACCGACAATGGCGATGAGCACGTGATGGAAACGCACATCAAGCCCGGCCGTCTGACAGGACTGTTTAACGACTCGAATGCGATGCAACTGGAAGCCGCACGCGCCAATGGCATCGACCCTATCACCGACGTTAGGTCGGCATTTAAACTCAAACGCCCTATCGTGCGCCTCTACACCTGCGATGTGTATTACATCGACTCTACGATGAAGTATGCGCACCCCTATCTCGTGCCGAAAGCGGCAAATCTGCTGCACGAGATTGGCAAGGCTTTCCAAGACACCATCAAGGCGCGCGGAGGCAAGGGCTACCGAATAAGGGTGAACAGCCTGCTGCGCACCGAGCACACTGTGGCCAAACTCAGAAAGCGCAACGCTGCCGCCACGGAGCAATCGTGCCACCTCTACGGCACCACGTTCGACATCAGTTGGACGAAGTTCGACTGCTTGGACGACAGTTATCGCATTTCGCTGGAGAGTTTGAAGAATATTCTTGCAGAAATCGTTTACAATTTCAGGGAGGCAAACCGCTGCTACGCCATCTACGAGCGCAAGCAGGGCTGTTTCCACATCACAGTTAGATAACCGGTTAAATAAAAACATATAATAAAATGACTGAACAAACAGCAATAGCCAACTATCTGAAATATAGTGGCAACAAAAGCGTTGATATTAAAGTGGCACTCGTTGATTGCGACGGCGTGCTTTACGATTCGATGAAAAATCACACTCGCGCATGGGTGAAACTCATGAAGAAGAACAACGTGAAATGCTCACGCGATGAGTTTTACCAATACGAGGGCATGACAGGTGCCGATATTGTTAAAATGATGTTCCGCCGTGGTACTGGTAAGAATATCACCGACCAGGAAGCATGGGAATACTATAAGGTGAAGGGACGCTACTTCAACGAACTTGGCGAACCTGCCATCATGGAAGGTGCTGCCGATGTGCTGAAAATCACTAAGGCTGCCGGTTTGAAAAATGTGCTAGTCACTGGCTCGAATCAGCCATCAATCCTCGACCGCATCGACCACGACTACGACGGTTTGTTTGAGGTTGATCGTGTGACAGGTGCCGACACCCGCAACGGTAAACCCAATCCAGAGCCATATTTGCGTGGTCAGCAAAAGGCTGGCGCAAAGCCAAGCGAATGTATCGTGATTGAGAACGCGCCACTCGGTGTGCAGGCTGGTCACGCTTCAGGTTCGTTCACCATCGGCGTCACCACTGGTCCAATTCCAGAAAAAGACCTCTACAAAGCAGGTGCCGACATCGTTTACCCCAGCATGACCGCCCTTGCCGAGGCTCTGCCATTGCTTTTGGAAGCGCTTCGTGCCACAAAACAGTAAAAAAGGCACATGTAGGAGGCCTGAAAATCCGCCAATGATAACGCCATCGCGTAGCGACATGCCTTCGGCATGTTGGTTGTGCGTGGATGCGTTGGTGGATGCGTTTGAAACATGCCAAAGGCATGTCCCTACGTTATGATGAAGTCTTGCTTCGTGCCAAAATTTATATACACAAACAACAATAATTGCAGTAATGTCGCAAAATCTTGTGTTCACCAACGATGTTGCCCTCGCGCTTGATGCCATTCTCGACGCCAAGCCACACAACCATCTGGCGGTGATAGTAGATGAAAACACAGCACGCGTAGTGCTTCCCAAAATCCGTAGCCGCCATTTGGCAGAGGCGCAAATCATCACCATCG
>SFEA01000085.1 GCA_004557385.1 Bacteroidales bacterium
ATTTGAGCGCAGCAAAACCGGCTATCCTGTCTATCCTCACTTCCCCGGCTACCCTCAAGAATATTACAAAGCCATCGTAACCGACAAGAACGCTGCCGAAAATCTGAAAGTGGTTGAACCCGAAAAATAACCACCCCACTCGGCAAAAGCACTTGCCTCTTCAATAACAGCAAATAATGCCCTTTCCATCACGGACGGGGCATTTTTGTTGACAGTCAGGCATACCTCTCACAGCTACCACAGAAGCGGACGATTGTCTCACACAGATTAAGCAGATTATTATGATTCTCTGCGCATATCTGCGCCGTCTGCGAGAGGTTATCCCTGTCACCTGCCATGTCATGCGAAGCCAAGCTGTAGGGGCGTATGGCAATACGCCCTAAAGGACTCTCACAGAAACCGCAGAAAGGTGATTGCCTCACTCAGATTCATTGGATTTATAAGATTTTTCTGCGTAAATCAGCGATTTCTGCGAGAGATTATCTCTATAAGGAACAATCGCTGCCGACCCACAACCGCGCGAGCGGTTGCAGATTCAGCAATATAGGTAAATCCGTCCTGTACCTACTTCTGCGGTGTCTATGAGAGGGTATAGGTGGTGAATCTCTCGCGAAACCCGTAGAAAATCAGTTAAATCTAATCAATCTGTGTGAGGCAGCAATCTTTCTGCGGATTTAGCAAGGGCATCTCGGGCGTATGAGATATTTCCGGCAGGTATACTTTGTGTTTTGAAAAATGAAAAAAAATCAGTAATTTTGATGCAATGAAAACCAATAACACGAATACAGCGCACGACACCTGCCGATGGCTTGCGCAGATGCTTGCCGATGGCGGCGCTCGATGGGCGGTTTGCTGTCCGGGTAGCCGCAACACGCCGTTGCTTATGGCGTTTGCACGCGAAGAGCGATTGCGCAAGGTGGTGGTGGTTGACGAGCGTTCGGCGGGCTACATTGCCATTGGCATCGCCCAACAAACGCAGCAACCGGTGGCTGTGGTGTGCACTTCGGGGACGGCGTTGCTCAATTTGGCGCCGGCGGCTGCCGAGGCTTACTATGCCCATGTGCCGCTGATTGTGGTTTCTGCCGACCGTCCTTCGCAATGGATTGACCAAAACGACAGCCAAACCATTCGCCAGCCGCTTGCCCTCGAGCAAGCCACCAAGTGGCACACATCGCTGCCATCGCTTCCGAGCAGCAACGACGAGCGTTGGCACACTCAACGGATGCTCAACGAAGCTTGGCAAATGGCTACGAAATTGCCTCTCGGCACTATACACATAAACATTCACATCAGCGAACCAATTGCACAAACAGCCTCAATCGAGCAAAACGATTGGCGCAGCATCTTCCATCCGTGCACAAAGCCACGCATTGTTGCCCACCAAGCAACGATGCTTGCCGAACGGTTTGCATCGATGCGGCGCGTGATGGTGGTGTGCGGCATGATGCCACCCAATGCCGAGCTGAACAGTCTGCTTTGCCAATTGGCAAACCGCAGCAACTGCGTGGTGCTGGCTGAACCGGTTTCAAACATCCACGGCAACGGCATCATCACCGAACCCGAACGGGCGCTATGTGCCCTCACCACCCGCCACGAGCATCAGCTCGCCCCCGAGTTGGTGATTTATCTGGGCGGAGCGCCGGTGAGCCGACGCATGAAAGAGTATCTTCGCAGTCACCCTTGCGAGCAATGGCGCGTGGGCGTCGACCACAACATAATCGACACTTTCATGCACCTCGCCTGCAACATCACTGCAGAACCCGAGGAACTGTTTTCGGCACTTGCCGCAGCCAAGCCGATTGCTTCAGACTACTCACAACGCTGGGCTGACGTGGCTGAATCGGCTCAAACTCACCACCAACAGAGCTTGGCAGATGCTCCATGGTGCTCGCTTGCGGCTGTCGATGCTGTTTGCAAGCAGATTCCCGAGGGAACGATTCTGCACCTGTCAAACGGACTGTCGGTTCGTCTTGCCTCGATTTGTGGCGCTAAACAAGCCTGCCAGTGGTGGAGCAACCGCGGCACGTCGGGCATAGACGGCAGCACATCAACCGCCCTCGGCGCTTCGCTTGCTGCGCCCGATGGCAAAACCGTTGTTCTAATCACCGGCGACATGAGCCTGAACTACGACCTCAACGCCCTGAACACCCACCTCGACTACTCGCGCCTGAAAATTGTGGTGATGTGCAATGGCGGCGGCGGAATTTTCCGTTTCATAAGCACCACAGGCAATCTGCCCGAGCTGGAAGAATATATGGAAGTTAGGCAACAAACACCCGTTGGCGACTTTGCCCGTACCTTCGGCTTCAATTATTATGCGGCCGAAAACTCCACGCAGCTCAGCGATGTGTTGCCCAAATTCTTTGCCGACAAACAGCCGGCAATACTGGCAATCTTCACCGACAGCGCCACCGACGCTCAAGTGCTGCAAACCTATTATAACCGAAACAAATAATAATTAGTAATACATATATATTATTATGGCAAACAGAGAATGGAAACCCATCAAAGAATACACCGACATACTCTTTGAGCAATATAAAGGGATAGCAAAAATCACCATTAACCGCCCGCAAGTGCACAACGCATTCCGCCCGCTCACCAACGAGGAAATGCTCGACGCTTTCGGCATCTGCCGCGAACGCGCCGACATTCGCGTGATTATCCTCACCGGCGCCGGCGACAAGGCGTTCTGCTCGGGTGGCGACCAAAACTATAAAACTCTCGGCGGCTACCGCGACAGCGAAGGCACACCGCGCCTCAATGTGCTCGACTTGCACAAGGTGATTCGTTCGATTCCGAAGCCGGTGATAGCAATGGTGAACGGCTACTCAGTGGGCGGCGGCAACGTGCTCAACGTGGTTTGCGACCTTTCGATTGCTTCGGAAAACGCCAAGTTCGGGCAGACAGGTCCGAAGGTGGGCAGTTTCGACGGCGGTTTCGGCAGCTCTTATTTGGCTCGCTGCGTCGGTCAGAAGAAAACCCGCGAAATTTGGTATCTCTGCAAACTCTACACTGCTACCGAAGCGCTCGAAATGGGATTGGTGAACAAAGTTGTTCCTCTCGAGCAATTGGAGGACGAAACTGTGGAATGGTGCGAAACAATAATGATGCGAAGCCCATTCGCCATCCGTATGGTTAAGCGATGCCTCAACGCCGAGCTCGACGGTCAACGCGGCTTGATGGAACTTGCAGGCGACGCTACGCTGATGTATTACACCATGGAGGAAGCACAGGAAGGCAAGAACGCTTTCCTCGAAAAGCGCGACCCCGACTTTGAAAATTCCCTGGATGATGAAAGCAGCCTACGCTCCATATCGCCTTAACTTCATAGAGCCCGGCGGAACTTCGCGCGGCGTGCTCTACCACAAGGACACTTTCTTCCTGAAGATTTGGGACGAAAGTGCCCCGGAGGTCTACGGGCTGGGCGAATGTGCCCTATTCAAAGGGCTGTCGGCTGAGGACAACAGCCACTACGAGGACAAGTTGCGCGAGCTTTGCCGAAACATCGAGGCTGGAACAGCAACCGACCTCAGCGAACACTCGTCGATTTTGTTTGGCTTCGAAACAGCACTGCGCGACCTCACCTCGGGCGGAAAACGAAACATATTTGCATCGCCGTTCGTCGAGGGCAAGCAGACCATTCCCATCAACGGACTGGTGTGGATGGGCACCAAAGACGAGATGCTTGGCAGAATCGAGCAGAAAATTGAAGCCGGATTCCGAA
>SFEA01000045.1 GCA_004557385.1 Bacteroidales bacterium
AATTTCTCTTGACGAGGACAATGTTCTCAGGTCTTCACCTTTCCTTGTCTCTCACTGTTGTCAATGTTTCCTATCGCAATTATTTCAATGATCTTGGTTTTTGTTGTGCTCATTGGTTTCCCAAAAGCGAGTGCAAAGTTACTGCTTTATTTCGAACCTGCAAAACTTTTACAAGAAATTTTCTGTCGATTTTTTGCCTATTTTACTCAACTTGCTGATTTACAACAAATAAAGCATTTGTTAAAAGATGTGAATTTTATGTTGTACAGCATAAAAACGATTTTTTCAGAAAATTTCGCCCTAATACCGATGTTACAATCATTTCAGAAATTTTCGCCATCGAGGCGGAACACCAGCCGCAAGGTGTTATCCTGGAAGCGGGTGCTTGAGATGCGGAAGTGTCCGATTTGGGCAGTGTGGTCGACGTGCTTTCCGGCGCAGAGACATTCGTCGTAGTTGCCAACGTGCACAATTCGCACCGTTGACGAAGCGCCTTCGGGCAACCGCTCGAGGTCGAAACGCTCAGCCACGTCGTTTTGGTTGGCAAACTCCATAGTCACCGGCATGTCGGCAGCAATCACCTGATTGACGCGCGCTTCCACCTCAGCCACTTCGTCGGGCGAGAGCGCCCGCGGGAAATCGTAGTCGAGTTTCGATTTTTTGCGTTCGACGTGCGCCGTCTTGGCGCGACGGCAGCCAAACATTTTCACCATAGTGCCATTGAGGATATGCTCGGCAGTGTGAGCCGGCGGATATTCGTCCTTGTTGTGAGCATTCAAAATCGGTTCGTCCATTATCGATGTATTACTTATTGAATGAACAATTATTTCTTATCGTTGAGCCAAGGCACGGCTTCGCCCTTCACAAGCCACGAGATGCCAAACAAATGAAGCAGGACAATCTCGACAAGCATTGTGGTGTAGCCCGGCGTAGGCAGCAGCACAGCGATGGCAAATGCCAGTTCGAACGCCAGCATACCCCAGCCGCAGATGCGATACACCTTGTTGCGCAAGAGTTTGCGGTCGGTTGGTTCGCCGCCCGATTTGGTGAACAGGCAAATGCTGTTATAGGCAAGCAAGATGAAGAAAGTGGCGGCACAGAAAGTGTGAAGAATATTGGATATGTGCATAGGCACCTGAAAGAAACCCACAGGAGTGTTGGCATCGAGCCAGCACACCTGGCACGGGAAAAGCACAATGCCAAGCCCGAAGATGCCGCTTAGCGATGTCACCACGTTGTCGAGGGTGTTATAGCCCACATAAGTGATGAGCACGATGCTTGCCGGCACGAGTACGCCCACCAACGCTGGCGACTGATAGTAGGTGGCAGAGATGCTCCACCACCATTCGCTGCTTGGATGCTCGGCAATTCCTGCCGAAAACAACGCAAGCCACGGCAGCACCACACCAAGAATGCCACAAAGATTACGCACACGAAGGTACAACACCGATTCTTTTGTTTTACTCATGTTTGAATTGGATTATTAAGTTAGAAGAGACTCATTGTAATTTCACATATTCAGCAGGCAAGAGCGTCACTTTGCCCAGCGGGTAAGCGCCTCGAGCACCACCCTCTCCATGATGGCATATCCAGCAGGCGTTGGGTGGCAACCGTCGTCCGACAGAGAGGCATCAAGCCCGCCCTCGTGGTTAGCCATGGCAGAATAGTAGTCGACGTAAATGACATCGTCCGAAGCGAGAGTTGCCACATATTGCCCAATCATGCCGTTTAGCTGCTTCACCTGCAATGCCGGCTCAATTTCGTCACGCCAAGCAATGCGGCTGCAAGGCACCACCGAACACAACGCCACCTTTATGCCGTGGGCACGAGCCAATTCGGTCATGCTCTGCAAGTTTCCAAGCACGTTGGCAAGCGTAATTTTGCCATTGTTTTGGGCAATGTCGTTGATGCCAGCAAGAATCACCACCACACGCGGATGCAAACCGATTACATCTTGGCGGAATCGAACAAGCATCTCGCAGGTGGTTTGTCCCGAGATGCCACGACCCACATACCCTTTGTTGTCAGCCCAGAATTTGGGCGATTTTCCCGGCCAATGGTCGGTGATGCTATTGCCAAAAAACACCACCTCGGGATTGCACTTTAGCGCAGCATTAGCCTCGGCATATCGCCCGAACTTTGCCCAGTCGCGGTTGTCGGCGGCACGCATCGTGTTGCCCAACAGCATCGACAACACACCCACCGCCAAGCAAGCAAATGCTTTTTTCATAATTGAATATATGTAAGTTTTAAGGTTTTAACAGATTCGGTTTATCTCACTCAGGATCCACCCAGTCGCCGTTTTGCTTTATTAGCTCAATCAGCCGCGGTATGGCATCGTCCTGCGGAATATTCTTTTCGATGCACTCCTTGCCTTTGTAGAGGCTTATTTTTCCCACAGCGGCACCCACATAGCCATAATCGGCATCAGCCATCTCGCCCGGACCGTTGACAATGCATCCCATGATGCCTATTTTTAGGTGCGAGAGATGCGACGTGGCAGCCTTGACCTGTGCCACAGTGCGCTGCAAGTCGAAGAGCGTGCGGCCGCAACTCGGGCAAGAAATGAACTCGGTTTTGCTCATGCGCAAGCGTGCAGCCTGCAAGATGCCGTATTCGAGGCTCACCACATCGTCGGGCGAAGCATAGTTCGGAGCCTCAACCCACACGCCGTCGCGGAAGCCGTTGAGCAGCAACGTGCCCATATCGGCACCAGCCTTCACCTGCAACCACTCCTTGTCGGCATCGGCATAGGAGCACAGCGGCACCACCGGGCAATCGATTCCTGCCGCCATCAAGCCATGCAACAACGCCTGCAAACTGCCCGGCACGTTTACATTGGCAGGGGTGACAACAAGCACCACACGGGCAGCTGAGCGCAGCGGCTCAAGCGCAGCTATTGGCGTGTCGGCAGGCACCTTCAGCCACACCATCGGGGCATGGCAATGCATAGCATCGGCAATGGCATCGGCATCAAAGAGCGGGAACGTGTTTTCGGCGCCGCAATAATTAGCGGCAGGCACAATGCAGCGACAAGCGGCATCGGCATTGCCATCGGCAACAAAGTAGAAATCAGGCTTCTGTTTGCCGGCAACCTGCGCCGGGGCATACGAAGCCACCGTTACGGGCTGACGCCTTGCGCCCACCACATCAGCCACCGCCACCGACGGGCGTCGTTCAGGCTGAATGTGATTGTAGCCCTCGTATTCCTGACCCGCAATTGGGGCATGGTCCTCACGCGAGCAAATGTATTCAACCAACTTCTGCGCCACAGGCACCTCGAGTTCGGGGTCTTCGCTAAGCGACACGCGAATGGTGTCGCCCACGCCCTCGGCAAGCAGCGTGCCTATGCCCACAGCACTTTTTATGCGGCCGTCCTCACCGTCGCCAGCCTCGGTGACGCCCAAGTGCAACGGAAAGTGCATATCCTCGGCATCCATAGCCACCACCAGACGGCGCACAGTTTCCACCATCACAACCGTGTTCGACGCCTTAATAGAAATCACCACATCGGTGAACTTTTCAGCCACAAACACGCGCAGAAACTCCATCACGCTCTCCACCATTCCGGCAGGCGTGTCGCCGTAACGGCTCATGATGCGGTCGCTGAGCGAACCGTGATTCACGCCAAGGCGCACCGCCGTGCCATGTTCGCGGCACAAAGCGATGAACGGCACCAGAGCGTCGCGAATCTTAGCCAACTCGGCAGCATATTCTTCGTCGGTGAACGTGAGTTTCTTGAACGTGCGTGCCACATCGACAAAATTGCCCGGATTGATGCGCACCTTATCGGCAGTGACAGCCGCGGCAAAAGCAGCGCGCGGATTGAAATGAATGTCAGCCACCAACGGCAATTCGTAGCCCTCGGCGATGAGCCGGCTGCGAATCACGCCAATGTTCTCAGCCTCGCGCACACCCTGAGCAGTGAGGCGCACAAGGTCGGCACCGGCATCGGCAATGCGGCGGCATTGAGCCACGCTGCCCTCGGTGTCCATAGTGCTGGTGGAGGTCATCGACTGCACACGCACAGGATAGTCGGAGCCCATCATCAAATTCTTGATGCGCACCGCAGTGGTTTTGCGACGTTTATAATTAATCATAGTTCACCTTGTTATCGATTATTATCAATTATTTTAAAAAACACATCAAAGCGGCGATGCACTCAAACGAAGGTTCACCGCCACTACAAACAACGTCTGCCCCGGCAAAGGCAATCAATTAGTCTTGAACTTATACTCCAGCTTTGCAAGGTCCTCATTGGCCTTGACAATCTTGCCTGCAAGGTCAGCCTTGTAAGCCTCCACCTTGGCAGCCACAGCCTCGTCAGCCAAAGCCAACATTTGAGTGGCAAGAATGGCAGCGTTGAGCGCAGCATTGATGCCCACAGTGGCAACAGGAATACCCGGAGGCATCTGCACGATAGCCAGCAACGCATCCATGCCCTCGATGGTCGACTTGATGGGCACGCCAATCACAGGCAGCGGAGTCATAGCAGCAATCACGCCAGGCAAATGAGCAGCCATGCCGGCTGCAGCAATAATCACCTTCACGCCGCGAGCCTTGGCACCGCGGGCAAATTCTTCGACTTGAGCAGGCGTGCGATGAGCACTCAGCGCAAGCACTTCAAATGGAATCTCCATGTCGTTGAGCAGATTCAGCGCCTTCTCCATAATCGGCAGGTCGCTCGTGCTGCCCATGATTACACTAACCAATGGTTTCATAATTTCTTAGTCAAAAAAAATATTGTTATTACGATTGATTTCCTTTTACAGCGAAAAGCCTTCCGGCGCCGCATTAAGCCCCGCCGAGAGGCACATCAGCCCAGCAAGCGAATAGCCCAATAGACCCACAAGAATCCGTTAGCCGAGCCGGCAAGCGTCTGAAGCAAAGTGTGACGGTCGAGCAAAATGCGCGAGGTGCACACACAGCCGCAAAGCATAACTGTCACGCAAATGGTGCCAAACAACCCAAACGCCTCGAGCCCAAAGTCGTGAACGCCCATCAGCAACGCCAAAATGCCGGCAATGCCTGCTGCATGAGCACTAATCTTCCACCAAATGGTGACGACTCCCGACACAGCCACTGCAGCCACGCCGCCCCACATGAACGCCACCAGCCACGACGGACTGTGAACATGGCGCAAATAGAATGCTGCACCAATGTAGCACAGCACCGAAAACACATAGGGCAACCAGCGCTCACGCCTGTTCACCAAGCGTTTGTCGGCGATAATCTTGGCATTATGCAACACCGCAATAAACACCATAGGCAAAATGCAGGTGATGCCGAACACCACCAGAATCACCATCAAACGCGTACCCAACGGAATGTAGCACAACACCGACACCCACAACGCCAAAAACACGCCATAAGTGGGCATCAACAACGGACTCAACACCGTGGAGAAAAACCTTGCTAAAGCGCCGAATATCTTCATAAGAATCACAATGATTATCAATTAAACTACCTGCCGCATTAATCTTGCCACGACACAAGGCGCCAAGAATCTCGGCCATATCAGCAACAAAGTTACTTCTCTTTGGCGAATAATTCAAAAATTATCGCCGCAAATTCGCAACCATGCGGCGCAACGCCACGCGAAACGCCCTCGACGTCGCCTTGTGGACATAAACACCATGGAAACAAGCATTTTTGGCATCGGCGCACCAAACACACATCAAAATTGTGGCACGAAAATTTTGGTGAACAAGTGTTTTAGATTATTTTTGTGAAAAAATAACATCGTTACTATGAGAGAGCAATATAAACGAATACTACTGAAACTCAGCGGAGAGTCGCTGATGGGCGAACAAGGCTACGGCATCGACGCCAAACGCGTGGCTGACTATGCCGAGCAAATCAAACAAGTGGTTGAAAGTGGCGTGCAAGTGGCAATAGTGATTGGCGGCGGAAACATCTTCCGCGGCTTGAGCGGTGCCGCCAAGGGCGTCGACCGCGTGAAAGGCGACCAAATGGGCATGCTTGCCACCGTAATCAATTCGCTGGCGCTCAGCAGCAGCCTCGAGACTCACGGACAACCGGCACAGGTGTTCACTGCCATCAACATGTTCCCCATTGGCGAACACTACAGCAAGTGGAAAGCCATCGAAGCCATGAACGCCGGCAAAGTGGCAATTCTGGCTGGCGGCACCGGCAACCCGTTCTTCACCACCGACACAGGCTCAGCACTGCGCGGAATTGAAGTGGAAGCCGATGTGATGCTCAAAGGCACCCGCGTTGACGGCATCTACACCGCCGACCCCGAGAAAGACCCAACCGCCACCAAGTTCAGCGAAATCACCTACGACGAAATCTACAACCGCGGCTTGAAAGTGATGGACCTCACCGCCACCACTCTGTGCAAACTCAACAACCTGCCCATCATCGTGTTCGACATGGACACCAAGGGCAACCTCATGAAGGTGATGAACGGCGAACCAATCGGCACCCTGGTGTACGAAGCAAAATAACAGCCACCACCCCGCATAAACACAAACAACAAATAACAGATAACCCCTTATGAACGACCCTAAACACTATCTCAACGAAGCCGAGGAAAGTATGCAACTGGCAGTCGACTTCCTCGACGAAGCGCTTGCACACATCCGTGCCGGCAAAGCCAACCCAAAGATTCTCGACGGCGTGCGCGTAGACTACTACGGAACACTTTGCCCAATCAGCAATGTGGCTAACGTGTCGGTGCCCGATGCCCGCACCATCACCATCACCCCGTGGGAAAAATCGATGTTCAAGGTGATTGAAAAAGCACTCATCGACTCGCCAATTGGCATCACCCCCGAAAACAACGGCGAGGTGATTCGCCTCGGCATACCACCTCTCACTGAGGAACGCCGCAAACAACTGGTGAAACAATCGAAAGGCGAAGCCGAAAACGCTAAGATGAGCGTGCGCAATGCCCGCCGCGAAGCCATCGAAGGCCTCAAGAAAGCAGTGAAAAACGACGGCATGCCCGAAGATGTGGGTAAAGACGCCGAAGCCGAAGTGCAAAAGATTCACGACAAATACGTGAAACAAATCGAAGCACTTTTCGCTGCCAAAGAAAAAGAAATTCTCACAGTGTAATAATTTTTCACACCTACGCCCACGGCAGCACCGCAGCTGCCGCCTGAGGCAACACATGCTCCTGCACAGCACATTAGCAACCACCGCGTTGCCAATGCCGCCATGCAGGAGCATTGATTTTTCAATAAACGCCTGAAAAACACAGCCTCGAGGCACCGCCACACCGCGCAGCTATGCCCCGAGACCGAGGTAACGGCATCCACTCACATCGCCCACCGATGCTCGCCGCCATCACAAAAACAAAATTAACTTATACAATAACTCGAATTGATTTCCCAATCAAAATTTCCACTGCAAAGTTACTGTCCAACCACCTGAAGCACAATACCTCAAATTAGGTATTTTTCGCAAAAAATATTTGCATAAACGCTTGCATATTTAAAACTTAGTATATATCTTTGCAATATCATTTTAATATCATTAATCAATTAATATAATATTTAATCGATATGAATGAATCAACAAACGAATACGACTACAAAGGTGTAGCACTCAACGGCATACTTATGCTCGTTGTCTTGCTTCTGCTCATGACGGCAAGCATTGCAGCAGCAATCTACAGCGGAATGATTGAAAGCGAAGTGCTCATTGCGCCATGCATCATCTTGTTTATAGCTACGCTCATCTGCTTTGGCGGAATAGTGAAACTCGAGCCCAACGAAGTGGCTGCGATGGTGTTCTTTGGCAAATATCGCGGAACCTTGCGCACAAACGGCTACTTTTGGGTGAACCCATTCATGGCAAAAAAGAAAATGACGCTGCGCGCACGCAACCTCGACGGCAAACCCATCAAGGTTAACGACAAAGAAGGCAACCCGATACTCATCGGACTCGTGGTGGTGTGGCGCCTGAAAGACACCTACAAAGCCCTATTCGACGTCGACCTACAAGAAAACGCAGCCACACAAAACGTCAACTCGCGCATGAACGCCCTCGAGAATTTCGTGTCGATTCAGAGCGACGCAGCCCTGCGCCAAGTGGCAGGACGCTACGCCTACGACAACAATGAAGGCGACACCGACACGAACGAAATCACCTTACGCTCGGGCGGCGACGAAATAAACGAGCAACTGGTTGACTGCCTCAACGAACGCCTCAGCATGGCAGGCATCGAAGTGATTGAAGCACGCATCAACAACCTCAACTACGCGCCCGAAATTGCCGCCGTGATGCTTCGCCGCCAGCAAGCATCAGCCGTGGTGTCGGCACGCGAAAAAATTGTTGAAGGCGCAGTGACAATGGTGCGAATGGCACTCGACCGACTGCAAGACGAAAACATTGAACTCGACGAAGAAAAACGCGCCGCCATGGTGAGCAACCTGCTTGTTGTGCTCTGCAGCGACGAAAGCGCAACCCCGGTGATTAACACCGGCACGCTGAACCACTAATCACACCACAAAAAAAAAGAAACATACCCCTAACAAATATAATTAGTATTATCTCATCTATTTTATTATTAAAGTCTCGTTAAAGTAGTAATCATGGCAGCCGACGACAAACAACCCAAGATGAAAAGCTTCGCGCTACGCATCGACGCAAAGACGATGAGCGCAATCGAAACATGGGCTGCCGATGAGTTCCGCTCGGTGAACGGACAACTGCAATGGATTATTGCGGATGCACTGCGACGAAGCGGACGAATTAAAAAAAAGTAATATACAAACCCATATGAGTATATTTACTTCTCACACTTGTTAGCAACAGCACCAGTCCTCATAATAGTAAAGCGTTGATAATCCCTCTGGTGCTTTGCAACAAGCGTTGAGTAACCCACAGGAAAGGCTGCGTAGCGATTACACAGCCTTTGCTTGTTTTTGTCATCATTTACGCCAACTCATCAGTAGAACTTATCTACTCATGCATTTCTCTATCAATCGTTTGCAACCGTTTTCAATGTGTTGAGCCACGCGCAGATATACTGCAGCAGTCTGATAATGCGGGTCTTCCACATTACCGTCTTCATCAAATGCTATTTTATTAAACAACACGATTCGGTTCCAATGGCTATAGTCCAACACTCGCGTGATGGCATCGCGGTGACGCTCGTCGAACACAACGACTGCATCAGCTGCCATCAGTTTCTCACGTGTCATCGCCGTGGTCGTACCTGTCAATTCATAGCCAAATTCCTTCGCCACATCCACCATTGCAGCATCACGAGGATTCTCTCCCCAGTCTAATGTACCAAGTGAGAACACTTCGATGTCGCCTATTCCTGCGTCTGCCAAGAGTTTCTTCGTCACACATTCTGCGAATGGTGACCGACAGGCATTGCCTGTGCATACAAAGCAAATCTTGTAGCTCATAGTTTCCGATTATTTATGATTTCTTCAACTTGTCGGTATGATACCGGCGTAAAATTGTTGTTATCTACGCCAACGTCATATTGCCCGGGTTGCAGCACGGCAAGCCGATGCTTGTCGATGATGTTGTAGTTGTGCAGGTTGGAATGAATGTGTCCGAACAACTGCCATGTGCCGTGATTGTCACCGCTGTAGGAAAGGAACGGGAAATGGTTGAGGTAAATCTTCTGGCCATTCACATTAAGGCGCATCTGAAAGGCTACAGCCTCGAAGCGTTCCGCCACTTCTTCGCTGACATGTCCGGCATCGTGGTTCCCCAACACGAGGTATATTCTTCCTTTCAGTCGGTCGAGTATGTGGTTCCACTTGTCCGGTTTTCCGAAGCAGAAGTCGCCAAGATGGAATACGATGCCGTCGCGGTGCACCACCGAGTTCCAGCGGGCTATCAACTCGTCGTTCATCTCCTCCACGCTGGCAAAAGGACGCTGACTGTATTCCACAATCTTATCGTGAAAGAAATGGGTGTCGGAGGTGAACCATATCTTGTTCGGAGACAGCCCACTCATCAATTCCACTTGTTCAAACATCTTCATATCAATTTTCAAAATTACGGTTTACATCAAATAAATGCTTCTTTCGTCTTTGAAACTCTGCCTCATAGTCGGCGGGCAACCCCAGCATGGCAAGCTCGTCGGGAGTGATTGCCTTGATGATGCTGTTGAGTCTTGCGGCAATGTCATCGCAGCGGAACTGCTTCTTCTCCACATAGCGATGCCCTCTCATCTCCGGCACCTCTTCAAACGGCACGGAAGGGTGCATCACATAGTAAAGTGCGATAGCAATGTCCGTGCGGTGTCTGCCCATAGCACAGGCTATATAGAATCCACCATTGTCCATCAAGTCAAAAAGCAGCGGAAGCGAGGCAATAATCTGATGTACGTCCGTGTTCTTGCTATCGATTGGCAGACTGTGGTATTCAAGTCCTGCCTCTGCCACATTACGGTCGTAGCGGTCGGTATGGTCAGCCGTGCGGAGGTCAATGATGACCTTTACACCTGCGTCACGCACCTTTGCCAAAAGCCAGTTGCTGCCACGTCCCGACATAGTCCTGCCTCTCACTCCTTTGTCATACACGGGGGCAAGGTCAACAATGGGGTATTGCGTCAATGCCTCATACAAAGCATTGGGCTTATTGACAAATGAAAGCTTGTTCGCGTCAAGTTTGTTCTCTTGAACAACCTTGTTTTGGGCATTCTTTCCCACATGCCATCCGTCGCACCACGCACATTTATAGACCGAGAAATGCACACCATGCTTTTCGCTCATTGCCTTGGCTGCCTTCAAGGCAACGGTTTTCGTAGGGTACGCCATCTTTTGCTTGCCGCTTCCGCGTGCCGTATGGCTGTATCGGCTGAAAATGCCAAAGGCGTTGTGCGTCACGAAGATGTTTATCCAAGCACCTTCGCGAGTCAACTGGTCATATATGGCTAAAAACAGATTCTTGATCTTCATCTCATTAATCCTCATAAATAGTAGAAATTCTTGTAATTAAAAGTGGTCAAGGGTGAGTGGACATCATCCATTGCCAACATCCGTTCGGGTATCTCGCTCGGGGGTATGCCTTCATTAAGCAATGTTCTCAGCCTACGGGCTAACTTCACATTCTCGCGGTCTAATTCCTCCTGTGTAGTTTCCACCTGATATAATAGAGCCTCGTTTAGTTCAGAAACTATCATCCCCGAAAACAAACCATGCAAACCTTCGGCACGGGCAAACCGGTCGGCATTGCACCACACAGCCACAATGTTGCCGCCATGCTTGCGCAGATGATAAGCGTGGGAATGGCCCACGATGACCTTGTCAAACTCATCCTTGCTGTCATCCTCACGAAAGAAAAGTCCTTTGTCTGAGCCATGCCCCAGCAGCATGATGCGCTCCTGCGTGGAAACATGGTGCAATAGATGCCCAATTTCCTTTGTCGAACGGCAGTCGGCAACGACTTGTGCTTCCAGCCCATCATATAGGGCTGAAAGCATCGCCGTGGTTTTGTCTTTTGGGTGTATCACTAACATAGCTGTTCTACATATTTTTTATCCTGCAAATGTTATTATAGCTTCCAGTGCTTAGATTCCATGTGCTTTTTACATTTGTCGCAGAATACGTTTGTTTTGCTGAAAGGATTGCCGCCTTTAGCATCCTGCATCATACAGTCCATATCTGGACAATGCCGCAAACCTTGGGCATGACCTAATTCATGGAGCATTACGCTAAACAACTGCCCATAGCCATGAGGACGATAGGACGAGAATACCGCCACACCTGTCCCTATACCGCTGGCAAGTCCCATAATTCCACTATGGTCACGTCCTCTGAAATTATCAAGTCCGATATCCGCCTGCGTAAGTCCGATGACAATAGTTGAATCGGACTTATATCGCCTGAGCACCTTGTTCAAAAGGTCTGCCCTATATCGTCTGTGGTCATTTCTTTTAGTCGTAAGAGCAGAGTCGGGCAACTGGAGATTGCCTACCATCCTGCATTTGGGATAATGTGCTCTTAGCGAATCCATCATGGCACTCTGCAAACCCTCATTTACATCTCCAAACGTATATACACAAACCGTAGGCACAATCGATTTCTGCTCTGTTGTTGACGGAGATGCAGGGATACTTTTCTTGCAACTCCCCATTAGCAGGAATAGCGCACACAGCAATATGGCTTCAAATATTCTATTGTTCATTTTTCGACACATCTATAAATAAGCGAGACAAGAACGTCCTCTATTACCTTGTCATCCATACGGTGCTCGCCACTGAAATGAACGACTTGGTTGTAATACTGCAGGAACAATACTCCGGGAAACACATTTTATTCCTTATATTGAGGCCTATTCATATTGAAGCGGTGACTCCGGGTACCATACCAGTCTTAAGCCTGTTGATGCCACTTGTATGTCTGCATGATAAAAGTCGCTTGCATCTATCTTACAGTTTTCTTTTTCTGTCTCATAACTGCCACCCATGACAAAGAAAAACGGGTCGGGGCCGCTAATTGTCCATTCCGACACATTGCCAACCATGTCATACACGCCAAGCGCATTTGGCTTCGTCTGCTTGACAGGATGCGAGATGCTATCTGAATTCTCTTTATACCAACTCGCCTTATCGTCGTAATACGACGTGCCGGCATCCTTGCCGCCAAGATGAGCAGCATATAGCCACTCAGGATAGGACTGGATATAAAACTTGATTCCCGAAACAGAATCCAGCTTATGCACAAAGTCGGCGCAATCCAGCAAACTGACATTCTCAACAGGGCAAAGCAAACTATCCTTATGAACTGAAGGATTATCACCCATTATCGCCACCCACAGCTCTTGAGTAACTTCGGTTTCGCCAATATAGAAATCATCTAACTCAATGGTTTTCCTAAGCTTCTTGCAGTTAATCTTGCCGCCCTTAACGCCAATCATTTTTATCGCAACGCCATTCACCGTGAATGTGGTGTCGGCAGGGTTTTCTCTGCTGTCGTCCGGAAAAATCGTTGTTTCCTCAAATGGCGGATAAACCACATCGTACAGGTAGTCTTTAAAAAGAAATCCACCAATGATACTCACTATGACAAGGGTGATTGCGACAGCCACCCAAGCTGTTGTTTTGTTTTTCAGTTTCATTTCTGTTATTTAATTTCAATCAATACTGCCGTATAGTTGTCGTCGCCGTTCTTGTAGCAGAGAAAGTCATAGACATCAAGGATGTCGGCAAGCGGCTTATCATCCATCATTCGTTCCTTCAAGATTTCGGGAGGCATGCTCTTGTACAAGCCATCAGAGCAAAGCAAGATTCTGTCGCCTGCCTTCAACCGAAACTGCACTATGTCCGGCAAGGCCACTTCGGGCTGGTAGGAGAAAAAGCAGCGGTCAACAACTTCCCAACCGAAGTCCAAGCGCACATGGTCCTTCGTTTGGTAGAACAAGCCCTCATCAGTACGCTGCAAATAGCATCGGCTGTCACCCACATGGGCAATGGTCACGGTGTCGCCCTCAACGCTTGCCATCACCATCGTAGTCCCCATTTCGCAATGGCTAAACGAGTCGGCTTTCTTGTCAAGTGCCATCATAGCATCGGCACAGGCATTCTTCACCTTCTCCTCACTGTCAGGTTCATTTGTGTGTTCCTTCCAGTAGTCCACAATGGCATTTGAAACCGTCTCGCTTGCCACTTCTCCCATGGCATGGCCGCCCATGCCATCGCACACCACCGCCAACCAACGGTTGCCGTACTCACCATCCACAACACGGAAAGCATCCTCATTGTTCCTCCGCTTCCCCGTCTCACTAATTGCCGCGTAATTTATCTTCATACTCGTGTTTTTATAAAGTTATATGAACATCTGGTTTATTTTCACTATTATGTAATTCTTGTCGTTTATTGGTGGAAAGATACCAATTTCCTTCAACAATCTATCACCATAAAACACAAAAAATGCAAGATTTCGTTTCTATGCCAACAAAACCCTGCATCTTTTTCAGTTTCACCTCCATTTATGAAGGTAATAATTCTATACCTTTCTATAATATTTCAGCCAACATCCCAGAGATTATGGCAACAAACATCATAGTCACAAAGCCGCGCTTCATCATTCCTTCACAATCTTGAATCCGAGTTTCATAATTAGCTTAAGCGTTTCCTGCGAGGTGTTGCGGTCATACTCCTTTTCCGTCTCAGTCAGGTCTTCGTATGGCACAAGGCATGGATGGTGCTTCTTGGCATCATCACGTTCCTCTCCATACGTCCAACCTTCTTTCATGCGGCCTTCCGACCACACCTCATGCACATTTTTAGCGATTTCCTCTGCCAAGTCATTCAACTCTTTTGGCAGCACCACGCCCGTCGTATCGATAGGCTGCGGAATGTAGTTGTTCTTGTTCATTGTTTCCCTTTTTAAGTTCCTCTATAATGAGAACAAATCTAAGCAGGAATCTATCATCGGCAAAACGATTTTTTGAGACCGTATGACAATTGCCTCAAGAAATCACTCATCAAACGCCTTGCAATTGATATGTTCGCCCGTGATTTCCTCCAGGAAATCGATGCGCATTATCAGGAGAAGTTCTTTGGTATATTCGCGGAGCAAGCCCTTGTAGTAAGTCACATCCTCGTGATTCGATTTCGTGATTTTCTCCCAAAGGGTGATAGTCGAAGCAGCCTTATAGGCAGCATCAATTCTTTCGTGGTCGTCATCGGTCATCAACTTGCGAAGCTTCTGCTCCTCTAACACAAGCGGCGTGCCTTGCAGCTCCGATGGAGCATGCTGCGTCCACAGCCCTTCGAGGAACGCACGATATTCCGCCTCAATCTTCAGCGGCAAATCTTTCGTGTACTCGCCAATAGTTTCCGGCTTCACGGCGGCAGCCTCGTGTGCAATATTGCCAAAATACTTGTCGAGCAACTCCTGCTCCTTCTCTTTGCAGAGATTTTTAATTTCGTTTTGTATCATCGTTTCGTATTGATTATTATTTCATTTCTTAAACGCCCTTCTCCAAAAAGAAATTCTATTGCCTCTAATCATCTGAATCTGGGCAATACTGACACAGTATTATGGCAAAAAAGGTATGGGTTTCTGTTGACAAGCCCATTCTTTGAATTTCGCAACTGCAATCTCATATCTACCTTGATTCCCATCCATAGGTTGAAAGTCTATTCCACCAAACCCATTTGGCAAATGATATTCTGACACACTCAAATCCTCTATATTGAGAAAAACTAAATACTTATCTTTATCTTGGGATGTTTCTATTAAAGTTTCAAGGTTAATATAATTACTCTTTCCTATTTCCCAATCATTATATTTAAGGAGGACCTTAGGGCTTGTAATGCCAGCCTTATAAGCGACACAATTGCTATCGCATGGAGTTCCAAACGCAATGCAATTTGGACTTTTTATTAATCGCCACCTATCATATTTCTGCTTAAGAGAGATGTTACCTTTCAAAACTGCCTCCCATGTGGGACGCTGTTGAAGTCTTGGATAAAGCTTTTTAGCTGCTTCCTCTTGACGTGTTAATTGTCCAAAACTGCAGCCTTGCGAAAATCCGCATAATGAACCGAAACAAATAGCTGCTGATGCGCAAAGGAATGCTATTTTTGCAGGTTTTGACCCTCCTTTTAGGAACTTTACATATTTTAGATATGACAGATTCTTTTCCAGTAAGAACTTAGCACCTGTTAATGTAAAAGATGTCATAATCAAATCAACATTGCCCATCCTTGGCTTTTGATTGTAATCTTTTAAATTAACAAAGATAGTGTCTTCTCCTAAATCATAAGTTGCATTCCATCCTGCATATTCAAAATGAAGTTTATCGCCATCTATAGTTGTATTGTCCGCAAGAACAGAATCATTTTTGGGCGACGAAGAAAAGTAACCCCACGCGAATCCAATACTGAAACATAAAGCAATGAATAAAAATAACAAAGCTAATAATATACCAAGTCCTTGCACAAATAGCAATATTCTATCAAAGACACTTCTTGTGGCATTCGCCTCTTCGACAAACTGAATGAGTTTTGTTATAGAAGCATCGGGATAATCATCGCTGTATTTTATACTTTGAGATTTAACAAGGATTTCAACTTCTTCATTAGTAAAAACTATGTTTAACTCATCAAGAATTGATGGGTCGGATAAAGAATTTATCCCATCAAAAAGTACAGGTATTATTCTCTTCCCATAAGACAGAGCCGCCTTAATTTCTTTCATAATTCCCGACGCCTGCAACAACGGTTCTGTTCCTTTGTAAACAGTCAATTTAATATTTTTCAACATATTCCAATTTTGGAGAATTTGTTGAGTTCTTTGCATTGCAAACGGAGTATCCACAACGATTTCTGCAACATCTTCCGTGCATGCTTCTCTGATTACTCTGTAAAGCAAATCTTGGTCACGGTACAAAAGGCTCGGTGCTTCTTGCGTTTCAGCCGCCGTGATAATCGTATTCCATTTTTCGAGCAGAAGTTCCAAATCTTCTTGAATATCCGCATCTGA
>SFEA01000086.1 GCA_004557385.1 Bacteroidales bacterium
TCCAGCAACAGCTAAGCGCATTGCTGTGCTCGACCGCACAAAGGAACCAGGCTCAATTGGCGAACCTTTGTACCTCGATGTAAAGAATGCATTCTACGGCTCGGAAAATGCTCCGGTTATCGTTGGCGGACGTTATGGACTTTCGTCGAAGGACACCACTCCGGCTCAGATTCTTTCGGTATTCGAAAATCTTGCTTTGCCTAAGCCAAAGGATTGCTTCACTGTTGGTATCAACGACGATGTTACATTCACTTCGCTTCCTTTGAAGGAAGAAATCGCTCTTGGTGGCGAAGGCATGTTCCAAGCTAAGTTCTATGGCCTTGGTGCTGATGGTACAGTGGGTGCTAACAAGAACTCAGTGAAGATTATCGGTGACAACACCAATAAATATTGCCAAGCATATTTTGCTTACGACTCTAAGAAGTCGGGCGGTTTCACTTGCTCGCACTTGCGCTTCGGTGATACACCAATCCATTCAACATATTTGGTGAACACTCCAAACTTTGTTGCATGCCACGTTCAGGCATATTTGAATATGTACGATGTAACTCGTGGTTTGCAAAAGGGTGGTCGCTTCCTGTTGAACACAATCTGGGAAGGCGAAGAATTGGCTGCTAATCTTCCTAACAAGGTTAAGAAATATTTTGCCGACAATAATATCACCGTATATTATATCAATGCAACCAAGATTGCTCAAGAAATCGGTCTTGGCAACCGCACAAACACAATTCTTCAATCGGCATTCTTCCGCATTACAGGCGTAATTCCTGAAGATTTGGCAATTGAACAAATGAAGAAGTTCATCGTTAAGTCGTACGGCAAGAAGGGTGAAGATGTTGTGAATAAGAACTTTGCTGCAGTTGACCGCGGTGGCGAATACAAGGAATTGACAGTTGACCCAGCATGGTCGAACCTCACTGTTGAGGCTGCTGTAGCAAGCGATGCTCCAGAATATGTCAACAACATTGTTCGTCCGGTTAACGGTCAGGATGGCGACCTCCTTCCTGTATCGGTATTCAAGGGCAGAGAAGATGGTATCATGCCACAAGGCACTGCAAAATACGAAAAACGTGGTGTGTCGGCATTTGTTCCTGAATGGAATCCTGCAACATGTATTCAATGTAACAAGTGTGCTTACGTTTGTCCTCACGCTGCAATTCGTCCATTCGTTTTGACAGCCGACGAATTGGCTGCGTCGCCATTTGCTGAAAACGAAACATTGCCTGCAATTGGCAAGACATTCACCGGTATGCGCTTTGCACAAGTGGTTGACGACCTCGACTGCTTGGGTTGCGGCAACTGTGTTGATGTATGTCCTGGCATGAAGGGCGAAAAGGCATTGACAATGAAGCCTCTCGAAGCAGAACGCGGCTCGCAAGCTAAGTGGGACTACTGCGTTGCAAATGTAACTTCGAAGCAAAACCTTGTTGATGTAAAGGCAAACGTGAAGAACTCGCAGTTCGCTACTCCATTGTTTGAATTCTCGGGTGCTTGCTCGGGTTGCGGCGAAACTCCTTACGTTAAGCTTCTTACCCAATTGTTCGGCGACCGTCAAATGGTGGCTAACGCAACAGGTTGTAGCTCAATCTACTCTGCTTCGGCTCCATCGTCGCCTTACACCACTAACGCTAAGGGTCAAGGTCCGGCATGGGCAAACTCTTTGTTCGAGGACTTCTGCGAATTTGGTCTTGGTATGACAGTTGCCAACGAAAAGATGCGTGAACGCCTTGTTGAAGCCGTTAAGGCTGCCAAGGAAGCAGATTGCACTTCTGACGAACTGAAGGCTCTCTATGCCGAATGGCTCGAAAACAAGGAGAACGGTCCTAAGAGCCGTGAACTTGCCGATAAGATTATTCCTATGCTCGATGGTTGCTGCGACAACGAAGCTTGCAAGCAAGTGAAAGAACTCAGCGGTTTCTTGGCAAAACGTTCGCAATGGATTATCGGTGGCGACGGCGCTTCTTACGATATCGGCTTCGGTGGTCTCGACCACGTTTTGGCATCGGGCAAGAATGTTAACATCCTCGTTCTTGACACTGAGGTTTACTCTAACACAGGTGGTCAGGCTTCGAAGGCTACTCCTCTTGGTGCTATTGCCAAGTTTGCTGCTGCCGGTAAGCGCATCCGCAAGAAGGACCTCGGCTTGATTGCTTCGACTTATGGCTATGTTTATTGCGCTCAAATTGCAATGGGTGCCGATAATGCTCAAACTCTCAAGGCAATCCGCGAGGCTGAAGCATACGATGGACCATCAATCATCATCGCTTATGCTCCATGTATCAACCACGGCTTGAAGTCTGGTATGGGCAAGTCGCAGGCTGAAGAGGCTAAGGCTGTTGCTTGTGGCTACTGGCACTTGTGGCGCTACAACCCAGAGCTTGAAAAGGAAGGAAAGAACCCATTCACTCTCGACAGCAAGGCTCCAAATTGGGACGATTTCATTCCGTTCTTGAAGGGCGAAGTTCGCTATGCATCGGTTATGAAGCAATATCCAGCCGAAGCAGAAGAACTCTTTGCTGCTGCTAAGGAAAATGCTCAATGGCGTTACAATAACTATCGTCGTTTGGCATTGCAACAATGGGGTCAAGACCCAGACGCAATCAAGTAATTAATGTTGCAATAATACATTAATTATTATATATTAGGTTTGCACCTCCCGACGACCTTGCGGTCGTT
This sequence comes from Bacteroidales bacterium, assembly GCA_004557385.1. Lineage (GTDB taxonomy): Bacteria > Bacteroidota > Bacteroidia > Bacteroidales > Muribaculaceae > SFTJ01. Next base: position 2,677 of record SFEA01000086.1, read on the forward strand.
TAGGAGGTGCAAATTTTATTTTCTTATGCTTGACGTGCCGTGAGCCGAAAACGAACCGCCCGGTGAAGCCATTACGACTTCGCAGGGCAGTTCGTTG
>SFEA01000087.1 GCA_004557385.1 Bacteroidales bacterium
CAATAACCGGCGAACCGAGGAACTTGATAGGTGGTTTGGGCAGACAAAGTGCATATACACAAGTTGTCACGATTTGATAAGTAGATACTTGATGTTCGATTAGTTAGTCGCAGTCGAACCTCGTGGAAACACGGGGATATAAAACAGTGTGAAGGCGTAAATGCGCCATGTCGGAAACGGCAACGGTGGAAGTGGGTACAACACCGTAGGAAATAGAGTGAATGAATTATTAAATTATTTAGAACAAGGTTATAAAGGCTGGCACTTAATCCAATTAAAATAATTCATTCATTCAAAACCTCTATCGACCATCGAAAGGGTATAGGTAAGCCGTATGGGCTTGCTTAGAGTAACCGAGTAGAGTAGGGGATGGGCGAAATTCCCATCCCCGAAGTGCACTGAACCTAAACGGGAAACCGCATGGTTATGATATGGTCAGTAACTCCTATGTGCGACGGAGATAAATCCTTGGTAGTCAAGGACAAAACATTGACAAACTGTGCAAAACGCAATATGAGCGACATTGTCCCGCTTGCCTACGATTTGAAGAAGGCAAAAGGCGGCATAATAACACCGGAGTCGTTGTACGAAGGCATGATTAAGGCGTATACTGGCGGGCGCATTGGGCCAGTCAGCAATAATATTACCAAGATTTGGAATAGCGATGAGATAACACAAGAAGCATTGGATGTGGTCAAATGGTTGTGTTTCGAAAATAACGCTGTTATCGATTTTGCCAAGACCAGGTGGTCCCCGACGCGACCAACGAATGTCGACAACATTATCCGCAAGTACACCAAGCACAATGTCCCTCATTTCTTCATCTATGCCAAAGACAAAGAGCTGTGGCAAGTAGAGCCGACAAATAACAGTACCATGAACCGTATAAGCAAGGCAATCCCATCGAGCCGCGTCAAGTACAGTAAGTCAATCGGCAAATTTGATTGGCGCGTACTGACAGATGGCGGCGAATATACAGTCTGTGAAAACGCTCCAGTAATCAAGGCGTATAACTATTGTTTGCGACACCAGTATCAATTCAATGATGAGAACGATAATGTCAAAGGCGCAGATACATATGCCGCAAAGATGATGCGCGAAAAGATACTTGCCGAAAGTGGTGCAGAATTGGCGTATGTGGTCAATAGTCTTGTAGCGTATCTGTACACGGTCAAGCAGTCGAGCAATAAGAAATTACTGTGGGATTGTTTTGGCTGGGACATTGTTGGTAACATTCACAGCAACGTTGCCGAGATAGGTAGAATTTGTCCTATTTGCGGCAAGCGGTTTAAGCCATCCGTGCATAATCAGGTATGTTGTAGTGTCGAATGTGCTCATGCTGCCGATGTGCAAAATAAGCGAATTTCACGCGAAACGGTGAAGCCGATTGTGGCTGAAACCGTTGAAAATACACAAGATTTTGTGTCTTGTTAACATAAATAAAAATACCCAATAGGGAGAACAGGAGGAAAATAAATGGCGAAATACCCTAAATTGACACATAAAGAAATCAATGATGAGGTCGTTAAGCGCACCGGGCAGAGTAGTCAACTTGTAGGCGCCGTTATTCGGGCGTATCGTGATGTGATGCGAGAGGCGATTACAAACGGCGTCGAGGTTGTCATTCCTGAGATGTGTACGCTGACATTCCGCGACCACCCACCTCGTCCCGCTGGCGAATATTGGGATGGGCTGACCAAGACGCGGCACTATTTCCCCAATCGGCAAGGATATTATGCACTGAACATCAAGCCGCATGAAAAGGTAAAGCAGGGTATAAAGCGCAATACGCTGTATGGTGACGCCGCCACAAAAGAAGAATGGCTGGAATTTGTTAAGACATATCGACCTGACCAGCAAGTGCGCGACTGGCTATTGAAAGAGGACATAGACGATGGCGAGCAGGACGAGTGATATTGAACTGTATCGGTTGGTTGCACGTGAGTTGGACTGTACGGCACAGACGGCACGGAAATATGTAGATGCCATTGTCGAAGTCATTGCCAAAGAGGTATATTTGAGTGGCACTTGCCGAGTGCCGAATCTTGGCATATTTGACGCCCAGCATATTGATGAAAAGATACAGAAACAAGTGCATGACGGCGAATTGTTTGAGTATAGGATGCCAGAGCACGTCAAGCCAATATTCACACCGTGCGATACGTTTATCAATGACTGCAACATGAAGGGCGTGACTAAGATGTATCGCAGGCGGGCGAAGAACAAGCAGCTGACTGTTCGGGATTTACAGAGGATTGCCAAGGCTGAGGCGATTGAACGGCTGAAAAAAGTATCTAACGAAACCAAAGAGGCGGCACAAGTTGAGTTTGCCGAAAAGTTAAAGGAAAAGAGAGAGGCGCATGACGCCAAACACAATAACGACTAAAAATTTGAAAGGAAGTAAAGATTATGGACTTTGCATCTCTGGGCATTGCGAGCGTAGCGGCTATTACCGTCATTTGCTATCTGATTGGCATGGGCGTTAAGGCAAGCGGACTTGATAACAAGTGGATTCCTGTGATTATGGGCGTGGCCGGTCTGGTGCTGGGCATTGTGGGTATGTTCATTATTCCTGATTATCCTGCCAAGGACTATATTACATCTGCTGCCGTTGGCATTGTGAGTGGTCTGGCCGCTACTGGCATCAACCAGATTGCTAAGCAGCTGAAGCCAACCGTCGAGGAGGCTGAGTAATGAGCAATGCGGCAAAAGTAATTGCCGTGGCTCAAGCCGAGC
>SFEA01000088.1 GCA_004557385.1 Bacteroidales bacterium
AAATCCATGCCTTCGCGAATCACGCCGCGGTGAACGCGACCGATGGCTATACGACCAACGTAGCTCGAATAGTCGAGCGAAGTGATTAGCATTTGGGCATCGCCCTCAATCACCTTTGGTTCGGGGATATATTTAATGATGGCATCGAGCACGGCATTGATGTTGTCGGTTGGTTTGTTCCAATCGTCGCTCATCCAGCCTTGCTTAGCCGAGCCGTATACGGTGGGGAAGTCGAGTTGCTCCTCGGTGGCATTGAGGTTGAACATGAGGTCGAACACCATTTCCTGCACCTCATCGGGGCGGCAGTTGGGTTTGTCCACCTTATTAATTACCACGATAGGCTTCAACCCAATTTCAAGAGCTTTTTGCAGCACAAAGCGAGTTTGTGGCATCGGACCCTCAAAAGCATCGACAAGCAGTAGGCAGCCGTCAGCCATGTTGAGCACACGTTCCACTTCGCCGCCGAAGTCGCTGTGTCCCGGAGTGTCGATGATGTTGATTTTGTAACCGTTATAGTTTATTGAGACGTTTTTCGATAGGATAGTGATGCCGCGTTCGCGTTCGAGGTCGTTGTTATCGAGGATTAAATCACCCGTATTCTGATTGTCGCGGAAAAGATTTCCTGCGAGCAACATCTTGTCAACTAATGTTGTTTTGCCATGGTCCACGTGGGCAATTATGGCAACGTTCCTGATTTTTTGCATAAAATAAACCTAATTTGAGAGTGCAAAGTTAGTCATTTTAATGCAATTATGACGATAAATGAATAAAAAAATAGAAGAGAGATTGTGTAAAAAGAAAAAAATTACTACCTTTGCACCCGATAAATTATTAACAAACAAAAAACACCAATTAGAATGTATTTAGATTCTGAAAAAAAGAAAGAAATCTTTGAGACATACGGTGCGAGCAATACTGATACTGGGTCGCCAGAGGCACAGATTGCATTATTCTCTTTTCGTATCTCTCATTTGACTCAACACTTGAAGTCAAATCACAAAGATTATACTACTCAACGTGCGTTGAAGAAATTGGTAGGTAAGCGTCGTCGTTTGTTGGATTATCTTATCCGCGTTGACATCAACCGCTATCGTGCTATCATCGCTAAGAAAGAACTTGGTATCCGCAAGTAATCGCAGCTTTCTTCGACACAAGTAGTAAAAGAAAAGTTTTTTGGAGCATTGCAGGTCTTGAATTTAGTCTGCAATGCTTCCTTTTTTTGTTGGATTTTGCCTATATTAGAGACTAATTAAAAAATATTTACATATTTTTTCGGTAGGTTTATTATATTTTACTTACCTTTATTGTTACAAAAATAGCAAGTGATTGAAAACTTAAGTCTCTAAATAATTTTGTGACATTCCGGGCGTGAAAAAGTTGAAATTCAATAGAGTCGTAAAAACATTTGCAAAAGTGCTGTGTGCAGTGGTTTTGGTGCTCGTGCTTTTGCCGATGCTGCTTTATATTCCATTCATTCAGAACTATGCGAAAAACATTGCATGCGAGCAGGTGAGCGAAGCCACCGGCTGGGATGTGAGTGTTGACAGATTATTGCTCAAGTTTCCGCTTGATTTGAGTGTTGATGGAGTGCTGGTGCTTGACGAGCAGTGCGACACTATGATTTCGGCAGAAAACTTGCTGCTTGACGTGAAACTGTTGCCGCTCTTTAAGCTTGACGTGGAGGTGGAAGATGCACAGCTGTTGCGTGCTCAATACCGCATGGTGAGCGAGGATTCGTCGATGGTGCTGAAAGCGAAAATACATGACGTGAGAGTGAACGCTGCCACCATTGCTCTCAGCAGCAATGGCGTGACAATCGACGAAGCTCGTTTGCATGGCGGTGACATCCGCCTCGACTATTTCCCTGAAAAAGTGAAGCCTTCCGATAACGACACTGCCACCGTGGCGTGGCTGGTTAATGCCAACCACATTGTGCTCGACAGCGTGCGCTATGTTATGCACATGTTGCCGACAATCGATGAGATGGATGTGACTGTTGGCAGGGCAGAACTGAAAAAAGGCATGGTCGATACAGGCACGGCAAATGTTCATGCCCAGTATCTGGGCATTGATGGAGTGAATGTCGACTATCGCTATCCAACAGCCGAGTATATAGAGTCGCATCCGGTTGCCGAACCCGACACGGATTCGAGCGATGCAGGTTCGCAGCTTTGGACGGTACGTGGCGATGCCTTGCGCCTGACGAATTCGCATGCAGTGTATGCCGTGAGCGGGGCAAAGCCCGGCAGAGGTTTGGATATGGATTATCTCGAGGTGTCGGCTATAAATATTGCCATCGACAGCCTGTATAATCGTGGCATGGAAGTGGTTGTGCCAATAAAGCAGTTGTCGGCTCGCGAGCGCTGCGGTGTGACAATAACCGATGCCCACGGCACTTTCAGAATGGACAGCTTGGCTATGGCTATTGAACAATTCAAGTTGAAAACAGTGGCGTCGCAGTTGAGTGCAGATGCCAAAATCGATATGAGTTTCATGGAAACACCGTCGAGTGGTACCATTAAGGTTGATGCTTTGGCGAGTGTCGACATCTCGGATTTGGAGCGTGCTTTCCCTGCATTTGCGCCATATTTCAATTCGATACCACGTTATCGTCCGTTGCAGCTGGTGGCAAAAGCCGATGGCACTTCACGCCAGATGAATGTGAAAGAACTGAGTGCCGACCTGCCTCGATATGCCAGAATGAAGATTGAC
>SFEA01000089.1 GCA_004557385.1 Bacteroidales bacterium
TACAACAACACCTTCAACGAAAAGCACACCTTTGGCGTGCAAGTGGGTTATCACCAACAGGAACGCGGCGTGAACTCGTTGGCTACTTCGGGTAGCAACTTCATGCTCATCGACTTCTATTCAATCAACAACTGCGAGGCTTCGACCGTTACATCGAGCAAGAAGGAATACAAGCGCCGCATCCAAGCCATCTCGGCTCAAGTGGAATATGGCTACAACAACTTGGCATTCCTCACCCTGCGTGCTCGTAACGACTGGTCGTCGACTCTGCCGGTTAACAACCGCAGCTACTTCTATCCGGCAGCTGAATTCTCTTACATCCCAACCGAACACAAGGTTGTTAAGGACGCTCTTCCTTGGCTCGACTACTTCAAGCTCCGCGGCTCAATTGCCCAAGTAGGTAAGGACGCATCGGCATTGTCAATCGACCCTCAACTCGAAGTTGCCGAAACTTGGGGTGGCGGTTATAAATACGGCTACACCGGTCCGAACAAGAACCTCAAGCCTGAAATGACCACCTCGTGGGAAGTTGGTTTCGAAGCTCGCGCTTGGAACGACCGCATCGCTGCCGACTTCACTTACTTCCGCACTCACTGTGCCGACCAGATTGTGAACGGCTTCCGTATGTCATATGCAACCGGTTTCGTGCTCAACAACCTCAACGTGGGTACATTCAACACATGGGGCTGGGAAGGTCACATCGACGTTGACGTGCTCAAGACTAAGGACCTCACTTGGAACATCGGCTTGAACATGTCGCACACCGGCAGCGAAGTAACCAAGCTTCCTGTAGCTGAATACTACAACGCTTACACTTGGATTGTGGGCAACCTGCGTAACGGTATCTCGGTAGGTCAACCTATCACCGCCATGACAGGTCTTGCTTATCAACGCAACGATAAGGGTCAAATCCTCATCAACCCGACCACTGGTGTTCCGTATGTTGATGCCAACTGGACAGTGCTTGGCGACCGCGAACCCGACCTTCGCTATGGTATCACTACCAGCTTGCGCTATAAGGACTTCCGCCTCAGTGCTAACTTCCAAGGTCGTTTTGGCTGTACAATCGCCAACGGCACCGGTCGCGACATGATGACTCGCGGTCTTAGCTGGGAATCGGTTGACCAACGCGAACTCGGCAAGGTCGTTTTCAACGGCGTTCTTAAGGACGGCAACGAAAACAGCGACAACCCAACTATTAACACCCTCGCAGTCGACGTTAAATCGTATGGCTCTGGCGGTTGGGTAGGTTACGACGAAGACTGGTTGCAAAGCGGCATCTACTACTTGCGCTGCCAAGACCTGCGCCTCACCTACAACGTGAACCGCAAATGGCTTGCCAAGACATTCCGCAACGTGATTTCTAACGCCAGCGTTTATGTTTCGGGCAACGACCTGTTCACCCTCACCAACTATGTTGGCTACGACGTAGTGGGTAACGCCACTTCGGCAGCTGCCGGCGGTACCGGTGGTGAAGGTATCGACTTCTGGTCGCTTCCAAGCCCTCGTACCTACACTTTGGGCTTCAGCTTAACATTCTAATCATTTCTAAAAAGGAAGACAACAATGAAAAAACATTCAATATTAGCACTTATCTCTGCTGCGGTAATGGCAGTTGCAGCCACCAGTTGCGACGATTACCTCGACGTCAACAAAAATGTTGACGCGCCTGACTATGTGCCTGCCTACCTCTATTTGCCGAGCATTCAGCAAAACATGCAAGGCTTCTATTGGGATATTCGTGCACTCGGTCCGTTAACTCAGATGATGGGTACCACCAGCTATACCAACTATGCTGCACAATATTACAGTGCTGCCAGCGATGCTGCCGGCGAAGTGTGGCGCGTGGTTTACTGGAACCAGGGTATGAACCTCGAGAACCTCATCAACCAATCGCTTGAAGCCGAAAACTGGACTATGGCTGGCATCGGCTACATCATCAAGGCATACGGTTGGGACAAACTCACCAAATTTCATGGCGACGTTGTGCTCAAAGAAGCATTCAACAACGGTCAGACCTCTTTCCCTTACGACTATCAGGAAGACGTTTATGCTGCCGTTCAAGAATGGGCTAAGAAGGGTATTGAACTCCTCGAAAAGGAAGACAATAGCAACTATGGCACTTCAATCTCGGGCAACGACTACATTTTCCATGGCGACAAGGACAAATGGATTAAGTGGGGCTACTCAATCCTCGTTAGCCAATTGGCTTCGCTCACCCAGAAGAACGATTTCAAGGAAAAATACTATAACGACCTTGTGAAGTATGCTGCCCTTGCAATGCAATCGAATGCCGACAATGCTACCCTCGAAGTTGGTGGCGGCGGCTCGGATGCTGCTTATGGGTCGTACAACAACTTCTGGAGCCCTTATCGTGGCAACTTGGCTTATAGCTATTTCCCACACGACTATGCAGTGTCGATGATGACCGGTACCATTCGCAAGTATGACGACGCCACTGGCGACATGACAACTGTGCCTGACAACGTGCACTTCCCTTACGAATTGGCTGAAACTCAAATCATTTGCGACACGCTTGCCGAAGTTGGTCACCTCGACCCTCGTAACATCATCAAGCTGCCTTGCACCACTTTCAACACCTATTCGAAGATGTACACCGATTGGAACGAAGATGGCACTCCAAAGGTTGACGAAGAGGGTAATTTGGTTCTCAAAGAAGTTGTGGGCAATCCGGTTTGGGAAAAGGTGCGCAGCGTGATTTTCCGCGGTGGCAAGTTCACCTCGGCAGCCGGTGCAGTTGGCACAGCTCCTAACTTCTATGGCTACGCATCTTCAACTTCGGTTTACGCCCGTTCAGGCAAGGGCCGTTGGATTTATCGCGAAGATGCTCCTTACATCCTTATGACTTATCCCGAAATTTTGTTCGACCTTGCCGAAGCACACTTCGTTGCAGGCAACAAGGCTGAAGCGCTCAGCACTTGGAAGAAAGCAATCGCTGCCGATATGGACTTCACCAAGAGCTACATCGTGGAAGGTCAATGGGTTGACGTTAACGGCACCAACTATCACCAAGGCGACTGGATTAGCAAGGCTGACTTCCAGACTATTGCCAACGAATATCTTGCAGGTCCGTTTGTTGAAGGCGTAACTCTCGACAAGTTCTCGCTCTCACACATCATGATGCAGAAGTTCGACGCCCTCTATCCATGGG
>SFEA01000010.1 GCA_004557385.1 Bacteroidales bacterium
TGGTGATTAGCAGCTGCAACGGCTTGTGGCGCTACCGCATAGGCGACACGGTGCGCATCGAAAGCACCTCGCCACTGAAAATACGCATCGTGGGGCGCACGCGCAGCTTCATCAACGCTTTTGGCGAGGAACTGATGGTACATAACGCCAACGCAGCCATCACAGCCGCCTGTCAAGCCACCGGCGCTCAGATTGCCGACTACACCGCTGCGCCCGTGTTCACCACCGAAACCGCCAAGGGCTGCCACGAATGGCTCATCGAGTTCACCCGTGAGCCCGACAGCCTGCAGCATTTTGCCCGAGTGCTCGACTCCTGCCTCAAGCAGGAAAATTCCGACTACGAAGCCAAACGCTACAACGACATCTTCCTGGCTCCGCCTCGCATCACCATTGCCAAGCCGGGGCTCTTTGACAACTGGCTGGAAATGACCGGCAAACGCGGCGGACAGCGCAAAGTGCCGCGCCTGTGCAACGACCGCAAACTGCTCGACCGGCTCCTCGAACTGAATCATTAACACAACATCATAACCATCTCATTATTTAAGAAAACCATTATGAAAAAGGCTTTAAGCATTGTGTGTTGCATAATCGTTGCCATTTCAATGGCAGCCAAGCAACCAAAGTACATTTTTTATTTTATTGGCGACGGCATGGGATTAAGCCCGATACTATGCACCGAAACCTACAACCGCACCGTGCTGCAAACCGGCGAACCGCTGCTGATGCTGCAATTCCCGGTGGCTTCGTATGCCACCTCGTATTCGCACAGCAACACCATCACCGATTCGGCTGCTGCCGGCACCGCACTCTCCACCGGGCATAAGACCAACAACTCGGCGCTTGGCGTAGACGGCGACGGCAACCCTGTGACCAGCATCGCCAAGGAGCTGCACGACCGCGGCTACGGCGTTGCCATTGCCACATCGGTGGACCCCGACGATGCCACCCCGGGCGCTTTCTATGCCCATGTGCCTAAGCGAAACATGTTCTACGACATTGCGCAAGACATGGCTCGAAGCGGCTACAACATGTTTGCCGGAGCTCGCCTGCGCGGCAAGACTCCCGAAGGCGGCAAAGACGTGAAAACCATCCTCACCGATGCCGGTTACACCATTGTCAACGGTCCTAAAGGCTACGAAGCCAACAAGAATAAAGACAAACTGGTGCTGCTGAACACCACTGAAACCATCGACCACATTGGCTACGCCATCGACAGCATCGCCGAAAACCTCTCGCTGCCGTTCATCACCCGGGCTTGCCTCGAGCACCAACTGAAGGTGTCGCCCAAGCGCTTCTTCATAATGGTTGAAGGCGGACTCATCGACCACTCGCTGCACGCCAACGACGCCGGCACCTCGGTGAAAGAAATAATCGACTTCAACAATGCCATTCGCGTGGCTTACGACTTCTATCTCAAGCACAAGGACGAAACGCTGATTGTGGTCACTGCCGACCACAACACCGGCGGCATGGCTGCAGGCGTGAGCGGCGGACCCTATAACCACGTCATGAGCAACTTCAACTATCAGCGCGTGTCAATCGAGCAGATGCAAGCCGACTGCCGCAAAATGCTCAACCGCGAGCAACCTGTCACCTGGGACGAAATGAAGAAATACCTCGCCGACAACCTCGGGCTATACAGCCACATCGCCGTGAGCGAAAAGAACGACAAGGCGCTCACCGAGGCTTTCGAAGCCACTTTCGTCAATCGCAACAATGCCGACAAAAAGACTCTCTACGCCACCTTCAACCAGTTTGTGGCTCGCACATTCAGCATCCTCGACCTTAACACCGGCATCGGCTGGACCACCAGCGGCCATTCGGGCGACTTCGTGCCGGTGTTTGCCATCGGCGCCGGCAGCGAACTGTTCCACGGCTTCCAGGACAACACCGACCTGCCGAACAAAATACGCCGTCTGTGCGGCATAAATCGGCATAGCGGCAAGTGAACCCCTCGCACAAAAACTAATAAACTAATAAAACTTAATAACCCAACACTTAACTAACTCATTATGCGCATCAAAACACTGCTGGCAGCGCTTTGCATAGGCTCGCTGAGCCTCGCTGCCCAAAAAACCTACCAACTCACCTCGCCCGACGGCAAGGTGGAAACCACCATCACCGCCGGCTCCACGCTCGCCTATAGCATTAGTGTCGACGGAAAACAGGTGCTCGCCCCATCGGCGCTGAGCATGTCGCTCAGCAACAACAGCGTGTGGGGCACCAACGTGAAAGTGAAAAAGGCCGACCGCTCCACCATCAACGAGGCAGTGCCGTCGCCCGTATATCGTGCCACCGCACTGCCCAACCATTGCAACGTGCTCACGCTGCAATGCGCCGGCAACTACAACGTGGAATTCCGCGCCTACAACAACGGTGTGGCTTACCGCTTTGTCAGCCGCCTGAAAAAGCCGTTTAACGTCAACAGCGAAGGCGTGGAATATAACCTCGTGGGCGACTGCACCTGCGTGGTGCCCTACGTAAACGGTTTCGACGCCAACAACCCCGAGGGACAGTTCCGCAACTCGTTTGAGAACACCTACACCATCAGCCCTGTGAGCAAGCTCAACCCCAACCGCTATTGCTTCCTGCCGCTGGTGGTTGAAGCGGCTCCGGGCGTGAAACTTTGCCTCACCGAAAGCCATCTCGAAAACTATCCGGGGCTTTATCTGCATGCCGCCGAAGGCAACGCCCTGAAAGGAATCAACGCACCTTATCCTAAGGAGATGAAGCAAGGCGGACACAACAACCTGCAGATGCTGGTGCAATCCACCGAGAACTATATAGCAAAAGTGAACGCCCCACGCAGTTTCCCGTGGCGCGTGGCTATGATTAGCCGTAACGACGTGGAACTGGCAGAGAACAACCTCTCTTACCTGCTTGCTGCGCCTAACCGCATCGGCGACACCTCGTGGATTCGCCCGGGCAAAGTGGCATGGGACTGGTGGTGCGACTGGAACATCGGCGGAGTGGACTTCGAAGCCGGTGTAAACACTGCCACCTATAAGCATTTCATCGATTTTGCTGCCGAACACGGCATTGAATATGTAATCCTCGACGAAGGGTGGGCGGTGAACCTCAAAGCCGACCTCATGCAAGTGGTGCCCGAAATCGACCTCAAAGGCATTGTCGACTATGCCACCGACAAAAATGTGGGCATAATTCTTTGGGCTGGCTACAAAGCATTCGACCGCGACATGGAAAACGTGTGCCGCCATTATGCCCAGATGGGCGTGAAAGGTTTTAAGGTGGATTTCATGGACCGCGACGACCAAATCATCACCGATTTCTACTATCGTGCCGCCGAAACTTGCGCACGCTATCATCTGCTTGTCGACTTCCACGGAGCATTCAAGCCTGCCGGCATGAACCGCACCTATCCTAACGCCATCAACTTCGAAGGCGTTCACGGACTTGAACAACTCAAGTGGATACCTGCAACACACGACCGTATGACCTACGACTGCCAGATTCCGTTCATACGTCAGGCAGCAGGTCCGATGGACTACACCCAAGGCGCAATGGTCAACACCGTGAAAGGCGCCTACACGCCAAACTGGAGCAGCCCGATGAGCCAAGGCACACGATGCCACCAACTCGGTTTATATATGGTGCTCGATTCGCCTCTGAGCATGCTCTGCGACAGCCCAACCAACTATCGCATCCTGGGCGGCAAATGCACCGACTTCATCGCCCAAGTGCCCACCACATGGGACGAAACCCGCGTGCTCGCCGGCGAGATGGGCAAATACGTCATCACAGCCCGTCGCAAAGGTTCGACATGGTATGTTGGAGGCATCACCAACTGGGACGCACGCGACGTTAAGGTCGACACATCGCTGCTCGGAAGCGGCTCGTGGACAATGGAATCGTTCACCGACGGCGTGAACGCACACCGCCGCGCCGACGACTATCGCCACGCCACCGGCAAACCGGTTGCTGCCAGCTCGGCAATCGACTTGCACATGGCGCCCGGCGGCGGCTTCGCAATCATCCTCCGCAGCAAATAACGCCCTGCCGAGGCACAGAAATTATTATAACCCAAGCACCCGAAGCGGGATACTATTAGCACCCGAAGCGGCAGCCCATCGCCCCGCCTCGGGTGCTGCTATTTTCTCCCAATAATCAAAAACGACTCCTGCGGGAACAAGTTGCGGCAATTTTTAGTAACTTTGCGGTGCGGAAAGCTGCCATTGGCTGACGGCGGCTGCGCATACATCACCCTTGCCGCGGGAAAAACCGCAGCACACAGCACCTCGCGAGAGATGCCGCACAACGGGGCGTAACGACAATTATGTAAGATTCAATATGTCGAAAACAATATCAGCGATAATTCAATTCGTAAAGAACTGGACATTGCCCATTTCGATGATTACGGGCGCACTTGCCTATTTTGCTTGGCGCGCCATTCCATGCCACGAAGCCTATTCGGGCGCAGTGAACTCTGCCATTGCATGGGTTCAGCCGGTGCTCATCTTCTGTATGCTGTTGGTGAGCTTCTGCAAGGTGAAAATCAAGGAATTTGCATTGCGCCGATGGCACCTGTGGCTGTGCCTGTTTCAGGTGGGCATGTTCGTGGCGCTGGCAGCGGTGGCGTGCCTCAACATCAACTATAACCTGAAAGTGGTGATTGAATGTGCCATGCTGTGCTTCATCTGCCCCACGGCGACGGCGGCTGCGGTGGTCACTGCCCGTCTTGGCGGCAACCAAGCCACGCTGGTGAGCTACACCATCATCATCAACCTGGTTACGGCGCTCGCTGTGCCCGTGGTGCTGCCGCACGTACACCCGATTGGCAACATGACCTTCTGGCCGGCGCTGATGGCAATACTGGTGAAGGTGTTTCCGCTGCTCATCTGCCCGCTGTTTTTGGCAAGCATCATACGTCAATTCATGCCACGCCTGCACGCCCTCATCCTGCGACCCAAAGACTTGGCATTCTATCTGTGGGCAGTGTCGCTGGCGCTTGCCATAGCCGTATCGGCTAAATCGCTCGTGCACAGCACCGTGAGCCTATGGTGTCAGGCAGGCATGGCGGTAGTGTCGTTGGCAGCATGCCTCGCGCAATTTGCCTTCGGTAAACGCATGGGCAAGCGCGAAGGCGAACGCATTAGCGGCGGTCAAGCCTGCGGACAGAAAAACACCGTGTTTGCCATCTGGCTCGGCTACACCTTCCTCGACCCCGTCACAGCCCTCGCCGGCGGCTACTACAGCATCTGGCACAACGTAATCAACAGCTACCAGCTCTACAAGCACCGCCACCAGCCTCAGAGGCAGGACACGAAGATGTAGGCGGCGAGGGCGGCGTAGGATAGCCATACCATCCACATGAGCACGTTGCTCACTTCGCGACGGTCGGGACGGATGAAATATGCCATACCGAGCATGCCGAACACATACACCGGAAACCACGTGAGCACAAACGCCTGGGTGCCCTCAACCCTGCATACCATTTGCTGATAGGCATACAGCCACATCACCACCGGCAGCACGCTCAGCAGCACCAGCATCTTGAACCACAACGGGCGTTTTTGTTTATTGTCTTGTTCCATATCATTGATTGTTTATAACAACAAAATTACAACTTTCGCGGCAATAATCGGTGCTTGATGCCCTTCGATGCACATTTTATGCACTTTTCAGCCTGTCGCACGGACGTGTATAAGGATTTTTGACCGAAAAATTGCATACACCGTGATTTATTCACTACTTTTGCGTCATACTTAATAAAAGAAATCACTTCAATTAGAATTACTATGTTAATACGCAACGACAAGGGCGAATTCAAGCAGCAGCTGAGCATGGAGGAAATGGCAGCACACTGCATGCAATTTCTCGACGAGGTGAACCGCTTCATGCCCAAACCGCTCACGCACGACGAATACTCCGCCATGCTGCACAAAGTGTTGCCGGCGCTATAACGCTGGCGCAACCGCAAATAGCCAATTTTTTCACACTTAGCAGGTGTTTCGTTCGCTCGATTTTTGAGATTAATGTTTTTGAAATTTTACCCTAATTTTTATATGGCTAATAATCAGCATTTTAAAATATTTGTAATAATTTCAAATGTTAAATATAATGTTAATTTAAATTAATTCACTATTAAACACCAAAAAACATTTGGTCATGGCGAATTTCGGTTATACCTTTGTGGTACAAAAAGCGAAAATAATAATTAGGTCAATAAGATTACCAAAATCTTAATTTATTAGATTGAAAGCACAAATACCGAATACGGGCAAGACGTGATGTCTTGCCCTTTTCAGTTTTTATACCCTAAGTGACAGCACAATAGCGGCACATGCGCCTTAGAGTCAAAAGTCATTTTTGCTGCAATATATGGCAATACCGCAATCTTTTTTGTAACTTTACGGCATATAAAACCCGATAATTCAACCGACAATTCACTAAACCAAATAACCAACGATTATGAAACCCCTTAAAACTATCATTTCGGTTTTAGCAACTGGAGCAATCTTGAGCGCTTGCAGCCCAAAGGTGACAGCACCGCAAACCATCGGGCCGTTGCCATCGGAGCATCAGCTCGAGTGGCACAAAATGGAGACTTACGCCTTTATTCACTTCGGACTGAACACTTTTGCCGACAAGGAATGGGGCTACGGCGACACACCGGCATCGGTGTTCAACCCGACGAACCTCGACTGTGAGCAATGGGTGCGCACCATCAAAGCTGCCGGCATGAAAGGTGTGATAATCACCACCAAGCACCACGACGGGTTCTGCCTATGGCCTACACAGCTCACCGAATACTGCATCCGCAACACGCCCTACAAGCAAGGCAAGGGCGACCTGGTGGGCGAGCTGCGCGCCGCCTGCGACAAATACGGATTGAAATTAGGTCTGTATCTCTCTCCATGGGACCGCAACTCGGCTGTATACGGCACACCCGAATACGTGGAATACTACCACAAGCAAATTGAAGAACTCACCACACGCTACGGCGAAGTGTTTGAGTTCTGGCTCGACGGCGCCAACGGCGGCGACGGATACTACGGCGGCGCACGCGAGATGCGCACCATCGACCGCCGCACCTACTACGATTTCCCGAAAATATTTGCCCACATACTCAAGAACCAGCCACAAACCATCATCTTCAGCGACGGCGGTCCCGGCTGCCGCTGGGTGGGCAACGAGCGCGGCGAGGCAAGTGCCACCAACTGGGCATTCCTGCGAGGCGATGAAGTGTATCCCGGCTACCCCGACTACACCACGCTGCAATACGGCCACACCGACGGAACACACTGGATTCCAGCCGAATGCGACGTATCGATTCGCCCGGGTTGGTTTTTCCACGAAAGCGAAAACTCCAAGGTGAGAAGCGCCGAGAACCTCGTGAACCTCTACTATAAGAGCGTTGGACACAACGCCAACTTCATCCTCAACTTCCCCATCGACAAGACAGGACGCATACCAGCCACCGACTCGATTAACGTGTGCAAGATGCGCCAGATTCTCGACACCGAACTTGGCAACAACATCCTCAAAGGCGTGAAGCCGGAAGCCAGCAACAGCCGCGGCGGCCGTTTCAGCGCAGCTGCCACCACCGACGGAAATGGCGACACCTATTGGGCAACTGCCGACGACGTGACATCGGCAACCATTCAATTCAACATACCGCGTCAGAAGGTGAACCGCATGATGCTTCAGGAATACATCGCACTCGGACAACGCGTGCAGGAATTCACCGTTGACTATCGCGACGCACAGGGCACCTGGCAGCCGGTGAACGCAGGCGAAGAAACCACCACCATCGGCTACAAGCGTCTGCTGCGCTTCCCTACGGTGGAAACCGACGGCTTGCGCATCACCATCGTCAAGTCGCGCGCTTGCCCATGCATTGCCAACATCGAGGCATACTACGGCGGTGCCGGCAGCGACAAGCAATATGTCGACAACAGCAACAACTTCAAGTCGGTGAAATTTGAATTGACCACCCACACCGACCGCTTCGTAATGGACCTCGGCGGACAGCGCGAAGTGAACACGCTGCACTATCTGCCCGATGCCGACGGCATGATTGCGCAATACGAAGTATATGCCGGCGACACTCCCGAAACAGCCACCACACTCGTCAAGAAGGGCGAATTCTCCAACATCAAGAACAACCCGATTGTGCAGACCCTGCGCTTTGCACCCGTACGCGCTAAAGTGATTGTGCTGAAAGCCACACGAATGATTGAACCGGGCGAACCGGTTAAAGCCAAGCGTCTGGGCATCGAGGTGCTATAAGCCGCCGCACGAACAGCATTTCTAATACACACAGCAAGCCCACCTTGCCATCACAGCAGCAAGGTGGGCGCGTTATGTTCAGCCAAGAGGCGGCAACGCCCTCCAGAAACGGCTCTTTTATTTGCGAGTGAAATCGGCAGGGAAGCTCACCGGCGTAGCAACCTTGTTGCCTATGCGCAAGCGCAGCCAAGTGTCGAAGCCACGCACGCCCTCGGTTAGCACAATCACGCGGGCACCGTTGTCGCCCGGAATGTCGTGATACTCGGTGTGTCCGCCCGAGAATCTGCCGTAGGCAAGCGCCACACCCTTCCAGCTGCACACATAGTCGTTCACGTGGTCGTGACCGGCAAACACGCCCATCACATCGCGTCCAAGCAACATGGCAGAGAACAGCCCGGTGTTGATTTTCGGGCAGCAAGGCGCCTCTTTGCGAATTCCCATAAGCAAAGCGCCGGCATCGGAAGCAGCATCGGCATATTCAGGCAGCGGAATGTGCATGAAAGCCAGCGAAGGCAGCGGCGTGCCACCGTTTTCGGTAGTATGGCGGGCACTCTCCGAGCGATACCATGCAATCTGGTCGTATTTAATCCAGTCGTAGCCGTCGGTAAGGTCCTTTTGCTGCGAATACTGATGCGAATCGAACACATAAAGCACAGCAGCATTCTTCGACGCGTCGTCAGCCGATTTCACAGTGAGCGTATAGTTGGTGGTGCCCGACAAGCCGTCGACAGTCGACGTCAGATTGCCCGGCAACGAGCGCACATAGTCGAGAATCTGCTTCGGAGTCCAGTCGCTTTCGGCATCGTGGTTGCCCAATGTGATGGCAAACGGCAAGCGGCGGTCGATTATGGGCTTGAGCGTGCGGTCGAGGCACGTCTTGGCGGGAGTGCCATATATTATGTCGCCGGTGATAATCACCAGGTCAGGACGCTCGGCATCGAGCGCATTGGCAATATTCTCGGCGGCAATCTCCGAGTTGGCATCACCCGGACGCCAATGCACGTCGGTGAACTGCACAATCTTAAACTTGCCCTTGGCATCAAACCTCAGCTGAGCACCCACAGGCACAGCCATCATTACAATCGCAAAAAGCACAACAAAGCGCATCATAAATCGGTTCATATCAGCATTATTTTGTAGTAGTCAATAATGCAAAGATAGGCATTTTTGCGCCACCAAAAGCATCATCACAAAATCAATACGCAAAATGAACCAATAATAATGCAATTTCGACTACTTTCAAGCACCCAAAGTTTTATAACTTTGCAAATTGCAGGAATCAACACTAAGCAATCTGATGGCACAACGAATAATCACATTGATATTTACCATTCTGGCATTCACACAATTGTCGGAAGCACAAATCTATTACGACAGCAACCACAGCAAATTCAACTCCGACAGCATCCGCCACGAATTTGACAAAGGCCCATATTTCACACTGTTCAAGGACAACTATTTCACCGCCGGCATTCCCATTGGGCAGAAAATCACAGGCGACAACTCCGACGTAAAGTTTCAGGTGAGCATCGCACAGCGCCTCACCAAAAGCACGTTGCCTTTCAACACCTATCTGTTTCTTGCCTACTCGCAGAAGTGCCTATGGAACGTGTTTCAAGAGTCGCTGCCAATGCGCGACCTCAACTTCAACCCAGGCATCGGACTGTCGAAACTGCTGATTGTGAAAGGCAAACTCATTGGCAAACTCACGCTGATGATTGAGCACGAGTCGAACGGACGCGACGGCGACGAATCGCGTTCGTGGAACCGCATATCGTATGGCGGCAACGTGTTTCTCACGCCAAACCTCATGATTCATGCCAAGGCATGGATTCCGATAGTCGACGGCGAAAACAACAAGGACCTGCTCGACTACGCCGGATTGTTTCAGAGCGGACTGCAAGTAACCTCCGACAACAAGCGCTGGGGTTTTGCCATCACCATGGTTAAGCGCAAAGGATGGCGCCTCAGCTACAACACAATCGTCGAAGCCAACTATCGCCTGTTTAAAAACGAAAACCAATATTTCTTCATACAATATTACAACGGCTATGCCGAGAACCTGCTCGACTATAATAAGTATCACTCGCGCCTGCGCGCAGGACTGGTGATAAAGCCCAATTTCTTCAGCGATTATTAATAGCCCCCGTTTCAAGACAGGCTCGAAAGACGAGAGCTGCCCGGCTTATTGCTTACCGCACCGCTCGGCTTAGTCATTCTGCGCCACTTGCTCGTTGTAGAAACGGGCATAGATGCGGCAGGCACTTTCCACCATCTTTGCACACGGACGGCTACGATAATACTCGGCAGTGCGCTCCGAAGGCTTCGGCGGCTCAACAATGCCGGCGCGCAAGCCAAGCAAATCGGCACACACCATCGAACCGTTTTCGTTGGCAAACTCCTTGCCCAGACGCTGCACAGCCTCATAGTTGCGCGTGCGCGAATCTATATCGCCGGCAGTAGCCGACGCCGTCTGCAGCCCAGCCAACATGAACATGCCACTGCACGCTCCGCAAGTCATGCGCAGCCTGCCCATTCCTCCGCCAAACGACGACGACATCTTCATGTAGCTATCGTCCAAGCCATATACATCGGCAAATGCTGCCACTACCGCCTGCGAACAATTGTATCCGTCCAGAAATTTCTTAACCCCCAATGCCGCTCTCTCTTCGACATCGAGCGCCTTAGTTTGCTTAGTATTCATGACAATTACTCTTTTTTATTCGTGTTTGATATTGCAAATATAACAAATTTTCCTGCACGATGCCCCTAACGACTCAAATTAATTTTCATATCCCCCCCCGAATGAAAGCACTCCCACTTTTGCCAATTCTTCAAAAAAAATAAACTTTTTCACATTTGACGCAACTATTTGATTATTTTCGTTGTTATATTAATAAGACCTAAATAACTGTATTTCAGTAAAATTAAACAATTAAAAACTATACAATAATTAATCTTAATTGTTAAATTTTATATTAATATTAGTTATAGAAGTTTTAATTTTGTGTTACATTTGTGTTACAGTACAAGAAAAATTAAAGAAAAATCAAAAAAAAGAGCAAAAATATTTGACATTAGCAAAACAATGCCCATATCTTTGCAGTACTTGATTTTGGATTTTATATGACCTAATTATTATTTGACCTAAATTATGAGACTTTCTATTTTTTCTATTATTGCTGCGTGCAGCATTTTGTCTACCGCAACAATTCAAGCAGAGCAAATCAACATTGCTGAAGCACAAAACAATGCTCAGCACTTTCTGTCTGCAAACCGTAAATCACTCAAAGGACAATCATCGAGAACTTCAGAACGCTTGACTTTGGCATACACTGCTCAAAGCAATTTCAACGAAGACGAAAATTGTTACTATGTATTTAACCGCAGCAACGGCGGCTTCATCATTGCCGGAGCCGACGATTGCGCACAACAAGTGCTCGGCGTGGTTGACGATGGCAACTTCGACCTCGAAAACATGCCGGAAAACATGCGCTGGTGGCTTAGCCAATACACCGACCAAATCAGCAACGCCATGCTCAACCGCAGCACCTCTTCCGGCGACCTGATTGCAACAAGCAACCTGCTCACATCCACCGGCACCAACACAAGCACACGCACCAGCGTGCCCACAATGTGCCAAACCAAGTGGGACCAGGGCACATATTACAACAACTACTGCCCCGAAGAAGACGGCACACACTGCTACACCGGTTGCGTTGCCACCGCTCTCGCACAAGTGATGAAATATCACAACTACCCCGAAGCCGGCACCGGCACACACACATTCTACACCTCGGGTGCAAAACAAATCACCGTTGACTACTCAGAAGGCGGCGCATACGACTGGGCAAACATGCCAGTGAAGCTCACCAGCGAAAGCAGCGAAGCCGAAGTGGACGCCGTGGCTCGACTGATGTATCATTGCGGATGCCTGGTGCAGACAGTATACTACACCACAGGTAGCGCAGCCAACATGACTAACATCCTCAAAGGCCTTCCTCAATTCATGGGATACTCTAAGGGCATCTCATATCGCGACCGCAGCTACTTCACCGACAGCCAATGGGAAGAAATCATCTACAACGAAATGATTAACCACCGCCCGGTGTGCTACTCTGGTGGCAACAACACCAACCGTCACGCATTCCTTTGCGACGGTTATAATGCCGACGACAACACATTCCACTTCAACTGGGGATGGAGCGGAACAGGAAACGGTTATTTCAAGCTCACAGCCCTCGAACCGTTTGGACCGAACAGCTACTATGTTTACAACGACGAACAATGCGCCGTGATTGGCATTCAACCTCCAACAGGCAACGACAAATTCGACATGCCTCTCTTCACCAAAGGAAACCTCGGTGGAAGGGTTCAAAGCAGCGTACTTTACCTGACATTCAAAGATGACAACGAAAAAAGTGTGCAATTCTCTTGCGTGGCCGACTATTGCAGCTATGCCGCCAAAGACCACCACAACAAACTCGGCATTAAGCTCGTGAACACCGAAACTCAAGAAGAGAGAATTATCGAGCCTTCAAGCTCTTACACCTACTACACCAACACAAACAGCGACGCCAGCATCTACGGCAAGAACTGGCCATACATCACCAGCTACATCAAAAACGGACAATCGTTCATAGCAACGCCCCTCTATAAGGACAACGAAGACGAGGACTGGAAACCGCTGAACTTCATGGAAGGTGCAGTCACCGAAGTGATGGTTACACGCAACAGCGAAGGCAAATTCGATGTCACTCCAGTGCTCACACCAGCCGACCTGCACATCGACAACGTCAGCGTGGCTAAAGCAGTTGCCGGCAAGACTCTCGAAGCCGACCTCACCGTGAGCAACCTTGGTCAAAGCGAATACGTTGGCGAACTGTCGGTTTCGCTCATCGATGCTCAAGGCGCCGAAGCAGCAACCTTCTCGCAAGATATTGACGTGCAAGGCAACACCACTCAAAACGTGGCTGTAAGCGGTTCGCTGGCAAACATCTCAACCGGCAGCTACTCGCTGCGCGTAAACAACGAAAACGGCGAACAAGTGACCACCCCCGAAACAAGCATCAACGTGAAGTCGCCTGTAATCACCGGCATCGACGAGGTTGAGAACCAAGCCGTCACCATCGAAGCCGACAACAACAACCTTTGGGTTACTGCCGATGGCGAGGTTGAAAGCATCAAGCTCTACACCACTGCAGGCGTGCTCGTGGCTTCAGCTCTCAACAGCAACACAATGTCGATTGAAAACGCCTCAACAGGCATCTACATTGTCAAAGTGATATGCACCGGCGAAGCCATCACCAAGCAACTTCTCATCAAGAAAGACAATTAAAATAAATATTCAAAATCAATTATTTAGTAAGTCACTTTTTAAGGTCATGTTCTAAGGAGAGATTTTTTTCAAAGAAATTGTTATAAACATTATGATTGTAAAAAAATTAGTAAATCCTTGAGAATGGAATCGACGGGCAGGCTGCGTGACGCAGGTTGCCCGTTTTCGCTCTTTCTGATGTTCCATTTTTGCATCAATTTGCAGCATTTCAATCTAAATAATCACCTATATAGCGAAAATTTGTAGAATTTTCAGTACTTTTGAAATATCAAAATCACAACTATAATGAAAAAACCAATATTCTATCTGATTCTCTTTACATCATTGGCTTTTGCCGCATCGGCAAAGCAACTGAGCCAGCGCCAAGCATGCAGCAAGGCACAGCAATTTGTGCGCAACAATTCGAGGCTGAAAAACCTCTCTGCCACCGATTTGCAACTGGCATACACGCAAACCAACGATGCCGACAACACCAACAGCCTGTATGTGTTCAACAACGCCAGCAACGGGTTTGTTGTTGTGGCTGCCGACGATTGCGTCGACGCCATATTAGGCTACAGCGATGCCGGTGCGTTCGACCCGCTGAACATACCGCCCGGCTTGCAGACAATAATGAACGAATACTCCAAAGAAATACGCTACGCCATCGACAACAACCTCACCCCCTCGGCTACATACACAACAGCCCCACGCACAAGCATAGCGCCGCTGCTGAAAACAAAATGGGGGCAAAGCACACCGTTCAACAACCTGTGCCCCGAAAACGGCAACGGCGGACGCTGCGTGACCGGCTGCACAGCCACCGCCATGGCGCAGGTGATGAAACACCACAACTGGCCGCCCAAAGGCACAGGCAGCCACTCCTATAACACCCCTATCAATGGCGTGTCAACCGAAGTGTCGGCTGATTTCAGCACCGCCACCTACGATTGGAACAACATGCTCAACGTATACGGCTCGGGTGCCACCGAAGCGCAATGCAACGCCGTGGCGCAACTGCTCTTTCACTGCGGCGCTGCCACCGACCTGGGCTACGGCACCACCTCGGGAGCTGCCACGCTGAAGGTGCAAAAGGCGCTTGCCAACTATTTCGGCTACGACAAAAGCGTGAAATTCACCTTGCGCGAATTCTATTCGATTGAAGGTTGGAACGACCTCATTTACAACGAACTTGCCAACAACCGCCCGGTGCACATGGCGGGCTACAATCAAAGCTCCGGACA
The DNA here is from genome assembly GCA_004557385.1 of Bacteroidales bacterium. GTDB lineage: Bacteria > Bacteroidota > Bacteroidia > Bacteroidales > Muribaculaceae > SFTJ01. Next base: position 14,812 of record SFEA01000010.1, read on the forward strand.
CGCCTTTGTGTGCGACGGCTACGACAAGGACGGATTTTTCCACATAAATTGGGGATGGTGCGGACTCGATGACGGATACTTCAAACTCTCAGCATTGAACCCCACCGAACAAGGCATTGGCGGCAGCGAGGACGGCTACAGCAGCGGCATTGAAATTGTGTATAACATCAAGCCCGACGAAGGTGGCAGCCCCACCATTGAGGGCGCTGTGTATGGCAACTTCCTCCCCGACGTCTACACCGTTGAGGCTGGCGCTACACAAGCCATCAAATTTGACTTGACAGGATATTTCACAGTCAACATCTACAGCGCCTACAACCTGATAAAGCTGGGTCTGATGGCCGTGAACAACGAAACCGCTGCCGAAACCTACATCAACAGCGACATCTACACCAACATTTTAACCGGCTACTACTATTCGCTGAAAAACGGCATGAAGGTGGAGTCGCGCGACATTGTGCAGGCGTTGGCCGACGGCTCCTACACCGTATACCCTGCCGTCTACGACTTTTCTTACAATCGCATCTGCCGGGCTTTTGTGCCTTACGGCAGGGTACCTTATCTCAATCTCGTGGTTGAAGGCGGCGCCTTGACGTTCTCAGTCCCCGAAGAAATAGTACCCACCAAACTCAGCATCGACAACCTCACCTTCAACACCCGCTTCTATAAAGGCAACAACTACTCGGTGACCGCGTCAATCAAAAACTCCGGCCGCGACTATTGCGCTCGCGTCTATCCAGCCATTTTCGACACCGATGGCAACCTGATTGGCAAGGGAAAGCCCGAAGTGTATGAAATAGCCACCAACCAAACCACCACCCACACGCTCGTAAATAGCATGCCGAGCAACATCACCGCCGGCGACTACTATTTTGGCATGCTCGACAACAGCGGCAACCTCATCGGCGAAAAACAAGCCATCACTGTGAAGGAGGACAACGGACTCTATTCGCTGCAAGTGAGCATCTTCACTATAAAGAACGCCGATGACGTGGATGCAGCCAACGTGCAGATGACTGCCAGAGTGACCTGCTCGGGCGGTTATTTCAACGGCGCTCTCGACGCCTACATCTTCCGTTACGGCGGCACCTCGATTTGCTACGCCAAGTCGGATGTGTTCGACCTCACTCCGGGCGAAACCAAGGTTATCAAATTCAACGTGCCCTTCCCCAAGGGCGAAGTGGGCGTGACCTATCAAGCCGGAATCTTCAACTACAACCACAACCGCTGCGAAAAACTCACAACGCTTAAAGAATTCACCGTCACTGCAAACTCGGGCATCGACGACGTTGAAGCTGACGGCACACTCGACATCTTCCCCAACCCTGCGGTGGATGAGGTGACAGTGAAGTGCAACGGCAGCATAAGCCAAGTACTAATCTACGACCTGGCAGGCAAACAAGTGGCGCAAAGTCAGGCACAAGCCGGCGACGCTTGCACCATCGACGTCTCGCGCCTCACTCCAGGCGTATATGTGATGAAGATTGCCACCTCAAACGGTTGGACAACCAAACGATTAATGAAGAAATAACCACCCTCATATTGAGGTGTTTTTAAATCATAATAATTGTTAAAAGAATAGCCAAAAACCACAAATACTATCAGGAAATAGGCTATTCATAAATATAATTAACTACTTTTATAGCAGAATATTCACCCACAACAATATTTATTGCGAAATGAAAAAATTTCTACTACTGATTATCACATTAGCATTTGCAACACAATTGCAAGCTGAGCAAATCGGGGTAACCGAAGCTCAGAACATAGCTTACAAGTTCGCCCGCAAATCGGGAAGACTGAAAGCAACCACAGGCACCGATGTAAAGTTGGTTTACACCGAGAATGCCGATAACGGCAGCAACAGTTTCTACGTGTTCAACACCGCCGGCAACGGCTTCGTGATAGTGTCGGGCGAAAGCAACACCGAGGAAGTGCTCGGCTACAGCGACGGCGGCGCGTTCGACCCTGCCAACATACCACCGGCAATGCTCGACCTGTTCGACCAATATAAGAGCGAAATCAACTATGCCGCCACACTCGACATCGACGCCAACCCGGCATCTTCTGTGGTGCCTTCGCGCAAAGCCATAGCTCCGTTGTGTGCCACCAAGTGGAACCAAGGCGCGCCATTCAACAACATGTGCCCGATGTACGACGCATCTCGGCGCTGCGTCACCGGTTGCACCGCCACCGCCATGGCGCAAGTGATGAAATATCACAACCACCCAGCCAAAGGCACCGGCTCGATGACATACACCCCAACCATCAATGGCACCGAAACCCCAATCACCCTCGATTTCAGCCAAACCACATTCGATTGGGACAACATGCTCAACATATACAGCAGCTCGGCAACCGAGGCTCAAAACAATGCCGTGGCAACACTGATGTATAACTGCGGCGTGGCTTGCCAAATGGGCTACGGACTCTCGTCGGGTGCCTCACACATCGATGCCGTAAAGGGTTATGCCAGCTATTTCGGCTATGACAAGAGCGCGCAAATAGCTCACCGCGAGTATTACAACATAACAGGCTGGAACGACCTCATCTACAACGAACTCGCCAACAATCGCCCCGTGCACTATGCCGGCTACAACGAGGCAGGACACTCCTATGTGTGCGACGGCTACGACAAGGACGAGTATTTCCACATCAACTGGGGATGGGGAGGCATATCGGACGGCTATTTCAAGCTATCGGCTTTGACCCCGTCGAGCCAGGGTATTGGCGGCAGCAATGCCGGTTACAATGCCCGACAGGAAATAATCTATAACATCAAGCCCGACGAAGGCGGCAGCTATGCTTACGAGGCTATTTATGGCGGCGCGTTCACCACAACCACAACCTCGGTGTCGAAAACAAGCAGCGGAACCGTTCCGTTCAACTTCGAGACCTTTGGCGTTATGTCAGCCTACCCGGGAGAGATATATTTCCTAATGGGCATCTATGCCGAAAACACCACAACTAAACAGCGCACATTCATCAGTAGCACCAACATCTACTACTCATTGGAATGCGGTCCTATATATTATTTAAAAGGCGCAACTGCACAGACAATAAATGTCAGCGACCTGGCTGCACTCGCCGAAGGCACCTACAAGCTCTATCCCGCCTATAAGCTCACCAATTTGGATATCGAAGATGTGGCTAAAGTGCCTTATGGCGTTGTCTCATATTGCAATATGACCGTGGGTGCATCAACCATCACCTTCAGCAAGCCCTCTATCGAGAAGCCGGCTCTGCAAGTTAACGACATCAGATTCAACTCGGAGTTCTTTGTGGGCAGAATGTATTCGGTAACAGCCACAATCACCAACACCGGTGCCGAATATTGCGACCTGATTTATCCTGTGATTGCCAACGAAGACCTGTCAATAATTAAATTTGGCGACGGCCTCATCTATTCGCTCCTCAAAGACGAAACCGTAACCCACGACCTCATTTCAACCGTGGCAAGCGACCTTGAAGCAGGCGAATATATATTCATGCTCTGCGACGCAAACCGCAAAATCATCAGCGAATACTACCCAATCAGCGTCTCGACAGTTGCCGACGGTTTTAAAATATCAGCCACAGCACCTGAGTTTGTGGGCGGCACGGACAATATTGACAGCCGCAACATGGCTGTCACCACCACCGTATCGTGCAGCGAAGGATTTTTCACCGGACTGATTTATGCCGTTTGGTTCGCTGAGAATGGTTCAAATTATAGTAGCTTTGACGTAACAAATTCCGATATTGTATTCATTGAAGCCTTAAACTCAAAAGAAGTAACTATTGGAGCATCGTTCGACAACCTCGACCTAAGCAAACAATACGCTGTTGCCATCTATTACAACAATAATGGCAAGTTGACACAAATCTCTAATCTTACTATTTTCAACATAACCTCCGGAATCGACAATGTGGCAGCCGACGGCAAGTTCAACGTCTTTGCCAACGGCGACGTGGTGAACGTGACTTCGCCCGACAACATCAAGCGCATCGACATCTTCTCGCTCACCGGTCAGCAGGTGGCTAACCGCATGGTTGCCGACGGAGCCGGCGCAGCAAGCATCGATGTTTCGAACCTCACTCCGGGCGTTTATGTGGTGAAAGTAATCACTGCAGGCGACACCCACGTTGAGCGCATAGTGAAGAAATAAGTATTCAACAATCTCATTCAAGAGTATGCTAAAAACACTGGCAATAGCAACAATGACACTCGTGGCACTAAACGGATGCAAGGCACAGAAGGCTGGCAGCAACGCCGCCGACACTGTGCCCGACACCCAGCTGATTGTCAACGAAATGCCGGTGCCTGGTGCCCAGACAATAGCAAGCGCTATGCCGCGCGCCATAGTTTATCGCACCGTAGCCGACTATCGCGACAAGGTGCCGGTGAACATCGACCAGCGCACCGGAGCGATTGTAAGCTACCCCGACCCGCGCGACCTGCACGCCGAAGCTATGCCGCTGCCTCTTGCCAACGGCTATCTGCTCGACCGTCGTGGCATCTCGCCTTCGGTGGCGTTCACCTCGTTCACCTACGCCGAATATGCCGCACTTCAGGCACCACCCACCATGGAGCAGCTCAAAAAAAGCATCATCAACAAGCACCCGATTGTTGAGATGTATCAACTGCCCATCTCGTCTGCCGATGCCGCTGCCGACACCGCCAAGGTGAATGCCTTCATCAAAGCAAAGTTCGACGGATGCAAATCGCTGGTGTTAACCCTCAGCCTGGATGAGAATCTCGAGAATCATTAACGACATAGAAACTTCGTTATAATAAGGGGATTGTGCCACAGTTAGGCACAATCCCCTCGTTTTTCATAGCACCAATGCAATTTTCTTGGGTTTTGAAGTGTTGCAAGCATATTTTTTTGTAATTTTGCCGCTCAATGGCTGGCTATGGCGGGTGCGTATAACAACACCCGATGCAATGCACAGCACAAATCACATGCAATGAAGCGCAAAAACTACATAGGCTATGGCATAGCGGTGGTGTTCACTTCGGTGGCGCTGCTGCTGGCGCTGCATCATTTGCCGCCGATGAACATCTTGGGGTGGGAGCTGCGCAACGTGGACATGCTGAGCCAGCTGCGCGAGCCCGACACGGCTTCGGCAGCTTCCGAAGCCCCGGCACCGCCAAAACGCGTGAAGCCGGCATACGTCGACTCGTGTCCCGAAGGCGTGCAATGCATTGTGGACTACAGCAACAACAACCGCGGCATGGTGCCCCTATACGAAGCCATGAGCCAATGCACCAAAACAGGCAGCGAACTGCGCATAGCAGTGCTTGGCGACTCGTTCATCGAGGGCGACATCGTCACCGACCGCCTGCGCGAACTGCTGCAAAAGCGGTTTGGCGGCAGCGGCGTGGGGTTTGTGCCCATCGTGAACGAGGCATACGGCTTCCGTCGCACGGTGCTTCACCGCTTCGAGGGATGGAACGCACACTACGTCAACGCCCCACGCTCCTACAACAACCGTCTGGCTATCCTCTCAGGACAATACTTCATTCCACAAAACGACGCCTCGGTGACTTTGAGCGGACAACGCACCTATCTGTCGCGCCTCGACACCTGCCGGCGCGCTTCGCTCGTGATTCGCTCGCTCGTTGACAATGCAGTCACTGCCACCATCAACGGCAGCCAAAAGCAGCACTTCGACATTGCCGCCAGCAACCAATTGCAGCAAGTCACCGTAGATGCGCCAATCGGCAAAGTGCGCTGGAACGTGGCAGTGGGCGGCGACAGCGTGGTGTGCTATGGCGCAACAATGGACGGCGGCACCGGTGCCGTTGTCGACAACTTTGCCATGCGCGCCTCAAGCGGCATACACATTGCCAACATCAGTAAGGATATGCTGCAGCAATACGACCGACTGCGCCACTATCACTTGGTGATTGTGATGTATGGACTCAACGTGGCTAACAGCAACCAGCGAAACTATTCGCACTACGGCAAAAAGATGTGCGACGCCATCGAGCACATGAAGGCAGCCATGCCATCAACGGGATTCCTTGTGGTGGGTGTAGGCGACCGTGAGGAGCGCATCGACGGCACCTTGCACACCATGCGAGGAATAAAAGAACTGATGGCTGAGCAACAAAACATTGCCAGCACCGAGGGCATTGCCTATTGGAGTCTGTTCGACGCCATGGGCGGCGCCGGCAGCATCGCCAAGATGGTAGAGAGTCATCCGCGGCAAGCCAACCTCGACTACACCCACATCAACCACCTGGGCGGAAAACACTTGGCAAAACTGCTTTACGACGCCATAATGGCTGGCTACGACAACCATCTGCGCCGATTGGCTTACGAAAACGAATAACCCACAGCACCAATGGAAGAAGCACTGCACCAAATATTGCAATACGGCATGGAGGCATGGCAGACGCTGTGCAACCACAGCAGCCTGTTTGCCTACAATGCCCACGAACCGATGATGTTCACCACCGGCTTGTTTGTGATGCTGTTTGCCGTGTTCTATGCCATCTATGGCTGCCTGAGCCGCGCCACCACGCTGCGGCTGCTGTTTGTGGTGTGTTTCTCCTACTACTTCTACTACAAGAGCAGCGGGTGCTACTTCCTGCTGCTGGCACTGGTTACGGTGAGCGACTTCTTGATTGCCCGGCGCATGGCTGATGCCGACGAGCAAAGCACGCGGCGCTGGCTGGTGGCTCTCTCTGCCACAATCAACCTGGGGCTGCTGGCGTTCTTCAAGTACACCAACTTCTTCGCACAACTGATTGCCGACATGCGCGGACTGCACTTCGAGGCTTTCGACATATTTCTGCCTGTGGGCATCAGCTTCTTCACGTTCCAGTCGATGAGCTACACCATCGACGTATATCGCCGACGCATCGAGCCGCTCGACAACATGCTCGACTACGCCTTCTATGTGTCGTTCTTCCCACAACTGGTGGCCGGACCCATTGTGCGTGCCCGCGACTTCATTCCGCAGATACGCAAGCCGCTGTGCGTCACTCGCACCATGCTGGGCACCGGCATCCTCTACATTGCCGGCGGCGTAGTGAAGAAAATTGTGATTTCCGACTACATCAGCGTCAACTTTGTGGAGCGCATCTTCGACAACCCTTCGCTCTACACCGGTTTTGAGAACCTTATGGGCATCTACGGCTACGCGCTGCAAATCTATTGCGACTTCTCGGGATACAGCGACATGGCAATAGGCTTGGCGCTGCTGTTAGGATTCCGCTTCAACATCAACTTCGACAGCCCGTATAAATCGGCATCAATCACCGAGTTTTGGCGCCGCTGGCACATCTCGCTGTCGTCGTGGCTGAAAGATTATCTTTACATCTCGCTCGGCGGCAACCGTCGCGGCAAGGTGCGCCAACACATCAACCTCATCATCACCATGCTGCTGGGCGGATTGTGGCACGGCGCCTCGCTCAACTTCGTGCTTTGGGGATTGCTTCACGGCATTGCTCTTTCGGTGCACAAACTGTGGATGGGCATCACCGGCATCAAAGCCGATGTGCGCCATTCGAGCCGTTTGCTACGGGCGATTTGCATTTTCTTCACCTTCCACTTTGTGTGCCTTTGCTGGATATTCTTCCGCAACACCGATTTTGCTAACTCAATGGCTATGATGCAGCAAATAGCCACCAATTTTCATGCCGACGTGGCATGGCAATGGATGTGCGGGTATTGGCAAGTGCTCGTGCTAATGGCTGTGGGCTATGCCCTACACTTTGTGCCGGCATCAACCAAGACCGCCGTGCGCCGAAGCGCAGCCCGTATGCCCCTGTGGGCTTATGTGCTGGTGCTGGTGCTGGCAGCTTTTGTGGTGGTGCAGTTCAAGAGCGCCGACATACAGCCGTTTATCTACTTCCAATTCTGAGGTGACACAAAAAAGTGACACCCAACGCAAACACGATGCGCAAAAAAGCATTAACTTTGCACCCGAAAACAGACGAAAGAACAAATAAATTGTTTTAGGTTTATGATTATCACTATTGCACGCCAATGCGGCTGCGGTGCTGCACGCATAGGCGAATTACTATCAAAGAAACTCGGTTTGGAGCTTTTCACGCGCCAGATGCTTATCGACATGGCAATGAGCCATGGCATGGGCGATGCCGTGCAAAGCTTTGTCGACGAACATCCGGTCGACGACATCATCATGGCAATAAGCGACCAGTTTGAAGCTTCCGACGAGGTGAAGCAACGGTTTTGCGAATTGTTTCGCAACGTGATAGGCAACCGCAACTGCATCGTGATTGGGCGCTGCGGAAACAGCATATTTGCCAATCGCGCCGACCTGGTGAGCGTGTTTCTAAAGGGCGATTTCGATACACGCGTGCGAGCCACCGCCTCTGCAAAATCAATTAACGAATCACGCGCCCGCCAACTGGTGAGCGACACCGACGAGCGCCGTATGCGCTATCACAACTATTACACCGGGCTGACATGGGGCGCCGCGTCCGACTACGACCTCTGCATCGACTCGATGCGTCTGGGCAACGAAGCCACTGCCGACATCATTGCCGCGTATGCCCACAAAGTGCTGCCCGCAGCCGAGTAAACCAATTATTCCCCAAAAAAATCATTCAACACAATGAAATATCTGTTTCAATTCCTCATAATAGTGGCAATATCGTTCATGGGCGAATTGCTGCACTACGTCATCGCGCTGCCCATCCCGGCAAGCATCTACGGCATAATACTGCTATTTGCCGCCTTGCAATTAGGATGGATTAAGGTGCGACAGATTCGCGAAGTGAGTACTTGGCTCATAGCCATCATGCCGGCTCTGTTCATTCCTTCGGCAGTGGGACTGGTGAAATCGTGGGACATACTCAGCCAATCGCTCGTGAAATACTCGGTGATTACCTTCGTGAGCACATTAGTGGTGATGGGTTTGACAGGACTCGCCACACAATACGCTATTCGACAATCAAAAAACAAAGAAGCAAAGGAGGCCGACGACAATGGAAGCGAATGTATTTGAAAGTTCAATCTACTTTGGTGTGCTGCTCAGCTTAGGCAGCTACGGCATAGGCATGTGGCTGAAACGCCTCACCGGATGGGGCTTTATGAATCCGCTGTTCGTGTCGATTGTGCTGGTGATTGCCATACTGCAACTGATGGGCATCGACTACGACCACTACAACCAAGGCGCCGACATAATCACCTATCTGCTCACGCCGTCCACTATCTGCCTCGCCGTGCCACTGCACGAACAAATGCAACTGCTCAAGCACAACATGAAAGCCGTGATGGTGGGCATAGTCACCGGTGTGCTGTCGAGCGTTGTGTGCATTCTGCTGCTGGCAATGCTTATGCAACTCGACCACACCTCCTACGTCACCTTCCTGCCCAAATCAATCACCACCGCCATAGGCATCGGCGTGAGCCAGGAACTGGGCGGATATGTGTCGATTTCGGTGGCTGTGATTATCATCACCGGCGTGATTGGCGGAATCTTTGCCGAGAAGTGGTTCAAACTGCTGCGCATCAACGACCCCATTGCACGCGGCATAGCGTTGGGCGCTTCGGCTCACGCCATCGGCACCGCCAAAGCCATGGAGTTAGGACCCGTGGAAGGCTCAATGAGCAGCCTGTCGATTGTGGTGTGCGGTATAGTAACCGTGGTAGTAGCCCCCTTCTTCGCCGCACTGTATTAAGTCACTATCATATACCCGAAAGAGGCTGTGTCGCGTAATGCGCACAGCCTCTTTCGCCTCTGATTATAAAAAAACTCTTTACAAACCTTACTATTGGTTGTCGTCGGAGTCGATGCTGCCGAAGCCCGAACCCCAGTCGCTGTTTTGGCGGGCACGACGCTGCGCGTTGCCGCGGCGTTCCTGGTTCATGCCGTCGCCTTGTCTGCCACGCATGCCCATATTGCTGGTGAGCATGTGCAGTTTGGCAAGCTGTTCAGCCGTTAGCACGTCCTTCAGGTGGTTAATCATCTGCTTCTTTGCCACAAGTTCGGCAAGCTGGCCATCTATCATGTCGTTGATGGCAGCCACAGTCTGCTCGGTGGAAGAGTCTTTTTCGATGCGGTTTTTGAACTGCTGTGTGCGAGTGGCAAGCACAATGTTGTTGTAGTTGGCATATTCCTTGTCGAAAACGGGTTCCTGCTCGGCAGTGAGGTTAAGCTGTTTCTTAATCATCTGGCTGCGGCGGGCGTTCATCTGTTCGATTTGCTCTTGAGTGAATGGCTGGCGGCGTTGGTCGTGCTGCTGAGCCATCATCGTGGCTGTGCACATGGCAATGATTGCCAAAAGTGATAAAATACGTTTCATGGTTATAACTGAATTTTTATGTTGTCTCGTATTTGTCTATTAAATAAATCCAATAATCACTTGGTGTCGTGGTTGGCATCGGCATTTTTCTTATGACCGCCGCGACGGTTGTGACGCTTCATGATTTGAAATTGTATCTTTCGCTCCGCGTCGTCGAGTTGCAACAGCTGCTCGGGAGTGAGCACCTTTGCAAACTTGTTGGTGTAGCTCTTTTGCAGGCGCAGCAGGTCCATTTTCATTTCGATGCGCAGGTTCACCACCTTGGTGGCATTCGAAGCCCCCGACTTCTTCAGTTTATTTTCGGCGACACGATGATTTTTGAAGATTTCAAGCATCTCCTCGTCGTATTTGCGATAGACGGGTGTGAACTCGTTGGTTTGCTCCTCGGTGAGCTTGAGCTCCTGCTGAATCATCTTCATCTTAGCCATAAAGAATTTTTCCTTATGTTCGGCAGAGTGCTTGCCCGGTTGAGCCTGCATGTTTGCAGCACCGGCAAACGAGAGCACTGCCACTATTGTCATTAAAATAACTCTTTTCATTTCGGTTGACTGATGTTTTTATGCGTTAATCAATAGTAATAAGCCACAGCGTTTTGTGTGTAGTACGCTTGCCCATCAACATCCTCATCGGGCATTTGCGTGAGCACTTCGGCAAGCGATTGGCTGTTCATGACGGCGTCGTAAGCCGAGGGTTGCGAGTTGAGCGACTTCAACAGCACCGTTGCCAGCACAGCCACGGCAGCGGCAGCCGAAGCAGCCAGCACAATGCGGCGCACCACAGCCGAGCGGCGGCGTTGCGGCGCCTGGTTCAGGGTGCGCGCCTCGATGGCTTGCAGCAGCGCATCCACTTGCTCGTCGGTTTCGCGGAACGGCATATTCTTGCCTATCTCATCAAATTGTTTCATAACATGTTGTCGGTTAAAGTCTTTTTTATTTTGTTTACGGCAAAATGATAGTTGGTTTTTAGCGTGTTTACATTCTTGCCTGTTATTTTGGCGATTTCCTCGTATGGGAGGTCGTCGTAGTATCGCAAATTGAAAGCTATGCGTTGCTGCGTGGGCAGCTGCAGCACGGCTTTCTGAAACTCCACCTCCACGGCATTGCTGTCGAGGTCGGTTTCGCTTTCAAGTTTCTCGGCGAGTGTTTCGCCAAGGGCGTCGACGCTTTGAAACACATGGGTCTGCCGGCGAAGTATCCTCAACGCCTCGTTGGTGGCGATGCGGTATACCCAAGTGCCCAAAGCACTGTTTCCGTAGAAACTGCCAATGTTGTTGAAGATGCAAATGGCGGTTTCCTGCATGGCATCTTCGGCATCGTCGTGGTCAACCACTATGCGACGTATGTGCCAATACAGCTTTCTGCCATACTGCTTCATGAATATGCTGAAAGCGCGGTTGCGTTGTGCCGGGTCTTTGAGCATAGCCACTAAGGCGTCGTTATTTTTTTGTGCATTAACCATTGTTGCAATTTCACTTATTTGACAAAAAATCAGACGCAAAGTTAAATCGGCTCGCAAAATTTTTTCCTACGCAACGGCGCCCTCTTAAGCCTGCTTACAGGCAGCGAGATGTAATCATTTCGGGCATTATGAATGGCAATCAGCCACAAAATTGCGTGTTTTACAAAACATTTTGCAATATAATTTGCATATTAGGTTGCAATATTATAATTTTGTAGCGCGATTAGTTGCAAACGGGCAGCACAAACCCACCATTTGGTGGAATTTTGTCAAAAAACCACGTTGCGGCTAACATCGCTGATTTAACAGAATGTTTGTTTTAGGTTTATAAAAAATTTTTATTTATGAAAATCAAGAAAAGATGGTTTGTGCTGTTTTGCCTCACTGCAATATTCAGCATATTAGGACTCTTCACAAAAGGCGACGCCGGCGACTTCAACCTGTCGGAGCAACTGTCGGCAGCTGATTATGCCAACATTGCCTGGATGATTACGGCAACAATCTTCGTGCTTATGATGACGCCCGGATTGGCATTCTTCTACGGAGGCATGGTGAGGGCAAAGAATGTGATAAGCACCATGCTGCAAAGCTTCATCGTGATGGGCGTGGTGAGCGTGGTATGGGTAGTGTTTGGATTCTCGTTGGCATTTGGCGACGACATAGGCGGAGTGATAGGCAACCCGCTGCAATTCTTTATGATGAACAACGTAGGGTGCGCCAATATGGTTGGCGCCGACGGTAGCCAGATTGGATTAGCCACCGGCACCATACCGCTTGCGCTGTTTGCCCTGTTCCAGATGAAGTTTGCCATCATCACCCCGTCGCTCATCACCGGCTCGTTTGCCGAGCGTGTGAAATTCTCGGGATATGTGATATTCATGATATTGTGGGTGATATTTGTATATTGTCCGCTGGCACACTGGACATGGCATCCCGAAGGCTTCCTCGGACGCATGCATGTGCACGACTTTGCCGGAGGCATTGTGGTGCATGCAGCCAGCGGTGTAGCCGCCTTGGCAGGTGCCATCTTCCTGGGTCCGCGCAATAGCGACGAAGGCAAAGCCGCCAACATACCGTTTGTGCTGCTGGGTGCGGCGCTGCTGTGGCTGGGCTGGTTCGGCTTTAATGGCGGCAGCTCGCTGGCAGCCGACGGCATAGCCATAACGGCATTCCTCAACACCAACACCGCCGCTGCCACCGCCATGGTGTCGTGGATTTTCTTCGACTGTGTGCTCGGACGCCGTCCTTCGGCAATGGGCGCCGCCGTGGCTGCCGTGGTGGGACTGGTTGCCATCACACCGTGCGCCGGATGGGTGAGCGTGGGCGAAAGCATGTTCATCGCTTTTGTCATAACTCTCATCTGCAACTTTGCCGTGACATTCAAGGCTAAGACGCACTTGTTCGACGATGCCCTCGACGTGTTTCCCACTCACGGCGTAGGCGGCATTGTGGGAAGCATCTTCACCGGAGTGTTTGCCTACAGCTATTTCTTCCCCGATGCCCAGACTGCCGAAATATCACACCTGCAGTTTTTCCTCAACCACCTGGTGGCTGTGCTCATTGTGTGCACCTACACCTTTGCAGTGTCGTTTGCCCTGTACTGGCTCACCAGCAAGATGGTTAGGCTGCGCGTGTCGCCTAAGAGCGAGCGCATCGGGCTCGACATATCGCAGCACAGCGAGGAATATGGCATCGATGCCCTCGGCGACCACACCGAACTCGACGAGGAGGTGCCTTCAAAGCAAGAATGGATACAAAACATGGGCGAAAACTAAAATTTCGCATACGAAATTATTACAGAACCAACATATATATTCTGTTTTAATTAGCCCTTAGGGCAAAAGGTAGCATGACTCGGAGGTGTGGCACAGCGAATGTGCCGCACCTTGTTTTATTATTCGCAAAGCACCGAACAATCTACAATAAGTATTTGCCGATGCACAGGGCAACACGCTGTGTATCTTATTGTAAACTATACATTAAACCATTGCAAGCCAGCAGCATCGTTATTGTTTAATACACAATAACACCTGATATTGTACGCATAACAATATGCAATCGGTCTGAAAATTAAGCATTTAAGCGATAAAAAATTTTATGATTTTGTGATTATTTTCAAAAAAATGATATATATTTGCAAAAACATAAACCAAACTCCAAGCATGAAAACAGAGCAAAATGTACGTTTAGCCAACCATCATATTTCGGTGGACTGCGTAGTGGTTGGTTTTGACGGCGAACAATTGAAGGTACTGCTATTGAAACGCACCATTAACGAAAACGGACAGGAATATCACGACATGAAGCTGCCGGGAAGCCTCATCTACGAAGACGAAGACCTCGACGCAGCAGCACAGCGCGTGTTGTTGGAACAAGCAGGCATACGCCGCATGCCACTGGTGCAATTCAAGGCATTTGGTTCGCGCGACCGCACCAAGAACGTGAAAGATGTGAAATGGCTTGAGCGAGCCATCAAGATGAAAGTGGAACGCATTGTCACCATTGCCTACCTGTCGCTGGTGAAGATTTCGGCAAACAACACCACCTTTAAGGCTGCCGGAAACGAACTTTGCTGGATGCCCGTAGATGCACAAATCGAACTGGCTTTCGACCACAACATCATTGTAAACGAGGCGCTCAAGCAAATACGCCATTTCGTGGACAACGACCCCATATATCTTTTCCACCTGCTGCCTCACCGCTTCACGGCGCTGCAACTGCGTACGCTGTTTGAACGCATCTACGGCAAGCAGCTCGACGTGCGCAATTTCCAAAAGAAGCTAAAGCAGATGAATTATGTGGTGCCGCTCGACGAATACGAGAAAAATGTGGCTCACCGCGCTGCCCGCTACTATCGCTTCGACAAAGTGGCTTACAACAAAATGCGCCGATAACCCCTTCCTCAAAACACCAAAATAATTATTTCGTTGAACATAAACTTAAAAAAATAAAACACTTAAAAACTTATAGCTAACTATGTATCTATTAGGTTACGACATAGGCAGTTCGTCGGTGAAAGCCAGCTTAGTGGAGGCTGCCACCGGCACCTGCGTAGGCTCAACTTTCTATCCCAAAAGTGAAGCTCCTATAACAGCTGTTCGTGCCGGATGGGCTGAACAAGACCCCGAAAGCTGGTGGAAATATCTCAAGCTTGCCACCGCCGACATCATGGCTGCCTCGCACGTGGCTGCCGCCGACATCAAAGCCATTGGCATTTCCTATCAGATGCACGGTTTGGTGTGCGTCGACAAACAGCAGCAGGTGGTGCGCCCGTCAATCATCTGGTGCGACTCGCGTGCCGTGCCCTACGGCGAAAAGGCGTTCCGCCAACTCGGCGAAGAGCGCTGCTTGCAGCACCTTCTCAATTCGCCCGGCAATTTCACTGCCATGAAACTGGCTTGGGTGAAGGAAAACGAACCTGAAACCTACCGCCGAATCGACAAAATCATGCTTCCGGGCGACTACATAGCCATGCGCCTGAGCGGCGACATCTGCACCACAGTGTCGGGCTTGTCGGAGGGCATCATGTGGGATTTCAAAGAAAACCGTTTGGCGCAATTCATGCTCGACTTCTACGGCATCGACAGCAGCTTGATTGCCGACGTTAAGCCCACATTTGCCGTGCAAGGCACCGTGAGCCGCGCTGCCGCTGCCGAACTGGGGCTTTGCGAAGGCACCCCCATCACCTATCGCGCCGGCGACCAGCCAAACAATGCGCTCTCGCTAAACGTGTTCAACCCGGGCGAGATTGCCTCGACTGCCGGAACATCGGGCGTGGTGTACGGCGTGAACGGAACCGTCGACTACGACCCTAAAAGCCGCGTAAACACCTTTGCCCACGTCAACCACACCGCCGAAAACCCTCGCACCGGCGTGCTGCTGTGCATCAACGGCACCGGCATACTCAACTCGTGGATTAAGCGAAACTTCGTGGCTCAAGGCACATCATACGAGCAAGTGAACGAGATGGCTGCCCTCGCCCCTGTGGGCTGCGACGGAATAAGCATTCTGCCTTTCGGCAACGGCGCCGAACGTGTGCTCGAAAACAAAGAGGTGGGATGCTCGATTCACGGCATAAACTTCAACAACCACAACGTGAACAACGTGCTGCGTGCAGCACAAGAGGGCATCGTGTTCTCGTTTAAATACGGCATCGAAGTGATGGAACAAATGGGCATGACAGTGAAGAAGATTCACGCCGGGCGCGCCAACATGTTCCTCAGCCCAATATTCCGCAACACGCTTGCCGGCGTTACGGGTGCCGACATCGAACTGTTCGACACCGACGGCTCGGTGGGCGCTGCCAAAGGCGCCGGACTGGGCGCCGGCATCTACAGCTCGACTGCCGAAGCATTCGCTTCGCTCGAGCGCCTGGCGGTGATTCACCCCGACGATGCTCAAGCCGATGCCTACGCCGATGCTTACGCACGCTGGAAATCGCTTCTCGAAAAAGAAATTAAATAACAAAATAAAAAAAAACGTTTGCCGCACAAGGCAAACACAAAAGCATTTAAAAACACAAATATGGCAACAAAAGAGTATTTTCCTGAAATAGGAAAAATCAAGTTCGAAGGCAAAGATTCGAAAAACCCGATGGCATTCCACTACTACGATGCCGAAAAAGTGATTATGGGCAAACCAATGAAAGAATGGTTGCGCTTTGCCATGGCATGGTGGCACACCCTCTGCGCCGACGGCGGCGACCAATTCGGCGGTGGCACCAAGACATTCCCATGGAACGAAGGCGACGACGCCGTTACTCGCGCCAAGCGCAAGGCTGACGCCGGCTTCGAAATCATGAGCAAGTTGGGCATACCATATTTCTGCTTCCACGATGTTGACCTGGTGTCGGAAGGCAACTCGGTTGAAGAATACGAGGCAAACCTCAAAGCCATCGTGGCTTACCTCAAGGAAAAGATGAACGAAACAGGCATCAAGCTGCTGTGGTCAACCGCCAACGTGTTTGGTCACAAGCGCTATATGAACGGCGCATCAACCAACCCCGACTTCGACGTTGTGGCTCGCGCAATCGTTCAAATAAAGAACGCAATCGATGCCGGCATTGAACTCGGCGCCGAAAACTATGTGTTCTGGGGCGGTCGCGAAGGCTACATGAGCCTGCTCAACACCGACCAACGCCGCGAAAAAGAGCACATGGCAACCATGCTGCGCATGGCTCGCGACTACGCCCGCGCTAAGGGCTTTAAAGGCACCTTCCTCATCGAACCAAAACCAATGGAACCATCAAAGCACCAATATGACGTCGACACCGAAACAGTTATCGGATTCCTCAAGGCTCACGGACTCGACGGCGACTTCAAGGTGAACATCGAAGTGAACCACGCAACCCTCGCAGGCCACACCTTCGAGCACGAATTGGCTGTTGCCGTAGACAACGGCATGCTCGGCTCAATCGACGCTAACCGCGGCGACATGCAAAACGGCTGGGATACCGACCAATTCCCTATCGACCAATTCGAACTCGTGCAAGCTTGGATGCAAATCATCCGCAATGGCGGTCTGGGCACCGGCGGCACAAACTTCGATGCCAAGACCCGTCGCAACTCAACCGACCTCGACGACATCTTCCTGGCTCACATCAGCGGTATGGACGCCATGGCTCGCGCCCTTGAAAACGCTGCACGCCTACTCGAAGAATCGCCTTACAAGAAGATGTTTGCCGAACGCTACGCTTCGTTCGACAGCGGTTTGGGCAAGAAGTTTGAAGAAGGCAAGATGACCCTCGAAGAAGCCTACGAATACGGCAAGACTGTTGGCGAACCTAAGCTCACAAGTGGCAAGCAAGAGCTTTACGAAGCAATCGTGGCAATGTATTGCTAATAAGCCATCGTTTGTCAGTGAAACCATAAAAACACTTTTGTGACTATGAATTATTCAGAAAAAGGCAGTAAACTATATCTGTTCTCGATAGTGCTGGTGGCTGTGATTGGCGGCTTGCTGTTCGGTTACGACACCGCCGTGATTTCGGGCGCCGAAGGCGGTCTGCAAAGCTTCTTTGAGGGAGCCGCCGACTTCGACTATACCGACGTACTACACGGCCTCACCTCGTCGAGTGCCCTTATCGGATGCATCATAGGCAGCGCACTGTCGGGCCTGTTTGCCAACAGGCTCGGCCGTAAGCGCGCCCTGGCTTGCGCCGGCGTGATGTTCTTCCTCTCAGCTCTCGGCTCCTACCGTCCCGAATTTTTGTTCTTCGACTACGGCACATCTTCAAAAAGCCTGCTGGTGGCATTCAACCTCTACCGCATTCTGGGCGGCGTGGGCGTGGGTTTGGCTTCTGCCATCTGCCCGATGTACATCGCCGAAGTGGCACCGAGCAACATGCGCGGCACCCTGGTGTCGTGGAACCAATTCGCAATCATCTTCGGTCAGTTGGTGGTTTACTTCGTTAGCTACCTCATCGTGCAATGGGCAAAGGCCACAAGCCCCGACTTTGCAGCATGGACCGTTTCCACAGGCTGGCGATTGATGTTTGTCAGCGAAGCCGTTCCTGCCGGATTGTTCACAGTGCTCATCTTGCTTGTGCCTGAAACACCGCGTTACTTGGCCCTCAGCGGCAACGACGACAAGGCACTGTATGTGCTTAGCAAAATCAACGGATTGGCTAAGGCAAAGGAAATCCTCAACGACATCAAGAATACCGTGGAAGTGAAAACCGAACGCCTGTTCACCTACGGCTGGCTGGTTATATTCATCGGCTGTATGCTGTCGGTATTCCAACAGATTGTTGGCATCAACGCCGTGCTCTACTATGCACCGCGCATATTCGACTCGGTGGGTGCCGGCGACTCGATGCAACAAACCGTGATTATGGGCGTGGTGAACATCACATTCACCCTGGTGGCTGTGTTCACCGTTGAACGCTTAGGACGCAAACCGCTGCTCATCACCGGTTCGCTGGGTATGGCGCTTGGCGCACTCTGCTTTGCAGCTTGCAACGCCTTCAACCTGCCGCCTATGATGCAGGTGCTCAGCATCATGGTTTATTCGGCTTCGTTCATGTTCTCGTGGGGACCAATCTGCTGGGTGCTAATCTCCGAGATTTTCCCAAACACCATTCGTGGTGCAGCAGTGGCTATCGCCGTGGCTTTCCAATGGATATTCAACTTCATTGTGAGCGCCTCGTTCGTGCCAATGTATAACATGGAAATCACCCCGGGCGACGGCTTTGGACACACATTCGCCTATGCCCTCTACGGCGTGATTGGCATCATTGCAGCCATCTTTGTTTGGCGTCTCGTGCCCGAAACCAAAGGCAAAACGCTCGAAGAAATGAACAAGCTTTGGAGCAAGAAATAAAAGCCTGAATCATAACCAAACTATTACACAATAATACGTTAGACCCTGAGCCGCGTTTGCCCACAGCACTCGCGGCTCTTTCCGTCACCCCTTGCCGCTATAAGGTTATCATGGTTGCCAAGGGCTGCCGAGCCTGCAACCGCTATATTCTATCGCTGAAATCGCCGATTGCGCAGGAAATCATATAAAAAAGGTGCGTCACGATGACACACCTTATAGAGAACCCCGCAGGGGGATTGTTTATGTGTTTGAATTATTCGAAGCGGTAGGTGATTGTGCCCACGGCGTCGGTGGTAGTGTTTTTAGGCACCGAGAAGCTCGATTGTCGTGCGGCAGCAATGCAACTGCTGCGAGCAGCTTGGTTGCCGGCTGCAGCGCCGGTTCCGCTGGCATACGACGCCGACACCACGTTGCCGCGTGCGTTCACCTTCACCTGAATGGTGATTGTGCCTTCGAGGCTGCTCGACGGACGGCTCCAGCTTTCGAGCGTATAACCACCCAAGCCGCCGATACCCGGTTTGCCGGTGAGGGCACCCGACGAGCTGTTGCCGTTAGGCGAGCCGACTTTTCCGCTGCCTGTTGAGCCCGAAGTGCCAAACTTCACGCGATTAGAAATTTTTTTGCGTTCAGCCTCTTGCTGAGCCTTGAGTTTGTCTTGTTCGGCTTGCTCGCTCTTGGTGGCACCCTTGGGTTTCTCCTTGGGCTTTTCTTCTTCTTTTTTCACCTTCATGGGCGATTCAGCCTTTTGCGTAACCACCTGCTTGGGTTGCTCTTGCGCTTCGCCGGCATCCTTGAGTTCGTTGCCCGGCAACTTAGGTTCGTCGACAGTTTCCGTTGCCTCGTCAGGCGACGAAGGCTGCATCTCGTCGGCAGCCGGCTGCTCCACATTGCCCAGTTGCACAAATTCGCCGCCGAACATGATTTCCTCCTGCGGTTTTTGCTCGGCAAGGTTTAAGTCGTCGGGCGGCCACTTGTAGTGCAAGGCAGTGAACACAAGAATAAGCAGCGCCACTATGTGCACGGCAAGCGTTGCTATCAAGGCTATTATTTTATTCTTGTTGAGAGTCATTTAATGAACTTGCTTGTGTTTGTAAGAAAACTACGTTATAATATATCTTAGTTAGCTTCAAGCCCCATTATTGCAGCGCCTCTTCGGCGGCAGCCTCATCGGGCTCGGGTGCAGCGTAGGTCGACGATGCCGGTTTGGTGGCAAGCACAATCTTCAGTCCGCAACGCGAACCTTTGTCGAGAATGTCCACAATCTTGCCGTAAGGCACCTCCTCGTCGGCATATAGCGCCACAAACTTTTCGGGGCTGTTTTGCTGCACGAGTTTCAAGAAGCCCATCAGCTGGTCGGCAGGAAGCGGTTTAGGCTCGCTCTCGTCGACCGATGCATATATGTTGTATTCCTTGTCGATGAAAACTCGTGTACCGGGCTTGATAGCCGATTGTTCGCTGCTTTGCGGCAGATTCACCTCGAGCGCCGACGGAAACACGAATGTGCTTGTAACCATAAAGAAGATGAGGAGCAGGAAAATAACGTCGGTCATCGACGCCATGCTGAACATCGACATCATCTCATGTTGTCTTTTTAATGCCATCGCTTGTTGTATTATTGTGATTCGTTTCGAAATACCGTTATATTGATAACCCTTTAGCCGCACCGAGCTGCGTGCCTACAAGCAGCAGGCAGCACATCGGCGAGCCTAAGGCGCGATTATTTTGCAGGCTCGTTGAGAAGGTCCATAAATTCCATTGTCTTAGCCTCAAGCTGGTTCATCACCTTGTTGACGCGCGAGACGAGGAAGTTATAGGCAAACAGCGCAATGATGCCCACAATCAAGCCAGCCACAGTGGTCACGAGCGCCTCGTAGATGCCGCTGGCAAGAATGGTTACGTTGGCGTTGCTGCCGGCGCTTGCCAAAGCAAAGAACGCCTGCACCATACCGGTGACGGTGCCCAAGAAGCCAATCATCGGGGCACCCGAAGCTGTGGTAGCCAGCCAAGTGAAGCCCTTTTCGAGCGCCGACACCTCGAGGTTGCCGGTGTTTTCGATAGCCACAAGCACGTCGTTCATCGGGCGGCCAATGCGGCTAATGCCCTTGAGGATAAGGCGGGCGTATGGAGTGTCGGTTTTCTTGCACAGGTTGATGGCGCTTTCAATTTCGCCGTCGTGAATATAGTCCTTGATGCGCTTCATAAACGAGTCGTCGCGTTTAGCCGCCGAGCGCAAAGCAATAAAGCGTTCGATGAAGATGTAGATGCTCACCACCGAGAGAATGAGCAATGGAATCATAATCCAACCGCCCTTGAGGCAGAGGTCCCAAACCGACAGTTTTTCTTCGATTACGGGTGCGGCTGCCGAGCCAACGGCAGCAACGGTGTCGGTAACAGCAGTGAAGGCAGAGTCAACAGCGCCATTCATGCCAGATTCTTGTATCAGTCCTAAAATTGTCATAGTAGTTTGATAGTGAAAAATAATACGTTTGGTGATAATTTATGTGGTTTTATCAATCGATTCTCTTGTTTTGCCGCGAAAAGTGGTCGTGCCCCGGGCTATCACTTGTCCTTCAGGCAGTCCTTATACGCCTTGATGGTTTTTTCGAGACCCAGATACAGCGCATCCGAAATGAGGCAATGCCCAATCGACACCTCGTTGAGATAGCCCACATTTTGCTTGAAATAGGCAAGATTCTCGAGGCTCAAATCGTGACCAGCATTCACGCCCAAGCCGCAGTTGTGAGCCGCTTTGGCTGCTGCAGCATACGGAGCAATTGCTTTGGCAGGGTCTTTCTTATATTCAACAGCATACGGACCGGTGTAAAGCTCAATGCGGTCGGCACCGGTTTTTGCTGCCATCTTGATGTTTTCGATGTCGGTGCCTACAAAGATGCTTGTGCGTATGCCGGCATCCTTCAGGCGCTCGATTACCTCACACAGAAACTCGAAGTTCTCAGCCACCTCCCAGCCAGCCGACGACGTGAGCGCATCGGGAGCATCGGGCACCAAAGTGACCTGTTCGGGCTTCACCTTAAGCACCAAGTCGAGAAATTCGGGACTCGGATAGCCCTCGATGTTGAATTCGGTGCGAACCAACGGACGAAGCAAAAACACATCGTCGTGACGAATGTGACGCTCATCGGGACGTGGATGTATGGTGATGCCTTGCGCTCCAAACCGTTCGCAATCAACAGCTACATTCTCCACATTGGGCAGATTGCCTCCGCGCGCATTGCGCAATGTGGCTATCTTGTTGATATTTACACTTAAATTTGTCGTCATATCTTTGTTTTTTCCTCTTATAGTCTCATTATCAATTAAGCAGTGCATCGTGTCAATAGTTGGCAAAATATTCGTATATTTGCACTACCCATAATTAGTTGCAAAATTAATACTAATAAAGGAGAATTTGAAACAAAACATGGGTAAAAACCCATAAAAAAAACAAAATACGCGCATGAAGATATTCATTAATGGCAAAAGATGTCAGAGCGCCACGCTCACTCAAGTGGCGAATATGCTCAACGAACTTGCTGCCGGAGGGCACACGCTTGTTGCCGACGCATCATATCTTGCAAAGCTGAAGATTGCTGATGCCAGCAACCTGCCGTTTCACGACGTGGCTGCCACGGTGCCCGACGATGCCGACATGGCGCTAAGCATCGGCGGCGACGGCACATTCCTGCGCACCACCAAGAAGGTGGCTCACAAGGGCATCCCCATTGCCGGAATCAACACCGGCCGACTTGGATATCTCACCGCTGCCGACCTCTCGGAGGCTTCGTCATTTGTTGCCGACCTTATGGCGGGCAATTTCACCATCGAGCAGCGAACAATGCTGCAAGCCCGTTGCGGCAACGGAATCGACATCGACTATCCCATGGCGCTCAACGAGGTGGCTCTCTTGCGCCACGACTCGTCGGCTGTGGTGAGCATCGAGGTGGAAGTTGACGGCGACCGCCTCACCACCTACAAGGCCGACGGACTGATTGTTGCCACTCCCACAGGCTCAACCGCCTACAACCTGAGCTGCGGCGGTCCTATCATTGCCCCCACTGCTGCCAACCTCGTTCTCACACCCATCTCGCCGCACTCGCTGAACATGCGCCCGCTGGTGCTGCCCGACACTGCCGTGGTGAAAGCCTTGGCTCACACTCGCTCGCGCAACTACCAGCTCAGCCTCGACGGCAACGCCACCATCCTGCCCGACGGTTGCCCTGTTACTATCACGAGGGCACCTTACTCGGTAAAGGTGGTTCAAAGCAAAAATCACCGCTTTGCCCGCACGCTGCGCGACAAACTGCTTTGGGGCGAAGACGTCAGATAATTAACACACAAAATGGCTGTTTACATTCACAACGACAAGGAATTTGGCAACGTGAAGATTACTTTGCGCGCCGGCATGAAACGAATCATTGCCAAAGTAAACAACGGTCAACTATGCGTGAGTTTTCCTATTATTGCCACACGCACCTCGATATTGCGATACTTCGACGAACAACGCCAAAGTCTGCGTAAATTCATTGCCCAACAAACCCCGAAGCAAAACCTCTACTATGATGGCAAACTGATACACTGCTTCGGATTTGACGTGCTCATCACCACCGAAGAAAATCCTAAAACCGAGGGCGACGTGAGCATAATTGTCGTGCCCAAAAGCTTCGACTTCTCGTCGGCGGCACATACCAAGAGAATCAGCGATGCCGTGAGAAAAATGGTGGCTCGACGCAAGCCAATACTAATCAACTATGCCTGGCAAGTGGCTGAGGAACTGAACATCAAGCCATCATCATTCGTGGCATCGAACGGTTTTCGCCGCTTAGGCACGTGCAATGTTGCCACTAAACAAATACGCCTCTCCTATGCCTTGCTGTTCTTGCCCGAACACCTTGTGCGCTACATCATTTGCCACGAACTGGCTCACCTCACCCACCCCAACCACTCGAAGGAGTTCCATGAGCTGTGCAACAAACTTGTGGGCAGCAAAGAAAAGGAGTATTCCCGCGAAGTGAACCACTTTGAGTGGCCAGTGATGAAATAACCGGCATGGCGCGCCGCTTTTATAAGTTTTCAGCCAATATTTTCGCAGCAATGCTACGGCTACGGCTACGGAAGCTGTGAGAAAAAAATCGGGCAATTTTATTTCATAAGCCCTATAATGGTTGTATATTTGCACATGTTGTAGCAACATCACGCCTCATGGTAACACAGCAGGCGATGGTTGCTGTATGCATTGCCCATTGCAAAGTTTTTTTGAGCAATGCCCAACAATAGGAACAAAAGACTATTACGATATATGCGAAAAATTATTACCATAGGCGAATCGGTACTTGACACCATATTCAAGGACAACGTGCCTATGAAAAGTTTTGTGGGCGGACGCGTGGCAAATGCCGCCTGCTCGCTTGCTTTATCGGGGATTGAAACGCTCATGGTGAGCGAATGTGCCAACGACCATGTGGGCGACATCATCGTAGACTTTCTGAAGCGCAACAAGGTTGACGTGACCTCGGTTGACCGCTACGTGAACGGCACCACGGCGTTTTCAGCTATCTTCGAGAGCGACAACCACGAGCCACAGCTGGTGAACTACGGCACCTATCCGCCCGACCGCTTCGACGTGGTGTGGCCGCGCATCAACGAGGACGACATTGTGCTGTTCGGCTCGCTCTATTCAATCGAAAACCCACAACGCAGCCGCCTCTACGAGATTCTGCAATATGCCGCCGACCGCAAAGCCATCATGGTGTATCTGCCAGGCTTTCAGCACGGCATAAACTATAGCATCACCAAAGTGATGCCCAATGTGCTCGAGAATTTCGAACTGAGCAATGTGGTGATTGCCAGCAATCGCGACATTCACGACATCTTCCCACGCGAGACAGGCGAACAAGCCTATCGCAACCACATGATTTACTGCAACTGCCTGATGCACATCACCGACGACCTCAGCACCACAGTGTACGGACGCGGAACCGCAGCACCCATTGAGCAACCCAGCAATGCACTCGGCAACGCGCTTGGCTGGCAGGCGGGTTACACAGCCGGCATCATCTACGGCATGGTGGCTGCCGACCTTCGCCACAAGACCATTGCCAACACCGATGCTCAAACATGGATGCAGATTGCCAAAGGCGCATACGCCTTTGCCGAGGAATGTGCCGCATCGGCAACCAACTGCATCAGCAGCGAGTTTGCTCAGCAAAAAGCCCTCGAATTGGCAAAAATCTTAGCAACCGAATAAACCCCACGAGCGATATGAAAGCACTGCAACACGAAGCATCATTGCCCACAATGCCCGCCGAAATCGACGAGCAACGGGCTTACATCAACCGCACCGGAAATCAGCCCGAAGGCGAATGCGGCTTGCAGGTGAAGATGTGCTATGTGTTGTATCTGCTCAAGCACCGACGCAACACCGACGCCGCAATGCTCATCGACACGCTTAACTATTCGCCCGACATCGACATGCCTCTCATCAGCAAGGCGTGGCTGTGGCTGGCGCGAATGAGCATCTACATCGCCAAGAAAGATTTCACCTTGGCTATCGGAGCCGCCGAGCAGTCGCTGCAAGCGCTCGACGCCATCGCCGTGAAGCGCGGCGAGGACTTCCTCGCCATTCTGGCTGCCATTCTCTATAATCTGGCTTCGATTCACAACAGCACAGGCGAGAACGTGCGTGCCGCCAAGGAACTGTCGAAGGCGCAAAAGCTATACGAACGTTTAGTGAAGAAAAACGAACATCGCTTTGCCTCGATGCTCACCTATGCCGTTGAAGCCTCAACGGTGATTTTCACATCGCGAGCCAAACAGATGGAGGTGTTTTCGCACTACCAAGAGATGAGCGAACACTACAGCGAACTGGCAAGCGAAGGCAACCACGATGCCTTGCGAAGCCTCATGGACACCCTTACAAAAGAGGGCGACCTGATGATGCAAATGGGCAACAGCCGCGATGCCGCCAAATACTACTCGAAAGCGCTGCGCTGCCACAAAAGGCTCGGCGCACCCATGGATAAGGACGGCTTGCACCTGTCGATAGCCCTGGCTCGAGCTTTGATGCAGAAAAGCGACCGCCGCGACACTGCCGAGCAACTGCTGCTCACCCTGCAGCCCGTGGCACAAAACCTTGGCGCCAAAGATGCCGCCAAAGAAATTGAAGATTTGCTAAAAGCAAAAAACCGCAATTTCAGCATAATGTCGCTGCTAAAAGGCATATTTTGACGCTGCGCTAATCACCGCGATTTCCAGCATCTCTTTCAACAACGAACCAACCATTCATAAAACATAATATGTTAAACAAAACAGAAGAAAACGAACAAAAAACATCGCCTCTCCCGCACCTCGACGAACTGCGTGTGGGAATTGTAGTATCCGACTCGAAAGCCGAAATCTCAAAAGTGCTTTGCGACAGCGCCGTGGCTGTGCTGCGCAACGAGGGTTATCCCGACAACGACATCACTGTGGTGCACGTGCCCAACACATTCCAACTGGTGTTCGCCGCTTCGCGACTCGCCAAATGCCGCGCATTCGACGCCGTGATTATTCTTGGTTGCATTGTGCGCGGAACCACTCCACACTTCGAATACGAGTGCCAGCACGTCACTCAAGGTGCAGCAATACTTAATGCCGAAGGCAAAGTGCCCGTGATTTTTGGCGTGCTCACCGTCGACACCGAAGAACAAGCCTACTTGCGCATCGCCGGCGAAAACTCGGAATGCGACAAAGGCGCCGAAGCTGCCGAAGCCGCCATCAGAATGGCTGAAATAGCTCGCAAATTCTAACAAAAGCAAAAAAATGACTGACAAACAAGCAAATACATTGCATGGCATTCTGCTGATAGCGCTGTTTGCACTATCGGCATTCTTCATTGCCGACTTTGAGTGGGTGAAACGACTGTCGTTCAGCCCGCTGATTGTGGGCATCATTCTGGGTATGATTTACGCCAACACCCTGCGCAAATACATGCCCGCCGACTGGACTCCGGGCATCAAACTGTGCACAAAGCAGATTTTGCGCACCGGCATCGTGCTCTACGGATTCCGCCTAACCATTCAAGACGTCTACAGCATAGGTCTGCCGGCGCTGTGGGTTGACTGCATAGTGATTGCAGGCACCATAGCACTGGGCATGCTGTTTGGCAAACTGCTGAAGATGGACAACGACACCACGCTGATGACCAGCACCGGTGCCGCCATCTGCGGCGCTGCTGCCGTGCTCGGCGCCGAACCGGTGGTGCGCTGCGAAGCCCACAAGACCGCCGTGGCAGTGTCGACGGTAGTGATTTTCGGCACACTGTCGATGTTCCTCTACCCGATAGTATATCGCATGGGCATACTCGACCTCACCACCCAGCAATGGGCAATCTACACCGGCGGCACGCTGCACGAGGTGGCTCACGTGGTGGGTGCCGGCAACGCCATGGACCCCGAAGGCTCGCTGCACATTGCCGACCAAGCCACAATCACCAAGATGATTCGCGTGATGCTGCTTGCTCCCGTGCTACTCATCATGGCTGTGATGCTTGCCAAGCGCTCGAATGGCGCAGGCGGCGGCAAGCGCAAGATTGCCGTGCCATGGTTTGCATTCGGCTTCATTGGCATAATCATCCTCAACTCGCTGCTGCAAAGCTGCTCGTTCATTCCGCAAGAGGGCTTGAGCGAATCGGTGAAATACATCAACAGCTTCGACACCTTCCTGCTCACTATGGCAATGACGGCGCTCGGCACCGACACCAGCATCGACAAGTTTAAGGCAGCCGGCGCCAAGCCGTTTGTGCTGGCGCTGATGATTTACGCGTGGCTGCTTGTTGGCGGATATGTGCTCGTGAAAATTCTTGTTTGATTTTCATCTCACTCATTAAGCAAATTAATCACCCTTAACAAAACCATATCAACACAATGCATTCAATAAGTTACATGTATAAAATAGGTGTCGGCCCATCAAGCAGCCACACCATGGGGCCAAAACGCGCGGCAGAGAAATTTCTGGCGCTGCACAGCGGCGTGTCGAGCTACAAGGTGACACTTTATGGCTCGCTTGCCGCCACAGGCAAGGGCCACATGACCGACAAAGCCATCATCGACGTGCTTTCGCCGGTGGCTCCAACCGAAATTGAGTGGCGCAGCGACGTGTTCCTGCCGTTCCACCCAAACGCAATGACTTTTCATGCCTACGACGCAAACGGGCTTGAAATGGGTTCACGCACCTACTACTCGGTGGGCGGCGGCGACATCCTCGAAGAAGGTCAGCAAGTGTCGGCACGCCCCGAGGTGTACGAACTGTCGAACATCACCGAAATCAAAGAATGGTGCCGCAACAGCGGTCGCTCGTTCTGGGAATACGTCGACGTGCACGAAGGCAACACCATCTGGGATTATCTGCGCGAAGTGTGGCAAGTGATGAAAGAAGCGGTGCAACGCGGCATCGAAGCCGAAGGCGTGCTGCCCGGCGGACTGGGCGTTAGCCGCAAAGCCGTGAGCTATTATGTGAAAGCGCTTGGCTACACCGGCAGCCTCAAGAGCCGCGGACTGGTGTATGCCTATGCATTGGCAGTGAGCGAAGAAAATGCCGGTGGCGGAAAGATTGTCACCGCACCCACCTGCGGTGCTTGTGGCGTGCTGCCTGCTGTGCTCTATCACCTGCACCTCACCAAAGGCTTCTCCGAACAGCGCATCTTGCGCGCCCTTGCCACCGCCGGACTGTTTGGCTTGGTGGTGAAGACCAACGCATCGGTGTCGGGTGCCGACGTGGGCTGCCAAGGCGAAGTGGGCGTGGCATGTGCCATGGCTGCTGCCGCTGCCAACCAGCTGTTTGGCGGAACACCTTCGCAAATCGAATATGCTGCCGAAATGGGCTTGGAACACCACCTGGGTCTCACCTGCGACCCTGTGTGCGGTCTGGTGCAGATTCCGTGCATCGAGCGTAACGCCTATGCCGCTGCACGTGCCCTCGACTCCAACCTGTTCAGCACCTTCAGCGACGGCAACCACTTCATCAGCTTCGACCGCGTGGTGCAAGTGATGAAGCAAACCGGCCACGACTTGCCAAGCCTCTACAAAGAAACCTCGCAAGGCGGTCTCGCCACCATCCGACGTTAACTTCACGATTCATAAACACCCCTCAAAATAATCAAGGGACCCTTACGGCGAAGCAATTCTCGCTGCAAGGGTCCCCTGATTTATATGAACCTTATTATTATGCGCTTATGGCATCATTAGTCGTTCTTGAGGTTGTCGATGTCGGCAATAATATCGGCAGCCTGGCGCTGAGTGCGCAAATACTGACGCACACCAACGATTGAACCAATCACAAAGCCAACGCCGCAACCAATGAGCAGAGGCATGGGGTTGGTGTTCACCTGCATTGTTTCCATCACCAGCCAGCCAAGCCACACCACAATGAACGGGATGCTGAACCACAGCCACCTGTTTTGCATGCGGCGCAAGCGCAATGCCCGCAGACGCATGTCAATGAGGTCCGACGACAAAGCGCCCTCGCTGTTGATGCCGCGACGCATCTTTATGTTGTAGTAGATTGCCACCAACATAAACAAAATGGTGACTATGGTTAACGGCCACGACCATTTTACCAGATAATGGTCGGCAACAATGGCAACGCAACCCGCCACGGCAATAGCCACCATTGCACGCCCGTCGCGATTGATGCTGCGCACCTTGCTGTTGACCGACGCGCGTATAATACGTTCGTTAACAATCTGCTGCTGATTGAGTTTGTTGTTTAAAATCTCAAACTGCGCCTTCAGTTGTTGCAAATCAAATGAGTTATCCATATCTGAAAAAATCTTTTTTATTTACAATTTCAAAAGTTATTATTCTTATAATCACACATATTTTAGTTGTTCGACATCTGCTTCAGCTGCTCGCGTATGCGAAACAGCCGAGTGGCAACATTGCTGGTGGTGATGCCCACAATGGCAGCAATCTCGTCGTAGGCAATGCCCTCGAGCCACAGCAGCACAATGGCGCGGTCGAACGGCTTGAGACGGTGAACACGGTCGTAGAGCATGCGCACCTGTTGCGCATCGGCGTCTTTATCCTCAAAGAAGTCTACATCCATGGTCAGCGGCACCGTGGCGTTTTTCTTCTTCTTACGTTCGCATGAGATGCAGGTGTTCAGGCTAATACGCCAAATCCACGTTTCCATCTTGCTCTGCCCCTTAAACGAAGGCAAACCCTGCCAGATGTTTATAAGCACCTCCTGAAAAAGGTCGTTAACCTCTTCCGAGTCCTTCGAAAACATAAAACACACGGTGTAGATGGTGTTTTTATGCTTCTTCACCAGTTGCTCAAATTCTCTATCGTCCATTTAGTGAGTATGTGAATAAAAATAATAAGTGTTCGTTGGGTTTTTATCTCTATTTTGCTGCAATTACATGCCGTCTTCGCCGTAAGCTTTTTGCAATCACATCCATTTGACGCAAGTGCGCACCGAAAAATCACACACCCACGGCAAAAATTCTTTCAAATTTATTAATCACACGGCTTATTTGAAAATAAAATGCTAATTTTGTGTGACTTATTTGCAAACCAATCTCGAAACATATATGAACCGACTAACAATTTTAATACTTGCAATAATTATGACAACAACATCGGCTTCGGCAATGGTTAACGAGCACGGCAAAGTGCTTGCAGTGAAAAAAATTGAACTGAACACTACAGCCATTAGCGACATACCCGCGTTGCTCGACCGCTTCGGCGTGGAGTATAACGACGTGGACATTGCCAACTGGCCCGAATATAACAAGCAGACACCCGTGGCACAATTCCGCATTGCTCACACCGGCAGCAACATTGTGATTAACTACCGCGCCACCGAAAGCAGCGTGGCATCAACCGCCAACGAGCTGGGTTGGAACGTGTGGGAAGACGCCTGCATGGAATTTTTCTGCTCGCCTGCCGACGATGGCATCTACTACAACATGGAGTGCAACTGCACCGGTTCGGTGCTGCTGTGCGGCGGCGCCCCCGGCACCGAACGTCCGGCTGCTCAGCCCGAGGTGCTCAACACCATCAAACGCTGGTCGTCGCTCGGCCGCGAACCGTTTGCCGAACGCATTGGCACGTGCACTTGGCAAGTGGTGCTGGTGATTCCATCTTCGGTGTTCTTCATGCACAATGTGGACAACCTCGACGGCAAGACTTTCCGCGCCAACTTCTATAAATGCGGCGACAAACTGCAACAGCCTCACTTCCTGTCGTGGAACGCAATCAACAACCCAAAGCCAAACTTCCACCTGCCGCAGTTTTTCGGCACGATAGTGTTTGAACGCTGATGCCACAACGCCGTTTTTTTATAAAACTGCTGATTTTTAAGATTTTTTTTTGAAAAAAACAACGTAATAAGGTGCAAAAGCAATACCTTTGCACATGCGAAAATAACAATGTGAGGGTTAGCCGCAAATGCTGACCCCATATTATTGTATAATATATTATCTTACAACAGATTTAAACTAAATGGACAAACTCAGTTACGCCCTCGGCTTGAGCATGGGTCACAACTTCCTTGCATCAGGCATTAAATCACTCCAATACGACGATTTTGCCGCAGGAGTGAAAGCCGTGTATGAAGGCGGCGAAAAGCAAATGACCTTCGACGAAGCCAAACAAATCATACAAGACTTCTTCACCAAACTCGAAGGCGAAGCAGCCGAGAAAAACAAGCAAGCCGGCGAGGCTTTCCTTGCCGAAAACAAAAAGCGCTACGGCGTGCACGTCACCGACAGCGGCTTGCAATACGAAATCAAGAAGGAAGGCGAAGGCAATCCGCCCGAAGCCAAGGATAGCGTAACGGTGCACTACACCGGCACGCTCATCGACGGTCGCGTGTTCGACAGCTCGGTGCAGCGCGGCGAGCCAGCCACCTTTGGCGTCACACAAGTGATTCCGGCTTGGGTGGAAGCCCTGCAAATGATGAAGCCGGGTGCCGAATGGCGCATCTATTGCCCATCGCACATCGCCTACGGCCCCAACGGCGCCGGCGGCATGATTGGCCCGAACGAAACCCTCATCTTCGACATCCAACTCATTGCCGTGAACCGCAACTGATTGGCTCGGACTACGAATTACAAAAACAAAAAACAAACATAAAAACGAAACAAACAAAAAAAATGAAAAAGATTCTGTCAATGGCAGCAGCAGCACTCTTGCTGGTTAGCTGCAATGGTAACGCAAGCAAAAACGAAACCCTGAGCGACTCTATCAGCAACCTCATGGGCGAAATGTATGGCTACGGCATCGCCAGCCAAATGAAAAACGGTCCAGACTCTGCAAAGTTCGACAAGGCTGCATTCATTCAAGGCATGGAAATGGTTGCTAACATCGATACTGCCGAAATGAGCAAACTGCAAGGTATGCAACTCGGCATGCAATTGGCTCAAATGCAAATGCAACTCAAGCAACAACAAAAGGTTGACTTCGACAAGAAAAAGTTCATCGAAGCATTCAAGAAGGCTTTCAGCAGCGACTCGCTCAAAGACCCTCAAATGCTGCAAATGCAACTTATGCCTATGATTGAACGCGCTTCGCGCGAAGCTAAGCTCAACGACCCTGTTGCCAAGAAGAACAAGGCCGACGGCGAAGCTTACGCTGCAAAGATGGTGAAGGAAGGCTACAGCAAAACCGAAAGCGGCCTCGTTTACAAGGTGCTTGCCGAAGGTAGCGGCGAAAACTTCACTGCCGACCAACAAATCGACCTCAAGTATGAAGGCAAGCTCATCGACGGCAAGGTGTTCGACTCGACTAACGGCGACGAAACTCGCGCCCTCTCACCAAACGGTGTTGTTCCAGGTTTCCGCGAAGCCCTGTTGATGATGAAGCCGGGTGCTAAGATGATTGTTGTAATCCCTGGCGACTTGGCTTACGGTGCCGACGGCCGTGGCGGCATGATTGGCCCGAACGCTACTTTGGTGTTCACTATCGAAACCATCGGCGTTCACGAAGTGAAGAAGTAATATCTCACACGCCGCACGATTGCGGCTATCACACATAATCGAGGGCTGTGCCAGTTTCAGGCGCAGCCCTCGATGCTTTTTATAGGTAGACGGGGTATGGGCAAACAGCGTGATAATTTTCCTGACTTTATCACTTTTTTGTAATTTTTTTGTTGACCTGCCCTACAGGGTGCTGTAGGGCCGATTCGGACGCCGATTTGGGTGACGCAATGATAAAGTCAGGAAGAAGATGATGATAAACGTCATTTATGCGAGGCGTTGCGCGGATGGTGATTGAGGATTTCGCTGCGCAGCGTCGAACGGTCGATGTGCACATACACCTCGGTGGTGGTTATCGACTCGTGCCCGAGCATCTGCTGTATGGCACGCAAGTTGGCTCCGCCCTCAAGCAGATGCGTGGCAAAGCTGTGGCGCAAGGTGTGCGGACTCACCGTTTTCTTTATCCCAGCTAAGGCACATAAGTCCTTGATTATGTAAAACACCATCACGCGCGACAATGCGCTGCCGCGACGGTTTAAGAACAGCACATCTTCGCTGCCGCGCTTCACTGTCATGTGGTTGCGCACCTCGCTCTTATAGCGGTCGATGCACTCCAATGCCACGTCGGAGATGGGCACCAGGCGCTGTTTGTCGCCCTTGCCAAGCACAATCACATAGCCCTCATTAGCAAACACCTGCGACATGCGCAGGGCAATCACCTCGCTCACACGCAACCCGCAGCCGTAGAGCGTCTCGATTATGGCACGATTGCGCACACCTTCGGGCGTAGACATATCAATCATGGCTATCATGGCATCAATCTCGTCGACGCTGAGCACGTCGGGCAGGTGGCGCCCGATGCGTGGTGTGGGCAACAATTCCGATGGGTTGCGGTCGATATACCCTTCAATTTGCAGATAACGCATAAAACTCTTTATGCCCGACACGATGCGCGCCTGCGAACGCGGCTGTATGCCCACGTCAATCAGAGCACACACAAAGTTTTCGAGCATAAGCTCGTCAACCTCGTGTAAATCAACACCTTCGCCATCGATATAGCTGAGCAACTTGCCCACATCGCGGCAGTAGTTATCGGCAGTGTTAGCCGATAACCCGCGCTGCAGCCGCAGGTAAGCCTCGTAGCTGTCAATCACTCGCGATATGTCAGTTATCTCTCGCATCTCGATGGCAAATTTATCGCTAATTTATGGATTTTTCGCTATCTTTGTAAACACAAAATTCAACACCTCACCAGAGTTACATGAAAGATATAGTATTTGCCACCAACAATGCGCACAAGCTGAAGGAGCTGCGCGAAATAGCAGCCGGCAAACTGAACGTGCTGAGCCTTAACGATATAGGTTGCCACGACGACATACCTGAAACAGCATCTACCATCGAAGGCAACGCAAAAATCAAAGCCGACTACATAAAGCAGCACTACGGCTACGACTGCTTTGCCGACGACACCGGGCTTGAAGTGGCGGCGCTCGACGGTGCTCCGGGTGTCTACTCGGCACGCTATGCCGGCAACGACTGCATCAGCGAACACAACATCGACCTGCTGCTGCACAACCTTGAGGGCGTAGACAACCGCTCGGCACAGTTCCGCACCTGCATAGCATTGCGCCAGGGCGACGACATCCGCCTGTTTGAAGGCATTGTGAAAGGCACTATACTCACCGAACGCCGCGGCACAGGCGGTTTTGGCTACGACAGCGTGTTTGTGCCCGACGAAGCCGATGGCCGCTCGTTTGCCCAAATGAGCGACGACGAGAAAAACGCCATCAGCCACCGCGGTCGCGCCACCCAACTGCTCATGCACTACCTGCTCGACCAACGACAATAATTCAATAGATATACTTAACCGCCGAATGGGCTCGGCAACTGATTGTTTCATAATGTAGCATAATCTTACTATCTAATAGCACAAAATTCTTTTGCCCGTACTATTCGGTTGCTCATTAAGCCAATAAATATTATATTTGTAGACTAACTACTAAAACCTCAAAGCGAAATGAACCTACCCAATCGCATCGCATTTGTAGCTGTGAGTTGTGCGGCGGCAATAACTGTCGGCGCAAGTGGCAAGCATGCTTCCACCAAGCCGAATGTGCTCTACATCATGTGCGACGATATGGGTTACGGCGACCTTGGCTGCTACGGTCAGAAACTGATATCGACGCCTAACATCGACAGTCTGGCACGCCAAGGCATGCTGTTCACACAAGCCTATGCAGGCAGCCCGGTGAGCGCACCGTCGCGCGCATGCCTGATGACCGGACAGCACAGCGGACACACAGCAGTGCGCGGCAACAAGGAGTATTGGACACATGCAGGCACCATCAACTATGGCGAGTGTGTAGACTATGCTGTGGTTGGACAAGAGCCCTACGACCCCAATCACGTGATTTTGCCTGAGATAATGAAGGACAACGGCTACACCACCGGAATGTTCGGCAAATGGGCTGGCGGCTACGAAGGCTCGGTGTCGACGCCCGACCGCCGCGGCATCGACGAGTTTTTCGGCTACATCTGCCAATATCAAGCCCATCTCTATTATCCCAACTTCCTCAACCGATTCAGCAAGCAAGCCGGCGACAGCGCAGTGAGGCGCATCGTGCTCGAAGACAACATCAAGCACCGCATGTTTGGCGACGATTACTTCAACCGCACACAGTATTCAGCCGACATCATCCACCGCGAAGCCATGCGCTGGATTGAGAGGCAAACACCGGGCAAACCGTTCTTTGGCTTGCTCACCTACACCCTGCCGCATGCCGAGTTGGCTCAGCCGCACGATTCAATTTTCAATCATTACACCAAGCAATTCTTCGTCGACTGCACATGGGGCGGCAACGAAGACTCGCGCTACAACCCTTCCGACCACACCCATGCCCATTTTGCAGCAATGATTACGCGCCTCGACGCTTACGTGGGCGAGATTGTGGCTCTGCTAAAGCGAAAACAGCTCTACGAAAACACCATCATAGTGTTCACAAGCGACAATGGTCCGCACGAGGAAGGTGGTGCCGACCCCGAATTTTTCGGTCGCGACGGCAAGCTGCGCGGACTCAAGCGACAATGCCTCGAAGGCGGCATTCGCGTGCCTTACATCGTATGCTGGCACGGTCACACTGCTCCCGGAAGCGTCAGCCACCATCAATTGGCTTTCTACGACGTGATGCCTACGCTGTGTGACATCATCGGCGTGAAAAACTACACCAAACGCTATACCCGAACCCAAAACGACACCTTCGACGGACTGTCGTTTGCACCTACTCTCACCGGCAAAGGAGTTCAACCCGAACATCCGCATCTCTACTGGGAGTTTCACGAAACCGACCAGATTGCAGTGCGCCAAGGCGACTGGAAACTGCTGGTGATTGCCGGCAAAACACACCTCTACAACCTTGCCAACGACGTTCACGAGGACCACGACGTGGCTGCTCTTCACCCCGAAAAGGTGAAAGAGCTGGTTGAAATTGTGCTCAAAGAACATACACCCAGCAAAAACTTTAAAATCACGTTGCCACAGATATGAAGACAAAAAAATTCATATTAACCCTGACCATTGCGCTGCTGAGCATAGCCGCCAAAGCGCAACTGTTCACTGTCACCGACAGCGTTTTGCTGTTTGCTCCGGGTGATGCCGGTTCGAAATACTATCGAATACCGGCATTATGCACCACTGCCGAAGGCACCGTGATAGCTGCCGTCGACAAGCGTTGGACCGACGGCGGCGACCTGCCCAACAACATCGATGTGGTGACACGCCGCAGCACCGATGGCGGTAGCACATGGGAAGATGCCGTAACCGTCGACGGCGAAGGCACCGACATAGGCTCGGGCGACCCGGCGTTGGTCTACGATGCCAAACGCCGCACCGTGCTGTGTATCTTCACCCACGGCAACGGCCTGTGGCAATCAACGCCCGACAACAACGGTCACATAACGGTGGCTAAAAGCACCGACGACGGCCGCTCGTGGATCCGTCCTGTTGACATCAACGCACAATTATATGCCGGAAAAAACAATTGGGTGACCTCGTTTGCAGGCTCGGGGCACGCCGTGCAACTGCGCAGCGGACGCCTGATGTTTGTCATTCAGGTGCGCACCAACCTCGAGAACCCTTACGCACCACTGTCGTGCTACGCCTGCTTCAGCGACGATGGCGGCGACACCTGGCAGACATCGCTGAACGCCGCCGACACCAACGGCGACGAAGCAAAGATTGTGGAACTGAGCGACGGCACACTCATGATGAGCATTCGCGTGCGCAACAGCGGCTACCACCGAAAGTTTTCCTATTCGCACGACGGTGGCTTGACTTGGAGCACTCCGGTGGCTCACCCACAGATAATCGAACCAGCCTGCAACGGCGACGTGATTAGCTACACACGCAAAGGCAAACGCCCCGTGCTGCTGCACACTGTGCCGTTCCACGCCTCGGTGCGATGCAATGTGAGCCTGCTGGCAAGCTACAACGACGGTGCCACCTGGCCTTTGAGGCAAAGCATTGTGCCCACAGGCTCGGGCTACTCTTCAATCACCCAACTTGCCGACGGCTCGATTGGCTGTCTGGTGGAATGCGACTCGCCAAAAGGCTACAAGCTATGGTATTATCGCCTAAAACCCACCGATGCCCTCACCAAAGCAGCCAACATCGAATAAATTTAAAATTTTAATAATAACATGTTTAATCACTCAAAAAAAACTAAAAGACTCATGAAGAAATTGATTACATCATTTCTGTCGCTTGCAGCCGCATTGACAATCACGGTTCAAGCACAATCATTGTCAAGTAACACCGGTTGGCACTGGAGCGGAAACACCATCGTAACCGACACTCCCGTGCGTCCCGAAGGTCAAAAAGACGTCATCAACCTTGCCACTCCCAAGCTCGAGGTGGTGCGCGTAGGATTTGCAGGCCTCGGCATGCGCGGTCCCGGCGCCGTTGAACGCTTCTCCTACATTCCGGGTACACACACAGTGGCATTGTGCGACTACGAGAAAGAACGCGCCGAAAGCTGCCAGAAATACCTCACCAAGCAAGGCCTTCCACAAGCCGACATCTACAGCGGCGAATATGGCTACGTTGAAATGTGCAAGCGCCCCGACATCGACCTCATATACATCTGCGCTGACTGGGACCATCACTTCCCTATTGCCAAATGTGCGCTCGAAAACGGCAAGCACGTTGCCATCGAGGTGCCTTCGGCAATGAACCTCGACCAATGCTGGGAACTCATCAACCTCAGCGAAAAGAACCGCCTGCACTGCATGATTCTCGAAAACTGCTGCTACGACTGGTTTGAAATGACTGCCCTCAACATGGCTCAACACGGCGTATTTGGCGAAATAATTCGCGTGCAAGGCGCCTATATCCACGACCTCACCCCATTCTGGGATGCTTATTGGAAAAACGGCAAGAACGACAAACTGGGCTGGCGTTTGCGATACAACCAACACAACCGCGGCGACGTTTACGCCACTCACGGCCTTGGTCCGGTGGCTCAGGCGCTCAACATACACCGCGGTGACCGCATGACCACTCTCGTGGCTATGGACACCAAATCGGTTCACGGTGCCGAACTGGTTGAACAACGCACCGGCGAACGCTGCACCAACTTCCG
This sequence comes from Bacteroidales bacterium, assembly GCA_004557385.1. Taxonomy (GTDB): domain Bacteria; phylum Bacteroidota; class Bacteroidia; order Bacteroidales; family Muribaculaceae; genus SFTJ01. Next base: position 53,447 of record SFEA01000010.1, read on the forward strand.
CAACGGCGACCACACCACCACCCTCATTCGCACCGCAAAGGGCAAAGTGATTGAAATTCAGCACAACACCATGACCCCACAACCCTACAACCGCCTCTATCAGCTCACCGGCACCAAGGGTTTTGCCAACAAGTATCCTATCGAAGGTTATGCCGTCGACGGCAACCAACTGGTGGAAAGCGGCGTTATGCCTAAGGCCGACAACATCTCGGGCCACAGCTTCCTGCCAGAAAAGGAACGCAAAGCTCTCGAAGAAAAATACGCTTCGCCTATCCTCACAAAATATGGCAAAATGGCTAAGGAAGTGGGCGGACACGGCGGTATGGACTTCATTATGGACGCTCGTCTGGTTTACTGCCTGCAAAACGGACTGCCTCTCGACATGGACGTTTACGACCTGGCTGAATGGTGCTGCCTTGCCGAACTCGGCTCACTGTCGATGGACAACGGCTGCGCTCCCGTTCAAGTGCCCGACTTCACCCGCGGTCACTGGGAAGACGTGGACGGTTACCGTCACGCATTCGCCTCGGCTGACGACGAAGCCGCTGCCGAAGCCGCTGCCAAGGCTGCTACTGCTAAACTGAAAGCCAGTGCCGATAAACAAAAATCAAAAAAAGCAAAGAAAGCAAAAAAATAAGGGCTTAACACACCCATAATGACAAGGGCTGCATTGTTGTTTCAGCAAAAATTCATATTTTTGAATCGCTAACAACCGGTGCAGCCCTCGTTGTATGCTCTTGCACCAATAACACAAACATATAAACACTATGATTACGAACAAACACATAGCATTTGCCATTGTTGTGGTGCTGAGCGCTGCCGCCACGGCCTGCTCGAGCATCCGGCTCACAAAAGAAGAAAAAGCACAGATTGAAACTCGCCGTGCCGAATACGTTATCAATAGCATCAACAGCCAACAATTCACCATCGAAATGGACCGCGTGACACCTTATCGCGGAATCAGCCGCTCGCTCTCCTACGGCTACCTCCTCGCAGTGAAAGGCGACACCATAGTGTCGTATCTGCCTTACTTCGGGCAAGCCTATTCGTTGCCATACGGCGGCGGAAAAGGACTGAATTTCGAGTCGACAATCACCTCGCGACGACTGATGCGCAACAACAAGAAAATGCTCACCACACTGCATCTGTTCACCACAAACGACGAGGACACCTACCAATATATAGTGGAGATTTTCGACAACGGACGCTCGCACGTTGAAGTGCGCTCGCGCCTGCGCGAAGCAATCTCGTTTGACGGCTACATGAATCTGCCCGACGACCTCAACCGCTAAATCACCTATTTTTTCATCATTTATAAACATCGTACAAGCGAATTTATGGGCATTTTAAACAATTATCGCAGCAAAATTGCTACATTTGTAGGTTAAAAATATTATTGAATTAATTACAAATAAACCTATACCTACAAATTTAAGAATTATGAAACAAAACTTCATAAAGGAGGCTTTTGCCACACTGTTAACCATTTGCATGGCCTCAGCCGCTTGGGCTGCAGTGCCTAACGGCTACTACACTTCGCTCAACGGCAAGAAAGGCACCGCATTGAAAAACGCCATTCACGACGTGATTCGTCCGCACACCAAACTCACTTATGCCAGCCTTTGGAATCACTTCATCGAAACCGACGCCTACCCCGAAGAGGTGAACGGCAAACTGCTGGTGTGGGACATGTATAGCGACAACAAAACAGCAAAAAAATATTACTACTACGGCGGCACAGGCGGCTTGAACCGCGAACACTCGTTCCCGAAAAGTTGGTGGGGCGGCGACCAAGTGGAAGCCTACACCGACATCAACCACCTGTATCCGTCGGATGCCACAGCCAACACTGCCAAAAACAACTTCCCGCTGGGCGAGGTGCTGAAAGCATCGTTCAACAACGGCGTGTGCAAAGTGGGCACTCCGCAATCGGGCATGGGCGGAGGCTGCCAAAGCGTGTTTGAGCCTGCCGACGAATATAAAGGCGACTTTGCCCGAACCTATTTCTATATGGCTACATGCTATCAGGACTACACCTGGAAGTACACCTATATGCTGTCGAACAGCAGCGACCTCACCCTGTCGAAATGGGCTTACGACATGCTGCTCGACTGGGCACGCAAAGATCCTGTTAGTCAAAAAGAAATCGACCGCAACGAAGCCGTTTTCAAGATTCAAAACAACCGTAACCCGTTCATCGACAACCCCGGACTTGAAGAATACATCTGGGGTAACAAGATGGGCGATGTGTACACCGGTGAATCGCAAACCACTGGCGACCCCGAGCTGATTTATCCCGTTGTGGGCAGCACAATCGATTTCGGCGAAATTGCCGTTGGCAAAAGCGTGAGCATCGAAATGGTGGTGAAGGCACAAAACCTCACCAACAACTTGCGCGTGAAAATCTACGGCACCAACAAGGACCAATTCAAAAACCTCACAGTGAACAGCATTTCGCCAAGTATGGCAACAAAAGGCTTTAACGTGAAAGTGACCTACTCACCCAGCGTGATTGGCGAACACACGGCAAGAATACTGTTCTACGATGGCGGTCTGCCCGACACCGGCGTGGGCGTTGAAATCAAGGGCGTAAGCCGCGAAGTGCCCACACTTAGCGCCGTGGTGGCTTGCGATGCCAGCGACGTGAGCGACAACGGATTCACCGCCAACTGGCAACTCTGCTCGGAGCAAGTTGACTACTACAACGTTAACCACTGCGTTTACAACGGCAGCACTCTCGTCACCGACGAAACAGTGGCTGTGCCAATCGACGACATCGAAGAAGATGCACTCACCGGCTCGGTGTACTTCGAAAACGCCAAGGTGGGCTACACCCACACCTATCGTGTGCAAGCTGCGCGACTGGGTTGCTTTGGCGACTGGAGCGAAACCATCACCCTTGTGCCCACCGCACTTGGCGCCGTTGAAGCAAACAAACCTATGCAAATTGATGCCTACGAAGGTTGCATCGTGGTGCGCTGCAGCCAAACTCACACCAATATGCTCGTGCACAACATGCAGGGACAACTGCTCTACACCGTGCCAAGCGTGAGCGACGGCGACCAGATTGCTCTGCCTATGGGTGTTTACCTCATCACCACCGACCAGTGCGTAACACCAATTAAAGCCCTCGTGAAATAATAATAAAAACTCTTTGCCCTACCACAACCCGAAGCTATTATGGAACTTATAACTCACAGCTCCCTGTCGAAAACATTCAGTGCAGCCCTTGTGGGTGTAGATGCCATTCAAGTGACCATCGAAACCACATTCACACAAGGAATTGGAATATGCATTGTGGGTCTGCCCGACACTGCTGTGAAAGAGAGCAGCGAGCGCGTGAAGTCTGCCATTCGCTGCTGCGGCATTGAGTTTCCTAACGTGGAGATTGTGATTAACATGTCGCCAGCCGACGTGAAGAAAGAAGGCTCGGCTTACGACCTGCCCATTGCAATAGGCATACTTGCCTGCTACGAGAAAATATCGGCGGAGCAACTGCCCAAATACATGATAATGGGCGAACTCATGCTCGACGGCAGCGTGCTGCCCGTGAAAGGCGTGCTGCCAATGGCTATTCTTGCCCGCAAAATGGGCTATAAAGGCTTTATCGTGCCCAGCGCAAACGCCTCAGAAGCCGCCGTCGTTAACGACCTTGATGTGATTGCCGTGGACAATCTGCAGCAAGTAATCGACTTTCTGCAAGGCAAGATTTCAATCACGCCTACTGTGGTGAACACGCGCGAAGAATTCATGAAAGCGTCGTGCCAATACCCCTTTGACATGCGCGAGGTGCGTGGACAGGACAACGTGAAACGCGCCTTCGAGGTGGCTTGCGCCGGAGGGCACAACATATTGCTCATGGGCAGTCCCGGCTCGGGCAAAACCATGCTTGCCAAGCGTTTGCCATCGATATTGCCACCCCTCACACTGCGCGAAGCCCTCGAAACAACCAAGATACACTCGGTGGCAGGCAAACTGAAACGAGGCTCCACACTGCTCACCGTGCGCCCGTTCCGCTCGCCTCACCACACCATATCGCCGGTGGCACTCGTTGGCGGCGGCACCAACCCCACGCCGGGCGAAATAAGCCTTGCGCACAACGGTGTGCTGTTTCTTGACGAACTGCCCGAATTTAACCGAATGGTGCTGGAAGTGATGCGCCAACCGCTTGAGGACCGCGTGATAAGCATCTCACGAGCAAAATACAGTGTTGAATATCCTGCCTCGTTTATGATGGTGGCAAGCATGAACCCATGCCCCTGCGGCTATTTCGGACACCCTACGCGCCGATGCACCTGTCAACCCGGGCAAGTGCAACGCTACATGAGCCGCATCAGCGGTCCGCTGCTCGACCGAATAGACATTCAGGTGGAAGTGCAGCCGGTGGAATTCGATGCCATGTCGTCGACCACCGACGGCGAGTCGTCGGCATCGATACGCGCCCGCGTGGTGAAGGCACGCGACATTCAAAGCCGTCGCTTTGCCGATAACCCCGAAGTGCACTGCAATGCACAGATGACCTCAGCTATGCTCCGCAAATATTGCGCCATCGACAGCGATGGCTTGACTCACCTCAAAGAAGCCATGACGCAACTCAACATGAGTGCCCGTGCCTACGACCGCATCCTCAAGGTGGCTCGCACCATAGCCGACCTCGACGGCAGCGAAAACATCAAGCCCGAACACCTCGCCGAAGCCATCAGCTACCGCAACCTCGACCGCGG
>SFEA01000090.1 GCA_004557385.1 Bacteroidales bacterium
GGTCACTCGAAAAACTAAACGCAACGCTGCAAAGGTAAATGCAACATTGCGTTTTATCCTGCAGATCTTATTCAAAACCGTTGCGGTTACCTTTGCGAGAAGGCGGTTTTAATCACTCGGGTCATTGATTTGAAAGAATCCCGATTCGGATCAAGGCGAATTTGGGCATGCTCGCGCAGACCCACCTGTGCGGAAGCGCAAGACTTAACGCAACAACAAGGGCCTAGTGGGCAACTGCTTTTTCAGCGCGCTATTGCTCTACAGCGTGCTTCATCAAATAGGGCTTTAGGATGACTTCATTTGTTGGCACGCGCGCAATACCGAGTTCGTCAAGCAAAGCTACGGGCAGGATGCTTGCGGCAAGCTCGAAGGCGCACTTGCCACCGCGACCTGCAATTGGGTAGGAATTAACATGAGAGCAGCACGTAGCGATGTCGTAGACGTTTAAAGCATCGAAGTCGGTGCGCTCTTTCGGCAAGATGCGACGTAATTGCTCATGATTGCGTTCTGCCTGCGACTTCTGATTTGATTCCATGGCATCGCAGTAAAACACACAGCAGCGGCGCCTACCAAACTCCAAACACGAGCGCTCCATGCCCTCCCAATCATCAAACTCTACACCCCGGTCAAGCAGAAGAACGGGAAAGATTGCTTTAAAAGCCTCGCGGGATCCCAATGCGCGCTCGATTACGTCAAGCCACTTAACAACAGCTTCTGAGTCGGCATGGCGCTTGCGGAGGTAGAACTGGAACGCATAAGCAACCATATGAAGGCTTAAAACATCATGCTCATTCCACTCATAGCCGCACACGGAATCCCCTTGCACAACCTGCACCTGCTCCTCTAGGGGCAATGCCAAAAAATCATCGTAGGTGCGGCCTGTACGGTCCACGCGATCGCGACCTGCGTGGCTGTTTTTCTTGCGGGGCTTTAAACGCACCTTGCGAGGCAGCTCGATGTTCGCGGTGCTTAAAAGACCTTTATCTTGGTAGTTGTAAAGGGTGCGGGCGCATACCCCAACTTCTTCATGAGTAAAGCAAATCGCCTCAAAGCTATGCCCTTGCTTGACGAGCGGCGTTACAATTTTGTCAAGCGATAGAAGCTGTTCGTCGCTCATATCGATACCCTCGCGCGAGGACGCCAAACGCACCCGGTAATTTGCATCTGCCGCTTCAGCGTCGTAGCTGCACTTAGGAAAGCCGCAGTAGGCGCGCTTCGAACATTTTTCCGGGCACACATAGGGCCAGCGCTCGGTATCGGGGCACATCTTGCGCTTAAAGTCAGGACAGGAAGCAATGCAGCTGCGCGTCTTGCAGTGCTTGCAGGTCGTGAGCCTCGTGGAACATTTCTTACAAGCACTGCCACTTTTCTGGCAATCTTGATAGTTAGCACAGCGAATAGAGGGTTTGCTTTTGCCTGTTGATTTCTTCTCGCGAATAGTTCTGTTTGCCTTCACTTCACGTGTAACCGTTGAAGTGGAGACGTCAATCCTTCTTGCGATTCTTCCAGCTGAATCACCTGCAGGAATACCCTGCGCAATCACCTCTCTGTTTTCCAATGAGAGATGCTTCTTTTTTGTCATAGCAATGACTCCTTTCCGCCCACAATGGGCACTCAGGAGTCGATTGTACGAATAAGGATTTTGGTGAAGAAAAGCAGGAACCCCAGGGCAGGCCTTGCGGCCTACGCCTGAGGTTCCTGGCAGGCTGCGCCTGCATGACTTAATGCAACACTATTGCGTTTTGAAATTCAATTCACCGTTCTTGTGCGGGACGCGTTGCAAGTGCATGGTCGGGCAGGCTGACCTCGGTTGCGAATTAAGCGCTACACAGCAGCGCGCCGGTCCTGCGGATTCACCTGTGCGCTGCGTGTCGCTGCTCGCATCAGCCGTTGCGGTCGCCAGCGTTGCCTCTAGTCGCCAAACCACTAGTTGCGACGCTTGTCGATCTTGCGAGCAACCACGTCGCCAATTGTCTGGAACACCTGCACGAAAATCACGCACAGCACCACGGAGACAATCATGACCGCCGTGTTCCAGCGCTGATAGCCGTAGCGAATGGCAATGGAACCCAGGCCGCCAGCACCAACGGTTCCCGCCATGGCCGCATAACCGAACAGCGTGACAAACGTAATGGCCGCGCCGCGAACAAGCGACGGCAAGCTTTCCTTCAGCATGACCTTCGTCACAATCTGGAAATTGCTCGCGCCAAAGCTGTGAGCAGCCTCAATAAGGCCTTCGTCCACTTCCGCCAGCGACTGTTCCACCATGCGCGCAACGAATGGCGCTGCAGAAACAGTCAGCGGCACAATCGCGCCCTGCACGCCCAGCGACGTGCCCACCACCAGGCGGGTGAAGGGGATGATTGCCACCAGCAAAATGATGAACGGAATGGAACGACCAATGTTGATGACCCACCCCAGCACGGTGTTCACGCCCTTGTTCGGCGCCAGGCCACTTGCCTTCGTCATATGGAACCATGTGCCCAACGGCAGGCCAATCACGTATGCCAACAGGCACGATACGGCGGTCATCAGGAACGATTCCCAGCAGCCCACCGCTAAAAGCACGCCGAATTCATCGAGAAATGCGCTGATTAATTCCATTTACAGCACCTCCTTGTCTTCGACGGTGCCATTGTAATGGCTGATGAGAAGC
>SFEA01000046.1 GCA_004557385.1 Bacteroidales bacterium
ATTGTTGTAGTAATTAAAGTGGTTCTCGAGCCATGAGTCTTGCACACTCTTGTAGTATCCCACTTCGCCTTCAATCTGCACCCAACCGTTGGTGAACGGAATGTTCTGAAAGTCGACAAACCCCATTCGCAAGCCCGGCATAGGCCGCGCATTGCCCGATAGCGTCATGTCGCCGCTGCTCAATGCAGCATCGGTGATGGCGTTTCGATGCTCCTTCTGCCCAAGCACGGCATATACACTGCGATATTTCACCTCGGCATAAAGCTGCTGCACCCACGCGCGCGACGGATGCTGTGCATTAGCGCTCCATGTGGCATCAGTCACATTATAGCGGCTGTAATCGGCGTTCGATGCCCATCCAGCCCACAATTCGGCTCCGAAGCCATAGCTGAAGCGCTTTGTGGTGTCCATCGACTGCCATACTGCGGCTTCAGCCAATGCCGATTTGCCTTGAGTGAGCGTGCCGTAGCGGTTCGATGCCGCATAATATGGCGCCAATGCTCCGTCGCTCACATTCAACGTGGTTCCCGCCTCATAGTTGATGTCCTGCGCCAAACTCGCCATTGCGGTCAACGCCACCAAAAAACCAAAAAATCCAAATCTAATTTTCATAAAAAATCATATAACTGTATAGCAGCATTCAACCTTTAAACTCGAGGCTTTGCTCAAAAGTGTTCACATGCCGCCCAATTTTCTCTTTGGTGATTTCGCCCACCGAAATCATTATTCCACTCTCCTCCACGTTGCCGAACTCGTCGTTCACTGCCGTGCCAAACATGCGCATTGTGGGCGACAAGCACATGTAGGCATGCACCAGAGGCGGAATATTAAAGCCCTCGTTGCGCACCATATGGTTAAGCCGTAGATAATCCTCGGCAAAATTGTTGTTCACAAATTTCTCCTTCAGCCACTCCACATCATGCGCCAGCTTCACAGGCGTGATGGGCGTAACCAGATGCTCGTTGTCGGGGAAATAGTGATTCAGAAAATACAATATCATATCGCGGCACAACTGCGAATAGTTGGGATACATGGTCACCTTGCCAAACAGATATTTTATCTGCGGATACACCACCGTGAGGGCACCAATGCCGTCCCACAGGTTGTCGAGCGCATATATGGCTCTCACGCCAGCCTTGGTTGACTGATACTCCAGCCTCACAAACGAGCGCCCAAGTTCGAGCGTCTTTGGCAGATAATTCTGCATAAACTCTTCGGAAAACCTGAACATGTGCGACGTGGCAATGCGAGGCGAACCGTCGCTGTTCAACGCCACATTCTCGCCCAATATAAAGCGATAGCCGCCCACAATCTCGCGATGCTCAGGATTCCACACCAGCAGCTGCTGGCACGGTACATCCATGGTGTCGAACTCGTCGATGTCGCAAGCCTTGCCGGTGCCGCCGCCTGCTGTGCGGAAGGCAATCTCGCGCAGACGCCCTATCTCGCGCATCACGTTGGGCGCATTAAAGGCATTCACCACATATATCTCATTGCCGCCTTTGTTGGTGTGCCGCAGAAGCCTCTCCTTGGTAAGCTCCTGCTCAAGCAGTGCCACATCAACTTCTTTTATAATCGCTTTCATATTACTATAAAACTGTTTTTTCTCTTTGCATTAGCTCAAATAATTTTTCATTTGTCACGCAGCCCGTAGCATTTCCTCCTAATCCGCTCCACCTCTGCTGCCGGCTCACTTGCGTTGATTTCACTGTAAGCAATTGGAGCGCCTATGCGAAGCACAAACTCCTTGCCGCGGCACTTCATCATCTCTCGCGGCAGCAACAGCATCTCAATGTTGAACCCGATGTTCATGCGTTTGCGCCACCGTGCCACGCGATAAAACAGCCGCGAATTCTCGCCGTCGAAACACATCGGCACCACATCGCGCCCATATTCGGAAGCCTTCACCACAAACGATTTCTGCCAAGCCAAATCGGTGATTTTGCCGTTGTCCATCAGCCGCGAGCACAGCCCTGCCGGAAACGTGAGCATCTGCACCTCGCTGCGATATGCCTCGTCGATGCTTTGCGCTGCCGAGCGCGACTGCCGTCCGAACTTGTTGATAGGCAAAAACACACCGGCAAGCGGCGTCACCGCCATGAGCAAATCGTTCACCAGGAAGCGAATTTTACCTCCGTAATGCCGCCCGATATGCGATATGATGGCTATGCCGTCCAACCCGCCCATAGGGTGATTGCACACAAACACGCACCGCCTTGCCGCCTCCGGCTCGGGCAAATTCTCCGCCCCTTCAACGCGAACCTTAACGCCAAGATAGTCGAGAACGCCGTCGGCAAACTCCACGCCACGCTTGGCGCCGTGCAGCCGGGCAATCTCGTTCAGCTCATCTTGGCAGATAAGCCGCGCCAGAGCGTTCACCACAAACCGTGGCACATATTTGTAGTGCCGCGGCATCTTTTTCCGCAGCACCTCACCCACATCGAGGCGGATTTCGCCGTTCGATTTTTCTGCCATATCTTTTTTCTGAGCCATGGTTTCGCAAGCTGCAAAAATAATTATTACCTGGGCAAAATTGCAATTACACCTACAAATATAAGCAAAAAAACACTACCTTTGCAGATATGAAGGTTTCTCAAAAAATAATTTTTGTTGAAGCCGCGGTGTTTATTGCGCTAATACTACTATCAACCTATCACTTTGCGCTATGCGATGCCGCCTACATTGTTGTGGGGTTCACTGTCGCCTATCTTGTGCCTCGTTTTGCCTACTCCCGAATGAGCAACTGCACCACGATGGGCGTGGCAGCCTTGTCGTGGGCATGGCTGGTGATGGGCGTGTTGGGCATCAACTACATTGCTCGGGCTACGGTGTGCGTCGACGCATCGCTGTCGCAACCGGCACTGTGGAACGATGCCGCTCGCTACTATAATTATGCACTTCAGCTGTTCCACCATCAAAGCACCGGCAATGCCGTCGACCCATTTCCCGGGCTGCCGCTACTCACTGTGCTGCTGTGGAAGGTCTTTGGCATTGGCATTGTACCGCCATTGGCAATGAACATGATGCTCACGCTTGCCACCATTGTGCTAACGGGCCCGCTTGCCTCAAGCCTGCTCGACGGGCGCACAAACATGAGCAGCCGCCAAGTGGCTTGGCTGGCAATGGCAATGACTGCATCGCTGTTCTTCTTCCTGTCGCACGGCACACAGATGCTTAAAGAGCCGCTCACCTACTTTGGCGTGATGCTTTGTGCACTTGCTTTAGCTTCGCTCACCCGACTCAACGACACTTGCCTTGCGTGGCGCCCGATTGCGCTGTTCGCACTGGGCATCACCATTGTTGCTATGGCTCGCACCACCTATTCGATAATGATGCTCGCCGGAGTGCTGTTCATCGGGGTAGGCAATCAACCACAATGGCGCAATGCGCTTGCCATGCTGGTGCTGGGTGCTGCAATTTATTATGCAGCAAACGAGTTCGGCCACGCGCTGTCTTATAATTACTACGACAGCTATTTCGACTCCAACAAATCGGCAGAGATATCCCAACAATACATTATCGGAGCCAATCAGCAACCGCTTGCCAACATCGTGGGCGACTATTTCAGCCTAAGCCTATGGCGACGGGCGCTGCTGCTGCCGCTGCTTTGCGCTGTGCAGTTTGTCATTCCGTTCCCGTGGATTATGGGCGACGTCACCATCAGCGAACTGGTGCCGCGCATCGCTCTGCCATGGTATGCCATCGGCGGGCTTACACTCTACTACTTGGGTTGGATGAGCTGGCGAAAACAAACATCGCTGGGCTGCTTTCCGCTATGGGTGGCATTCTGCTTTGCCGTGCCTGCCTTCATTGCCGCAGGCTCGGTGTCGCGCTACATGCTGCCATTTCAGCCGCTAATGGTTCCGATGGCAATATTCGCAGTCGCGACGCTGCGAGAGCGCCACTATCGAAAGAATTTTATTATCTTTGTCATTGCCTACACGCTGCTGCTTGCTGCCACGCTTATTGTTTGCTACCGCACGCAGTTGGCGTGCATGCAATAGTAGCCAACTGTGATTACTATACAACCTGATTAATCATCACCTACAAAAAATCGCTCAAATATGAAAACCCTCGACCGACTCAGCAAAATGCTTAAAACAGCTGCCGACACCACTATGAGCATTGCCAAGATTGCAATACTGTCGAGCAAACGCATCACCATGCCGCGCGCCGATGCCGGTGCCCGTATGGTGATTCTCGGCAACGGACCGTCGCTAAACGAAACCATTGCCCATTCGAGCGATTTTCTTATGCAGCACCACCGTCTGGCTGTGAATTTTGCCGCCAACGCACCGGCGTTCACCAGCCTGCAACCAACGCATTATGTGCTTGCCGACCCTCACTTTTTCCAAGCCATCAACGAGCCCAACGTGGCACGCTTGTGGCTGGCGCTATCGCAGGTCGATTGGGCAATGAATCTGTTTGTGCCGGTGAATGTGTCGCTGCCGTCCGACGTGGCAGGTATAATTGCCGGAAATGCCTGCCTGCGACTCTATCGCTATAATCTAACACCGGTTGAAGGCGCCGAATGGTTTGAAAACTGGGCTTACAAGAGTCGATTGGGAATGCCGAGGCCTCGCAACGTGCTCATCCCGTCAATCATGATTGCCATTGCTTGTGGCTATCGAACAATCTACATTGCCGGTGCCGACCATTCGTGGACGCGCACGCTCTCGGTTGACGACGACAACAACGTGGTGTCGATTCAACCGCATTTCTACAAGGAGGACGAAAAAGAGGTGCAGCGCGTCAACACCGAATATATGCAATATCCGCTTCACCAGATTCTTTACAGCTTCTACGTGGCGTTCCGCTCCTATCACACCATTGCGCGCTATGCCGGTCACCTGGGCGTGGACATCTTCAACATCACCCCGGGAAGCTTCATCGACGCGTTCCCTCGCAAAAAGGTGTAACCCGCTGACCCCACGCACTATGTGCCCGCCGACAAAGAACCACGGGGAGGCGTAGCCTAATCACAGGCACGCCTCCCCGCCACTTATTTTTAGCACATTGCTTATTTCTTGGTCACAATCTTCATTGCTATGCCGTTGCTACCATTGGCATCCTTTGGCAAGGTAACGGTGGTGACGCCGTCGACAGTCTTGTATTTCAACGATTTCTTGGTGGCAAGGTTAACTATCTTGCTGCCTTTAACAGGCACATTGCCCTTCCACGAGATGGTTGCCGGGAATGGCGTATCGTCCTTTTGCGGAACAATGCCGTAGACGGTCTTGCCGTCCTTGTTGCCGGTGAACCAAATGCTGCTCTCGTCGTTGCGATAAACCGGAGTTGGCACAGTGGCATAGATTGCCTCGCCGTTGGCACGCATCCAATTACCTATAATCTTGAGTTCCTCAACCGACTTCGGCTCGATTTCGCCTTCGGGTGTTGGACCAACGCCAAGCACCAGCGAACCGCCCTTAGCCACGATTTCGCTGAGGATTGAAATCACCTTGGCAGGCGACTTCCACGTGTTGCGTGGTGTCCAACCCCAGTCGTAGGTGAGGGTGATGCAGCTTTCCCACGGATTGAGAATCTGATGGTCGGGGATGGTTTGCTCGGGGGTCTGATAGTTCTCGTGAATGCCCGGGCAGGCACGTTCCACAACAATCAAGCCGGGTTGTGCTTTGCGTGCCATGTCAACAATGCCATCGAGGTTTATGTCCTCACGTGGCTTGGTGCACCAGCCGCCGTCGAGCCACAGAATGTCCACCGGACCGTAGTTGTTCATCAGTTCTTCCACCTGATTGTAGACAAATTTCTTATAGTTTTCCCAACGCTCGGGATATTGGTCAATCTTGTAGTTATGGCTGCGGTTTGGAGTGGCTTTCTTGGTCCACCAATAGTAGTCGCTATGCCAGTCGGGCTTCGAGAAATAGGTGCCGGGCATCAGGCCTTCGTTGCGGAAAGCGTCGAGCACATAGCGCAACGCATCTTGGCGCGGGTTACCCTTGAAGCCGCTGTTGGTGACGTTGAAATCGGTAGTCTTAGTGTCCCACAGGCAGAAACCGTCGTGGTGTTTGGTGGTGAAAATCACATATTTCATACCTGCATCCTTTGCCACACGCGCCCATTGCTCGGGGTTGAATTTCACGGGATTGAAGTCCTTAATCAAGCCCCAATACCATTGCTTGTATTCTTCGTAAGTCTTGTCCTTGGGCGGAGTAATCCAGTCCTCCGAAGTGATTGCCCACGATTCCACCATGCCCGGAACCGAGTACAAACCCCAGTGAAGCAATATGCCGAACTTCAAGTCTTGCCATCCTTTAAGTTTTTCAACCACTTTTTGGTCGGTTGGCCAAATATAATCTTTCGATTGCTCGTGCACATACGATTGTGCCGAAGCATTAATGCCGATTGCAGCAACAACGCCGCAAACGATAGCTGAAATGCAACGAATGTTCATTCTAATTAAGTTTGATTATGTGTTAATGTTGATTATTTGTAATTATTTTACCGCAAACACCAGTGCCACAGGCTCTTGAGCGAGACTTTTGGGCAACGTAACGGTGGTTTTGCCGTCGCGGGTGACCGATTTAAGAGTCTTGCCCGACGCGAGCAACTTCACGGCGCCGCGAGGTGCGTTGCCGCTCCAAGTGATGGTGGCAGGCAGCTTCTCGCCTTCGGGCAGAGCATAGATGGCATAGAGCGTTGAGCCGTCCTTGTCGGCAGTAAACCACACGTTGCCGTCGTGATAGTGCTTGGCGTTGCGGGTGCCGTAGATGGCTTTGCCGTTGGCGCGAAGCCATTTGCCTATCACTTGCAGACGCTCAACAATGGGCTGCTCTATTGCGCCCTGAGCGTCGGGTCCGATGCCAAGCAGCAGCGCGCCGCCCTTGGCTGTGGCTTCAACCAGCGTGTTAATTACCTTTTGAGCCGACTTATATGGTGCATTGGGCACCCAGCCCCAGTCGTTCGACAAGGTGATGCAGCTTTCCCACGGATTATCGAGCTGCTCGGCGGGTATGCCGCGTTCAGGGGTCTGATAATTCTCGTTCTTGCCGTGGATGGCACGGTCGACGCTTATCAATCCCGGGTGGCGCTTGCGGGCGTCAACAAGAATCTCGTCGAGGTCGACATCGTCGCCACGCACCCAACCGCCGTCGAGCCATAGAATGTCGATGCTGCCATAGTTGGTGGTGAGCTCGGTGAGCTGGTTGCGCGTGAATGTCTTATAGTTTTGCCACCATTCGGGGTGACGCTTAATCTTGTAGTTTTGGCGACGGTCGGCTGTGGCGTAGTTCGGATTCCAGAACCACTCGCAGTGCCAGTCGGGTTTCGAGAAATAGCAGCCAATCCAAAAATCTTTCGAGCGGAATGCCTCAAAAACATGCTTTGCCACGTCGCGGCGCGGATTGTTGCGGAATGCTGCTTTGGCTATCGAGAAATCGGTGTATTTTGAATCGTACATACAAAAGCCGTCGTGATGCTTGGTGGTGAAAACCATATACTTCATACCGGCATCGTGCATGATGTCAGCCCACTCCGACGGGTTGAATCGCACGGGGTTGAACACGTCCTTCAGCCCAAAATACCATTTTTTATATTCATCGTAGGGAATGTCGGTGCGGCGGCCTATCCAATCGACATCTTCCGAGCAGATGCTCCAGCTCTCAACTATGCCGGGCACGCAATACAAGCCCCAGTGGAAAATCACACCAAACTTCAGGTCACGCCATTGGTCGAGTTTCTGCAACACTTGCGGGTCGGTGGGCCACTCATAGGTGGTGCTGCGACCATGCACCTCTGTGCCGACTTCCTGTGCCGACACGCCAATCGACATGGCTGCAATCAAGCCACAAGCCACGCTTAAAGCACTTCGAATGTTCATATTGTTAAGTTTTTATGAGTAGTTTTTTGGTTATGCAAACTTACGCAAAAAAGCCGATATATCAAAATTTCACGACCCGCAACAGCACACCACTGCACCCCAAATGAGCAATTCAGCGGATTTGAAAATCGAAGCATAAATCCCCAAAGCAACCCCCGCAAATTCGGCAACGTCCAACCCGTCTGACCCGCCAGCCAGGCAGGGAAATAGAAAACGCGGGCGTATGCAATACGTCCGCGCTACGGCTGCAAATGCGGCAACCAAAAAATTATATGTTCATCAGATAGTCGACTATACGCAATGCCTTGTCGGTGTGCATCATGTCGAGCTTGTTTTCCTTAACGTATGCCTTGATTTGTGCCTTTTGCGCAGGAAAACTCTTATAAACGTCTTTTATTGTGCGCACACCATATTCCACGCCGTCCTTCACAAAATAATAGGTGTTGTCGTTCTTTTGCTTCCACACTTCCAAGTCAGCCGACTTGGCATCGTACTGACTAATTTCCATGCCGGCATTCATGTTATGACCGTGTTCCGGGCCAATCAGGTCAACGGCACGCAGTTTTATCACCTGCGCTTGCGTGGGCAAGCCAAAGGCGCCGGTGCGACCGCCATACACATCCTTAATCAGCCAGCCGATGAGCACCTGACGGCCTTGGCTGAGGTGTTCAACCTCGCAGAAGCGGTTGTCGTGATACACCAATTTACGGCCGGCTACAAACACGGTGTCGATTTGCTGCGGGTTGGTCATTTCCATCATCACATCGCCTTGCATAAACAGCATCACCTGGTTGTTGGCGTCGTAGTTGAGCTTCACGTTATATTTAGCGCCGTTTTTATACACCACATGCCCCTTGGCAAAGCCATCGAAAAAATACACTCTCTTGAGCTGCTGCGACATAGCGGCAAAGCTCACTATCACCATTAGCATTAAAATAAGTTTACGCATAGTGTTCTATCGATTTTGGTTTGAAAAATTATCAGTAGCAAAAATAGCAATTATTATTGCAATAACACAGCATTTTCCATCTTATTTATTGTTAAAATAAATGGGCGGCAAGTGAAATACCAGCCGCCCACATCATATTAAGGAATTATTGATTATCAATTAATCAATTCTTAGGAGTACCCCATTGTGGAGCACCTATGTCTTGCCACAAACGTTCAGTGTTCAAAGCAGTACCAGTCATGTTGTAAACAGGACCTGAGTTACCCGAACCAAGGGTCTTGAAGCCTTGCTTTTCGTAAGCTTCCAAAGTGTTTTCATACATCTTTTCGGTCTTACTTGGCTTACCGAATTCGAAACGACGTGGAATAGCTTCTGGAACAACTTCAGCAAATCTAACCATTGGCAACAAAGTAGAAGTGTAGCTTGGATAACCCGAGCGACGTGCTGTTACGAATTGGTCGTCGATTTGCAGCGAGAAGTGGATAAGTTCTTGCAAGTAAACCTTTTCGAGTTGTTCAGCCTTCGAGCCGGTGAGCTTAACAGTTTCAGTAGCCATCATAGCATCGAGTTCACCCTTCTTCAATTCGATAGATACTTCGTTCTTGTCGTAGTCGTAAGTAGTTCCGTAGTAAGGAATCTTGTTAGCGGCTGCAAGAGCATCGTAAGTTTCAACCGAGAAGCGAACACCGCGGTTGTAGTAGTATTCGGCGCTTTGTGGAAGGTTTGCACCCAAGAGCTTAAGCTCAGCGAGATACAAGTTAACTTCAGCAGCAGTCAAATACATAGTGTACAATGGGTTGTTGTCGGTGTCTTGAATTACGTTGATGCCTACAGTAGGAACTGTGAAGTCAACCTTACCACGCTTCATTTCTTCTTGTTGCAAAGAGAATGGATAGTAACCCTTTTCAGAGTCGCCAGCTGGCAAGTTATAGTCAGTGCCATAGCTGAAGTACTGAGTATAGTCAGGATTGTTACGGCCATTAATAATAATTGGAAGACCATAGTAGCGTACCCAAGGTTCGCCGAGGCCGCCCCATTCCTTGAAGTTGCCTTGATCGTCAAGAACAACGTTTGCCTTGATGCAATCAGGCACCTTGTCCCACTTCTTGTTATCAATGAAGCCTTGAACTACCTTCGAGTTGAATGCGTTCTTAGTGTAGATGAAACGCACGCGTGGGTCGAGCGACTTCAACAGGAAGTCACATACGTTTGCGCTAAGACCCATGTTGGTAAGACCGTTACCGGTGCCATAAACATAGTCTTCAGAACCGCTCTTAGCTTCAGTGGCTTTGCAGAAGCGCAAGTCATCCTCCATCGAGTCGATATAACCTACCGACGACGATGCAACAGCGTTTGCAATCGAGATGGCCTTATCCTTGTTTTGAGCGAGCAAGCGAACGGCAATCTTCAGCTTCAAAGAGTTTGCAAATTTAGCCCACTTCTTCCAGTCGCCGGCGTAAGCAATATCCTGAGTAACACTGTTTTCGATGTCGCTGCGTTGGAAGATAGCGATACATTCGTCGAGTTCAGTCAACCAAGTGTCATACAGTTCGTCAACCATATCATACTTTGGTGTGAGGATACCGTCAGTCTTATAGCGGCAAGCCTCGGTGTAAGGAAGAGCGCCATAGATGTCGCTGTCGAAGATGCCAAGGTAAACAGTCAATGCTGTACAAGCAGCTTCGTAGCCACGTTGTGATTCATCGCCTGTGTTTTGGATATACAAGCGAATTTCGTTGCGATACTTCAAAGTGCTGATGTATTGGCTTCCCTGACCACCGGTTTCAGCCACTGTGGTGAATTCCGAGTCGTAGCTGTTTGTTGGAACACCCATTTGAGTCCAACGGCTATAATATTTATTGTTATAGTACCAAATCAGGTAGTCGTTTGGCTGGAAGTTCAATATCGCTTGAGTCATCAAACCCTTAGGGTCAGCTTTCGACACGTTTGCAGGGTTCTGATTCAATTCAGCATAGTCGTCAGAACAACTTGTTGCTGAAATAGCCAGCACCGAAGTCATTGCAGCCGCTAATAATATTTTATTGAATTTCATATTCTTAATTAATTTATTCCGTTAAACAATATTAGAATGAAGCGTTGATGGTGAGTGTGAAGCTGGTAGTTACACCCGAGAATTGACGTACACGGAACTCAGCAGTTTCAGTACCTGCAACAGCCTCAGGATTTTCCTTGTTAGGCATTGTGTTAAGCAGATAGCCAAGGTTGTGAGCTGCAGCTGTCAAGTTCAACGACTTAGCATGAATCTTGCTTGCAATGCTGTTACTGAACGAGTAAGAGAGCGACAGGTCGCGGAATGCGATATAGTTCAATGTCTTGAACCAACTGTCGTTGATTACACCAATACCCCAGTTGTTAACCTTGAAGTGCCAAGTAGAAGCATGTTGTGGTTCAAGAATGCCCTTGTCGTAGAGTTCTTGATAAGTTTCACCGTTTTCAGAAACAGCACCTATGCCAACTGTATAAGTTGAACCACCAGGAAGTTTGATGCTTGAACCCTTTGGAATTACGCCATCAGGAATGAAACCGTCGTCGTATGTTTCATTGTCCCATGCCGAAGTCCAGGTCATACCACCGTTTTCTGCGCCACGATACTTAAGAGAAGTTTCGGTGTAACCATAAGCAGTACCATAACGAGAGTTGTAAGAAGCAACCTTACCACCAAAGCGCATATCGAAGCTTGCGCTAAGAGTGAATCTCTTATACTTGATTGAAGTGTTAACCGAACCTAAGAACTTAGGAAGGATAGTACCAACTTCTTCTTCCTTGCCATTACGTTGCAAGTAACCGGTGCGTTGGTCGTTGTTCCAAAGAATAATGTTCTTACCCGAGCCACCAATAATTTTGCCGTCTTCGTCGTAAGTCCAGTCTTTTCTTGGATTCGAGTCAGAAAGAAGCAAACCATATTCGCCGCCTTTCTTAGCAACCGAACCGATACGGAAGTTACCATAGTTGGTGTAACCGTTAAGACCAATATAATCTGCAACGAGGTCAGAAAGTTCAACAATCTTCGACTTGTTCTTGGTGTAAGTGAAGTTCAAATCCCAAGTGAGGTCCTTGGTTTCGATTGGAGTGGTATTCAAAGCAATTTCCACACCTTGGTTCTGGATGTTACCAGCGTTGATAAGTGCGCTGCTGTAACCCGATACGCCAGGAATAGACACTGTCATGATTTGGTCCTTAGTGTTTTCCTTATAATATGTAGCGTCTAAACCGATGCGGTTGCCGAGGAAACGCCAGTCAATACCAACTTCCCACGAAGTCTTGCGTTCAGGCTTGAGGTCTTGCGAGTAAGAAGTGTCTGGCAATGAGAGTGAATAGTAGCTTGAGCTGTTGTTGCTGTAAGAACTCAACGAGTAAGCCGAGTTGATGTAGTAAGCCGAGCAGTCGTTACCTACTTGTGCCCACGATGCACGAATCTTAGCAAACGAAATCCATGATGGCAATTTGCCGCGGAATGTTTCGTGAATCAACCAAGAACCGTTGATTGATGGATAGAAGTAAGAGAATGTACCATGACCATCGGCATAAACTAGAGCCGACGACCAGTCGTTACGACCAGTTACGTCAACATAAACTTGGTCGCGCCAGCTGAAGCCGAATTGAGCTGCAATAGCTTGGATGGTCTTGGTGCCACCAATGCTTTGCTCTGTGCCGATACCATTGCTACCGTTGCCCAAGAAGAATTGGTTAGGCACGATGAAGTCGCCCTTTGTCCATGAGTTCAAGCCCATGCTGTAGTCGTGATACAATTCGTAGCGCAAGAAGCCGTTGATGTGCCAATCTTCGTTCAATTGAGAATCGAACATAAAGTTGGTGTTGGCATTGATTTGTTCCTTTTGCGTGAAACCAATCGAGTAGTAACCACCCTTGTTTTGGTAACCGCTACCTGGTTGCTTTGATTCTTTGCGTACATAGTAGTAGTTGTAGCTACCTTCAGTCACCCACTTCAACCAAGGAAGGATTTGAGCAGTAACCTTCAAGTCAGGACGAACGATTGTTTCCTTTTGATAGTAGTCGTTCTCCCAAATGCTCCACCATACTCCTCTACCAGGAACGTAAGCATACTTATCGCCGTAAGTTGAGCTTGCAAGACCGCCGTGTTCGCCTTTATACTTGTCGCGGAAATATGCCGAGTTGTAAGTACGGTCCCAAGTACCGCTTGTGAAGTATTCACCAATGTTCATTTGAGCATTGCGAGGCATTGACTTAGCAAAGTTAACGCTTGCTTCAAGTTCAACAGCGTCAGAAATCTTGTGAGAAGCCTTAGCTAACAATGAGAAACGGTCGAAGCTGTTGTTAGGCAATGTACCTTCGGCATACTTATACGACAACGAAGTGTAGAATGTGGTCTTGTCGTTGCCACCGCTGATAGCCACGTTGGTGTTCGAGCTGAAACCAGTGTCATAAGCATCCTTGAAGTTGTTCTTGTAAGCTTGAGGAGTAATGATTGAACCATCCCACCATTCCAACTTGCCATAAGTCTTTTGCAAATCAGAGAAGCGAGGACCAAATGAAGTACCATAATCGCCATATTGAGCCAACACCTTATAAGAAGGAATGCCATCAGAATTTGTCCAATACATTTCGTTGTTGTTGAACATGTTTGAACCAGAAGTATATGCAGGCATCATACCTTCAGTGAAGGTGTTTTGGAGGTGTGGTTGGCCGGTTACACGGTCAAAACCGAATGTTTGTGTTACATTGATACCCAAGCCCTTCGAGCCTTTACCGCTCTTGGTGGTAATAACCACAGCACCGTTCAAACCGCGCGAACCGTAAAGAGCAGTTGCAGCAGCACCCTTAAGTACCGATACGGTTTCGAAGTCGTCAGGGTTAAGGTTCTTAAGTTCGTTACCATAGTTGGCGTTACCGCTTGCCCAGTCAGCGTCGTTTGCTACAACACCGTTGTCGAGGATAATACCGTCAACTACGTAGATAGGTTGGTTGTTTTTGCCGAGGGTAGAAGCACCACGAATAAGAATCTTCGAAGCACCGAACATACCACCGTCGGAACTGCTGATATCAACACCGGCAACCTTACCTTGAAGGGCTTGCACAGGGTTGATGAGGTTTGAGTTAAGGTCGTCGCCCTTGAGCTCGGTCACTGCATAACCAAGAGCCTTGGTTGCACGCTTAACACCAAGTGCTGTTACAACCACTTCGTCGAGCACGTTGTCGCCGGCTTGAAGAAGAATGTCAAGTTTGCCGCCATTCCACACAATTTCTTGTGTTTTATAGCCAACGTACGAAACTTGAATTGTGGAACCAGGTGCCACGCCGGAGATTGTAAATGCACCGTCAAGGTCGGTAGATGCGCCCTTGGTTGTGCCCTTAACTACAACAGATGCGCCGATGATTACATCTTCAGCATCTCTTACAACTCCTGATAAAACACCATTCGACTGGTCAGCGCTCTGTGGAGCAGGCACTGCTGAGTCGGCTGCATAAGCCATCACCGGTGTAGACATTGCCAACGCCAGTAACGCAGAAAATAGTTTGAAATGTTTAACCATAGAATTTTATTTAAGTTATAAAATAGTTAGTTGTCTCAAATTGTCTCGTTTAGTTTAGTTTAGTTTTTTTGGTACTGACATCATTTTTATTCACCTTTGCGCCCACGCGACAAACAACATGCTTGCTACACCTTAATTCATCGCCAATAAGCCCGTTTGGCATAAAAAAGATTTCGGTTATCGATGCAAAATTAAGAATTATTTACAAAACTACAAATTAATTCAGCACAAAACTTAAATTTTAACATTTGGTGTTTCATTTAACTTATTTTCTAAAGCGTTACAAACACACACTAACCCCTCTCGCCAAAATGCGAAACAAGATGCGATGTCATGCAAAGCATGTGACGCCGAACCGACTGAGGCGAGGCACTTAGCCCGGGGTGAGCGCCAGCGTAACCCCGAGTCACCAACATACCCACCATTTGGCGTCTGAAAGAAGCGAATTACACATAGCAGCCGGGTCTGCAACCGCGCCGCGGTTGTGGTTTTCTTGGGCGCTTTCAGGTCCCCACATAGTCGCCTATGGCGCCAATATGGGGTTATTGACGATGTAACCGCTCACGCGGTTAATATCACTGGTTTTCAATACGTTTGCTCTGTAGGGGCGTTCCCTCGAAGATGGTGCGTTTGGGTCTCACACAGATTGATTTGATTATTCAGATTTATTATTTCCTCTGCGGGTTCTGC
>SFEA01000047.1 GCA_004557385.1 Bacteroidales bacterium
TTTGTCGCAAAAGCAAAGTAACCATTTAGGGCTGACTCCTGCAATAGGTGCCAGCCCTAATTTTTTAGATTCTAAAAAAGTTTAGCGGACAGTAATAATATATAATATTCCGCCTTAGTTTGTAGGGGCATATCGATATACTCCATAACATATGCGGTGGTCGTAACGCCTCTCTCGCAGAAATTACGGATATATGCGTATAGTAACCGAGACACAACCGCGCGAGCGGTTGCAATTAGCATAACCCCATGTTGACGGCAAACGTAGTGCAGCCGGCTACGTGGGGAAAGACGATGCAACCCAATAATATCAACCGTGGAGCGGTTGCAGATTCAGATATTTTGCGGTCAGTCAAATTGCTGAAGCACCGTGCACCGCACTTCGTGCGACGTCCGCTTTTCTCGGTAAAATACCAGATTTGCTGGGCCTGCAACCGCTCCACGGTTGTGGGATTGTAGGAAGCGTCTGCCTGTCCCCACGTAGCCGCCTACGGCGTCAACGCGGGGTTACGAAAGCTGTAACCGCTCGCGCGGTTAATATCGCTGGCAGTCAAGTGTTTATGAGACTGAAATTTTTACTTGTTTTTTTAGCTGCATTTTTAGCAGCCGATTGTTTTGCAAACAATGATGTGCAAATTGAATCGCTGTTTGGCAAAAGCCAAGCGCAAATTCAAGAATTTGCACTGCAAAACCAATTAATTGCCATCGATGTGCTGGGCAAAAACACAATTGCGCTGCACAAAACCGAGCGAATCTCGGTTTGTGGCATCAAACCAATGGTGATTTTGCTGAATTTTGATGGCGATGCGTGCAATTCAATTCAAATTACTGCTAAAACTCTAAGCGAAAGCGATGTTAAGGAACTGGAAACAAAGGTGAAAGCAAAAATATCGGTGCAGCAAGATGAGTGCTTCGGCATTTATAATATTTTTCTTATAAAAACCTTATAATTAATTGAGCATCCATCTACTGCTGTGATGTACGCCTAATATGCAGCTATGCTACTCGAGCAATCAACCAATTGCTTGTTCAATTCTTTTGCACTATCTTTGCAGTGAAACTGCGAAAAAAAAATTTTATGAAAAACGAAAGCTGCACAGCAAAGTCGCCCATCGGGGTGTTTGATTCGGGTTTTGGCGGATTGACGATTCTGAAAGAAATCAGGCGCGTGATTCCGCAATACGATTATCTGTATCTTGGCGACAATGCCCGTGCGCCTTACGGCAGCCGCTCGTTCGACATCGTGTATCGGTTCACACTGGAAGCGGTGCGCTATTTGTTCGGCCAAGGGTGCGAACTGGTGATACTGGCATGCAACACAGCATCGGCAAAGGCGCTGCGCAGCATTCAGCAAAACGACCTGCCCAAAATCGACCCTAACCGCCGTGTGTTGGGCGTGATACGCCCCACTGCCGAGTGTGTAGGCAGCATGACGACGACGGGGCACATAGGCATTTTTGCCACTCCGGGGACGGTGCAAAGCCAATCGTACGACATGGAGATAGGCAAGCTGCACCACGGCTTGACCACCGTGGGCCATGCCTGCCCGATGTGGGTGCCGCTGATTGAAAACAAGGAGAGCGAGGGCGATGGCGCCGACTATTTTGTGAAAAAGGACATCGACCAGCTTCTGCACCACGACGGCGCTATCGACACCGTGATTTTGGGCTGCACACACTATCCGCTGCTTTTGCCAAAAATAGAGAAATACATGCCCGAAGGAGTGAAGATTATTGCCCAAGGCCCTATAGTGGCAGCAAGCCTTGCCAACTACCTTGAGCGCCACAGCGAGATGGAACAACGGCTGAGCCTGGGAGGCGGATGCCGCTACCTCACCACCGAATCGGCTGAGAAGTTCGGCGATTTGGCATCGATTTTCCTTGGCGAAGCCATCCACCCCGAGCACATCGATTTATAATTCTCCCGGCAAGCAACTATCAGCACCCACTACACACAATATGACGACACTTTTGATTTTGGCACTATATTTTGCGCTGCTCTACGGTGTGAGCCGTGCCGTGAGCCGTGCCGAGGGCAACAGCGAGTTTTTCGGCGCAAGCCGCAAGTCGCCATGGCATTTGGTGGCGTTCGGCATGATTGGCGCATCGATTTCGGGCATCAGTTTTGTGAGCGTTCCGGGCATGGTCATCAGCTCGCAGATGACCTATTTGCAGACGTGCCTGGGCTTTATTTTGGGCTATGCCGTGGTGGCGTTTGTGCTGCTGCCGCTCTACTACAAACTGCAGTTAACCAGCATCTACAGCTATCTTGGCGAGCGTTTCGGCAGAAAAAGCGAGGTCACCGGAGCATCGTTTTTCGTTGCGAGCAAACTCATTGGAGCCGCGCTGAAATTCTATGTTGTGTGCATGCTGCTTCACGAATTGATATTTGAGCCGCTTGGCATCAACTTTGCCCTGACCGTGGCGCTGATGGTGGCGCTGATTTGGACGTACACTCGCCGTGGCGGAATACGCGCGCTGGTGTTCACCGACGTGCTTCAAACCGCTTGCCTGTTGGCTGCCCTTGTGCTGATTTGCTTCGGGGTGCTGCATGCACTCAACCTCACTGCGGGGCAAGCTGTCGAAGCCATTTCACGGCATCCTTACAGCCGCATTTTTGTTTTCGACGACTGGATGTCGACGCAATACTTCTGGAAACAGTTCATTAGCGGCGCCTTCATTGTTGTGGTGATGACCGGACTCGACCAAGACATGATGCAAAAGAATCTCACATGCCGCACTCTGCGCGAATCGCAGAAAAACATGTGCTGCTACGGCTTGGCATTTGTGCCCGTCAACCTGCTTTTCCTCTCGCTGGGCGTGCTGCTGACTATGCTTGCCGCCAACCTCAATGTGCCACTGCCCGAAAACACCGACACACTGCTGCCAATGTTTGCCGCCACGGGCAAACTGGGATTGTGGGCACAAGTGCTGTTCACGCTGGGCATTGTGTCGGCATCGTTCAGCAGCGCCGATTCGGCATTGACATCGCTCACCACCACCTACTGCATCGACATACGCCGGCAAGCCACCGACGAGCGGCTGCGACGCCGTGCCCACCTTGGCATTTGCACACTGTTTGTGGCGTGCATTTTGGTTTTCCGATATGCTCAATCAACGTCGCTCCTCGACGCCATATACACGATTGTATCTTACACCTACGGGCCATTGCTTGGGCTATTTGCCTACGGGCTGTTCACTCGCCGGCATGTGCTCGACGGCGCCACGCCTTACATTGCCGTAGCTGCTCCGCTGCTTTGCCTGGGCATTGCGAAAGCCTCCTATGCCCTGTTTGGCTACACCTTCGGCTACGAACTGCTGCTGCTAAACGGCGCTATCACCTTTGCCGCACTTTGGGCATTTTCGTTCATGCGGAAGCCATCGGCAGCCATCTGACTTCCCTTCACCACAAAAAAACATCGGCTGAAGCAACCAAGCCCCAGCCGATGTGATATATTGCCACGGCGCCTTTAGCGACGACGTGTTATTTCTTCAGCACCTTTGCCACCGAAATCTTTCCTTGGGCATCAGCCACGCGCACGATGTAGACACCTGCTGCAGCATTGAGTGCCACCTGTTGCGCGCCAACTCGCTCGGCAACCTTTGCACCATACACCGAGTAAACCTCGATGCGTGCAGCATCTACACCCTTCACATAGAGTGTTTCGCCTTCAATCCATGCATAAGCGCGGCTTTCAGCTGCCGCATCGTCGATGCTGTTCACTTCGGGCTTTTCGCCGGCATAGAAATAGGCTATACCCTGATTTGTTGAGAGCAACCATGCCTCGATGCTGCGGTCGCTGTATTGGTTCACGAGCACGTTGCCAGTGCAGTTTGTGTTGCGTCGGGTGGTCGACAAGCCGTCGCTCGGATACGAAGCAACATACTTGGGCGAGAAGAAGGTGTAAGTCCAATCGTTTGGAGCATATTGCACCTGCACCAGCTTCATATGGCCGCCGGTGATGTTGAGTGCTGCATCGTCGGTGGTTTGAGCAGGATTGCCGTTGGCATCGGTGGTTGAATAGCGCTTATCGTTGTAGTCGAGAAGCAAGCCGTAGGTGCTGCCATCGTACTCAAATTGGCGATAGGCATTACCCCAAGTCTTAAAGCCCGACATATAGTCGACACGAACGTCGTTCTTAATCTTTGTAGGGGTGCAGCCCGAACCGTTGAGCATGTAACCGTAACCGGTGGGATAAGCACGAATCGACGAGTTTGAATACAGGCGCGTGCCATCGGCGGCGGTAACTTCAACAAGTTTTGATGGCGTAACACCTATTTCGCCGTTAGCCACAGGGAATTCGATGATGTGTGTTCCACCGGTAACGCCGTCAACCTTGCCATAGTTATCGTAAGCGAAAATCAATCGGCTGCCGTCAACGCCCGTCCAGGCACCGCCCACTTCCACATAGTCGCCAAGGCGCACTATGTTGTTATCCTTGAGCGTGTTGTAGCTAATCACTGTCACCTTTGGAGCATCGGTGGCGTTCTCCCATACGTAGATTCGCAAGTCGTGGGTGTTGCCCGAAGCATCCAAGCCACCAATGTTGCAGCCCACAATCTTTCCATCGAAAGCTCGCACGTCGGCAAGAGCCACCAATCCGCCTTCAACGCCGGTGCTGTTCAGGTCGTAGAGCCAGCTGCCGGTGCGGGCATCCACCACCTTCACATATTTTTGCTCATACACCATATAGAGCTTGCCGTCGTAGAAATCCATATTGCGCACCTTCGAGGCATCCCAGCCAAACTGCTCGAGAGAGCTTCGGGTTTCGCTGCAATTCCATGCCTCATTGAATGTCAACGGCGGTGTCACTGCCTTACCAGTGAGTGTCACGGTCTTTGTCACTGCATTTCCATCGGTACCCACACTGGCAAACGTCACCTCACCGGTGTATTCGCCCGAAGCCGGAGGCGTGAATGTGACAGTCACCGTCGGGTTGCCATCGAGGAAGTTATAGTTTGGATAACCATCCACCACGATTCCGCTCGGCGAAACGCTGAAGATGCCGGCACAGCTTGCCGATGGAGTAACCGTGCACCATGCATTCAGCAGATTGCCGCTGAGGGTGAACGATTCGGTTGTCGACGAACCGGCTTCACATTCCAGATAAAGGTTGTCGGTGCTCGATTCGATGTAAGGCACATTGGCGGTGCCGCCACCGCCACCGCCATACGGAGGCTCGGTAACCGAATAGTAGCCGTAGTAATTCAAATAATCGTATATGCCTTTGAGGTGACCGTCGACCCATGCTTTGAAGCCGGTGCCCGACGCATCCTGTATGAGTTGCCAATCGCTCCAGCAGTCGATAAACAGACCCTCGGTGAGCACCGATGGATAGGCCTCGCCTGCCGTAATCACGGTCCAGCCGTTATTCTTTATTCCGCGGTCAATCATCTCATAGCCTCCTGTGCCATCCACTTCGCCGAATTTGTTTATCAAACCGTTTTGCACGCACGAGGCAAGACTGTAACTGCCGTCGTAGTAATACCACGTCTCGGTGCCGTGCGCCGAGGCATTGGCAGCATTGAGGTGGAACGAAACAAATACGTCGGAATCGTAGGTGTAGCAATATGCGCGGCGTGGCGACAAGTCGATTTCGCCACTAAAATCGTCCTCGAATCGTGTCATATACACATTGGCTCCCAGGCTGGTGAGCGTGTTATACACACTGCTGGCGCACTGAAGCACGAGCCACGACTCGGTGCAGTTGTTCTGCGTACTGCCGTTGTAAACTGCTCCGGGGTCGTCGCCACCGTGTCCGGGGTCAAGAATAATCACATAATCACTCCAATTGGCTTTTGCCATCGAAGGCACAAGCAGCATGGCAACTGCTGCCATTATCGAATAAAAAGTCCTTTTCATAGCATTAAATCATTTGAAATCGGCAACATACACTTGCCCGTCGTTGAACGATGTGAACACAATCTTATTGCCGTCGGCGCTCACGCTGGGGCACATTTCCATGCGGTTGTCGGTTGCGGTAAGCGCCTTGCAGCGGCTGCCGTCGACGTTAATCATGAAAATGTCGCTCGAGGTGTAGGTGTGGCCGTTGTCAGTGCTTTTTTCGTACACAATCTGCGAGTTGTTCACCCAGCATGGGTTGAAGCCTCGGTCGAGCACTTTCTTGCCGCTGCCGTCAATGGCTATCACACACACATTATTGCCGTGATTAAACGCCACCTTCGTACCGTCGGGCGACAAAACGGCGCAAAACGACGCCCCCTTGTTGATGAGCTTTTTCACGCCTTTCGAATCAATAACATAAAGTCCGGCAGGTTCACACGACAGCGCTACGCCACTCGGCTGAACAATTGACATATAACGGGCGTTGGCTCGACGGTCGGCTACGCTGAGGCGTGTGCGCTCGGCAATGATGCGTTCACGCTTTCCGTCAATGCCTATGCTCCACACCGACGAACGGTGTGCTATGCCCTTGGCTTTATCTGCCTTGATGCGCTCTCTCGCCACAATTTGCTTGGAATCCTTTCCCCATTCAAAACCAAAACCAACACCAGTCTGACTACTCACCTGCTTCAGGTTTTTGCCATCGCTGTCAATCACATACAAGTTGTCGTAACCATAGTTTGTAAAGGCAATGCGCTTGCCATCAGGCGACCAACGGGCGTTTTCATATCGCCCTCCTCCGTTTGTCAGCCGAACAAAATTGCTCAGACGCCCTTCCTTGAAGCTTTCGGCTTGGGCTGCACCCACGCTTGCCAGCGCAAGTGCCAAAATTAAAATTTTCTTCATTAAATCAAGATAAAGGTTTATTGAATTACTAAAATTTGCTAATAAATAACATTGCGAATTTAAAACATTTTCATTAATACCACAATATTTTTAAAATAATTTTATGATATTTTTTTCATTTTTCTTTCGTTTGCGTATCTTCTACGGTAGTAGCATCGTTCTATAAACCACTAACTGCCTGCTAAATACTTAAATGCCTACCAAAAAATTCAAATATTTTCACATTATATAAAAAATATTACGTATCTTTGCAATGCCGAATCAATTGTGTATTCATTGGTTTTGGCAACATATTTTGATACACCTTCGCAACACGTTGGAATACAGCTTATTAGATGTAATTCAACGACCCCAAGAATTGCATATAAGCATCTTATTAGCAACTTCTAACCCTTGATTTCAAAGCAATTCTTATAGAGAGTTTCGTTGTAAAGAAAAAATAGTATTTTAGCCCTCCCATCCTCTTATAGCTAAAATTCATGGGGGGGGGGATTTTTAAACTCCCACAATATGATGAATTATAGTGCAGACCTGATTCAATCTATGGCATACGACATGGCCATTGCATTCTTGATTAGTGTATTTTTTGCTGGTATCATCATCCCACAAATTCTTTTGATTGCATTTCGAAAGAATCTGTTTGATGTTCCCGACGAACGCAAAATCCACACCAGTGCAGTTCCGCGCCTCGGCGGCATTGCTTTCAAGCTCGTGACACTTTTCTCGGTGTTCTTCGTGCTTGGCATTAACCTTTTGGGCAGCAACAAGTTTTTCATGGAGCAGATTTCGGCTGACGCCTTGCAATTCTGCTTCGGATTTTGTGCGCTGATGCTAATATATATTGTGGGTATTGCCGACGACTTGATTGGGGTGCGCTATAAGGCAAAGTTTGTAGTGCAAGCACTTTCGGCTCTGCTAATCGTTGCATCGGGGCTTTATATCAACAATTTCCACGGACTTTTTGGATTATATGAGGTCAACCCGTATTTTGGCGGTTTTGTCACGGTTGTTGCAATTGTGTTCATAACCAATGCAATAAACCTGATTGACGGCGTCGACGGCTTGGCTTCGGGCCTTTGCATAGTGGCATTTGCCTATTACGGCGTGATATTTTTCTGCCTGGGCTTGTTCATATATGCGCTCATCGCTTTTTCGGTTCTTGGCACTGTCATTCAATTCTACTACTACAATGTGTTTGGAAAAGCCGAAAAGCAGAAAAAGATTTTCATGGGCGACACCGGCTCGCTCACGCTGGGCATCTTCCTTTGCTTCTTGAGCCTGAAACTCAATCAGGTGCCCGACACTAACGCGTTTGTGCCCAACGCATTTGTCATGGCTTTTGCTCCGCTCATCGTGCCTTGCTTCGATGTCATTCGCGTCTACATTCATCGCTTGCGCAAGCACCGCAGCCCGTTCCTGCCCGACAAGAACCACATTCACCATAAAATCATGCGCTGCGGAATTTCGCAACGCACTACTATGGTGTCAATCATACTTTTTGCAATATTTATCGCGCTTGCCAACTTCGAACTCGCCAATTTGCTGAACATTAATGTGCTGGTAGCAGGCGACTTGGTGTTCTACTACATCGGCCACGGCATCCTCAACAAAATTTTGGCAAAGAAAGAAAATTGGGAAAAGAAATAACCGCCTGGGACATTAGGCAGCGCCTTTTAATTGGCTTTCTTGCAGCCTTCGTGTTAGGTACCGCTTCTTGCACCACAAATGGTGGCGACCTCGACGGCTTGTGGGGACAATGGCGCGTTGAGGACATTGTCATCGACGGTTCGCCCGACAATGATTACAACGGAAATCTTTACTTCTCATTCCAAAACTATGCGGTGCGTGTCACCGAAGTGATTGACGAAGACATGGGCAGCAGCCGTGGCACCTTGGGCACTTTCGCTTTTTCGAGGCCCAACCTGGTGATAACTTTCGGTATGCCCGAATATGCTCCTTTAAAGTCGTCGCACATGGTTGCCGGCGACAATCACGTCAGCGTGGCTGACGCTGGGTCCGGACACATGACTTGGACCTTTTCAACCGATGGCGTTGAATATATTTTTAAATTAAAACAAAATAAATGAGGTTATTGTTGTTGGCTACACTTGCTGTTATCACTAACGCATTTGCCTCCGACAGAACACTTTACTACAAAGCTCAAACCACGGTTGTTGCTTCAAGCGGAAATACTTCGCCCTACTACATCGGCAGCAACAATCATGGAATGAACACCCAAAGTCGCGAGGCTTACCTACGGCTATCGGCGGCAATGCCTCTAGACACTGCAAGCCGATTCAGTTTTGGCGCTGGCGTCGATTTAGTGGGTGGATATGCAGGTTCGGCTGAATATTTGCGGCACGATGGCAACGAAATTGCCTATCACAATGCCAAAATCAACCAATTCCGAATCCACCAGTTGTTTGCCGACGTGAAATATCGCTCTGTGTTTCTCACCATAGGAGCAAAAGAGCACGAATCGCTGATTGTGAACCACAGTCTTAGCAGCGGCGACCTAACTTTCTCGGGAAATATCAACCCGATGCCTGAGGCGAGAATGGGCTTGATTGACTTTCAACCTCTGCCCTTCACGCGCGGCAACGTGTTCATCAATGGCGAATACAGCATCGCCTATGCTTGCGACAACGGCATTCAAAGCCGGCAGTTCAACCGAATTTCGGGTGGATATAACAAAAGTTATTTCTACAACTATAAGCGCTGCTATTTGCGCTCTCGCCCCGACAAACCGCTTTGCCTGACAATTGGCATGCAGGCTGTGATGGTTTTTGGCAACACCACTGCCAACTATTCGCGCGGCAAATGGACCGGCGATTTCAAAAACCGTGTGACATTCAAGTCGTTTGTACACACTTTGGTGCCTGGCGCCGGTGGCTCTTCGGCTGCCGACCTTCTGTTTCTCGAAGGAAACAGCCTCGGCACTTGGGACATCGCTGCCAACTACCGTTTCAAAAACGGCTCGCATCTCAAAGCCTACTACGAGTCGCCATGGGAAGATGGTTCGGGAATTGGCAAAATGAACGGATTCGACGGTTTGTGGGGTATTGAATATTCTTCGGGCAGGAAATCGCTCGTCAACGGCGTGGTGATTGAATACCTCGACACCCGAAACCAAAGCGGAACCATCACGTTTCAGTTTAAGGACTATAGCGGCTCGATTTCCGACCGCGACAAGATTCCTAACGGAGCCTCGGGTTGCGACAACTATTATAACCACGAAGGGCAAGGCTATCAGTACCGTTGCATGTCAATTGGTACACCGATGCTCAAATCGGCGCTTTACAACACAAATGGCACACCAGCTTTTCGCGACAACCGCATTCAAGGCGTGCATGTGGGTGTGAGCGGCAATTTGTCAGGAGCCGTTTCTTATCGCCTTTTAGGCAATTTCCGCCGCGCGCTGGGCACGTACAACGCTCCTCGTCGGCATGCGCTCCGCTCCTATTCGGCGTTTGCCGAAGCAACCTACCGCACTCCGTTAGCCGGGCTGGTTTCGAAATGCCAACTGGCGGCTGACCGCGGAAGCCTTTACGGCAAAAACTTTGGCGCTATGTTCACCATTGCCTATCAGGGCAATTTATGATGGCATCGGCGCAACTACAAATTGAAATAATTATCACTACATCATACATTTATATCATCAAATGAAGCTTAAACACATTTTTATGGCTGCGGCTGTGACGATTCTTGCTTCGTGCAGCGCGCCAAAGCAGATTGAATATTTTCAGGACGTGAACAACGGCACCACGCTCAGCCTCGCTGATGACAACCAGATAAAGGTGCAGCCGGGCGACAAACTGTCGATTGTGGTAAACAGCTACAACTCCGAGCTGGCTATGCCTTTCAACCTGCCCTACGTTTCCAACCGCCTCGGCCAAGGCTCTACGGCTATCGGCAGCAACGCCTCTAACACCAGCAGCGGCATCTCGGTGTATACCGTCGACGCTAACGGCGACATCGATTTCCCTATGCTTGGCAAGCTGCATATCGCCGGAATGACGCGCCCTCAGGTGGCTGAAGATGTGAAAAACCGAATCCTCAAGAGCGGCAAGCTGGGCGACCCGGTGGTGATTGTTGAATATGCCAACCTCGCCGTAAGCGTTCTGGGCGAAGTAACTCGTCCGGGCCGTTACGCCATCGACCGCGACAATTTCACCGTTCTCGATGCGCTTTCGGTTGCCGGCGACCTCACCATCTACGGCCGTCGCGAAAACGTGAAGGTGATTCGCAACGTGGGCAATCAGAAACAAGTATTCACAATCGACCTCTGCAATGCCCAGTCGCTCACGTCTTCGCCGGTGTTCAACCTGCAGCAAGGCGATATGGTGTACGTGGCTCCTAACGATATGCGCGCCCGCCAAAGCACCGTAAACGGCAACAACGTGCTCAGCACCTCGTTCTGGATTTCGCTGGCTTCGCTGCTCACTTCGGTGGCTGTGCTCATCTTCAAGTAAAACCCCACAAACTCATAAAAGATTAACATTCTTAATAATATGGCAGAAAATATCGAAAACAACGTCCATCAGCAGGACGACATGATAACTCTTACCGACCTATGGTATCTCTGCGCGGCTAACTGGCGCTGGTTTGCCCTCTCAGTGCTCGTGTGCCTAAGCCTCGCCACCATCTATCTGTTGCGCACCGAACCCACCTACACCCAGCAGGCATCGGTGATGATTAAGGAAGACTCGAAGGGCGGCTCGATGTCGAGCGACGTGGCTTCGGCGTTCTCCGATATGGGTCTGGGCGTGACTAACAGCAACGTGAAAAACGAAGTGCAGGTGTTCCAGTCGCCCGACGTGGTGCTCGAAACCATCAAGCGCATCAACCTCGACGTGCGCTATTCTACCGACGGCACATTCCACCCCACAACGCTCTACGGCGAATCGTGCCCCATCATCGCCTCGATGGCTAACGTGGGCGACGACCAAAGTTGTTCATTTGCCGTCACTCTCGGCGCCGCTAAGGCGGTGACCATCGACCACCTCGTGCTTGACGGCGAAGAAATCGACGGCTCGTTCTCCGGCAAGATTGCCCAACCCGTCAAGACGCCAGCCGGCGCCATAGTAATCATGCCGTCGGCTTACAAGCACGATGGCTCGGTGAGCAAAATCTACGTCAACAAGCTCACCGCATCGTCGGCTGTCGATGCTGCTCTCGCCAACCTCTCGGTGAACATTAACAGCGATAAAAACACCGTTATCGACATCGTGTACAACGACGTGAACATCAACCGCGCTCGCGACTTCATCAACACCCTCATTGCCGTGTACAACGAGCACTGGGTGGAGGACAAAAACCAGATTGCCGTGTCAACATCTAAGTTCATCAACGAGCGCCTGCGAGTGATTGAAAGCGAACTCGGCAACGTGGATGCCGACATCAGCTCCTACAAGAGCGCCAACATGGTGCCCGACGTCAAGGCTGCCGGAGCAATGTATATGCAGGAGGCAAGCCAAGCCACCCAAAACATGATGGACCTCAACAACCAGATGTATATGGCAAAAACCATACGCTCGAGCATTCGCGGCGGCAACGACGTGAGCTCGTTCAGCATCCTCCCTGCCAACACCGGGCTAAAGGATGCCGGCGTGGAGGGCCAAATAAACGAATACAACACCCTGCTGCTGCAACGCAACAACTATGCCGCCAACGGCTCGGTGGAAAACCCCTATGTGAAAGACCTCGACGCCAAGCTCATTGCGCTGCGCCAAGCCATCACTCAAAGCCTCGACAACGTGGTGAACTCGCTCTCTAAGCAGATTCAAAGCATGCAGGGCTACAGCGCCCGCGCCGCTTCGGGAATTCAAGCCAACCCAACCCAAGCCAAGAGCCTCCTCTCGGTTGAACGCCAGCAGAAGGTGAAAGAAAGCCTCTACCTCTTCCTGCTGCAAAAGCGCGAAGAAAACGAGCTCAACCAGGCATTCACCGCCTACAACACCCGCATCGTGGCATCGCCTCACGGCAGCAAACTGCCCACTGCGCCCATCAAGCGCAACATTCTGCTCGTGGCGTTCGTGCTGGGATTGCTCATTCCCGTAGGCATAATTTTCCTCCTCGAAAACTTCAACAACAAGGTGCGCGGACGCAAGGACCTCGATGGCATCATCACTATGCCTTTCCTCGCCGAAATCCCCGACAACGCCCCTCGTCGCCACTTCTGGCAGCCCAAACCAAAGCACGTGTTCCACAGCATTGTGGTGGCTGACGGCAACCGAAACATCATCAACGAAGCATTCCGCATACTTCGCACCAACCTCAGCTTCCTCGTGGGCAACAACCCCCACAACGTGATGGCAATCACTTCCTACAACCCCGGTTCGGGCAAGACATTCGTGGGGCTTAACCTCGCCGTCAGCCTCGCCATCAAGGGCGAAAGCGTGCTGGTTATCGACGCCGACCTGCGCCACGCCTCAATGAGCAAGGCGCTCGGATTGGGAGGTCTCGGATTGTCGAGCTACCTCACCGCCCAAACCACCGACGTAAACGCCATCATTCACCACCATGCAACCCGAGGCCTCGACTACATACCCGTGGGCGCAATACCGCCCAACCCCATCGAGTTGCTCGGCAGCCCGCTCTTTGGCAAGCTCATCGACGAGGTGCGAAGCCGCTACCAATACATCCTCATCGACACCCCGCCGGTGAACCTCGTGGCTGACACCTCTATCATCGAGAACCACGTTGACCGCACCGTGTTCGTAATTCGCGCCGGTCTGCTCGAACGCAGCATGCTCCACACCCTCGAAGCCGATTACCGTGCCAACCGCCTCAAGAATATGGCACTCGTGCTCAACGCAACACAGGTGAACGCCAGCGGAAACGGATACCGTCAAGGCTACAAATACGGCTACGGATACGGCTACGGATACCATTCATCCGGCTCCGACAACGCCTACTATACAAAAGACTAACCCGCCCCGTTCAAAATAGTTCACGCAGATACATCAGATTAATTTGATTATTATCCACAACCGATTGACAACATCATATATATCCGCTCAATCTGTGTGAGATTTACTGGCAGGTTCACGCAGATACATCAGATTAATTTGATTATCATCCACAACCGCTTGACAACATCATATATACCCGCTCAATCTGTGTGAGGCCCACACCACACCGCACGAAGAAACAAAAAAATGACCGAACAAAACAACATATCCCCCGAGGCAAGCCCCACCGCTTCCCCCGAGACGTCGGCTAAATATATGGTTTAGTTGAAACATATACACATAACATAATTTACACGTTAATTACACTTCAATATGAATATCGCTATAGTATTTGCAGGAGGAATTGGAAGTAGGATGCAATCTGCTTCTCGTCCAAAACAATTTCTGGAATTAAATGGCAAACCTATTATTATTTATACATTAGAAGTATTTGAGCAGCATCCTGACATTGATGCAATTGTAGTTTCTTGTATTAAAGAATGGAAACCTTATCTTCATAAACTGGTAAAAAAGTTTGAAATCAACAAGGTTGTTGATATAGTCCCTGGCGGCAAAAATGGACAAGAGTCAATATACAATGGACTTGTTCAAGCTGAAAGAATGTCAAATTCAAGCGATTCCATTGTTTTGATTCATGACGGAGTTCGACCATTAATCAATGCCCAAACTATTACAGACAATATTGATACAGTAAAAAGCCATGGCGCTTGTATAACTGTATCACCTGCATTTGAATCGATAATTATAGAACATGAAAACGGTGATATTGAAACACCAAATAGAAAATGCTGTTTCTTAGCAAGAGCACCTCAATCTTTTTATTTATCGGATATAATTGATGCACATCGAAAAGCCCAATCTGAAGAGAAAACAGATTTTGCCGACAGCAGTTCTTTGATGAGGTACTATGGATATAATCTCAAAAGTGTAATCGGTCCAATTGAGAATATTAAAATCACAACCCCATCTGATTTTTTTGTGTTGAGAGCTATGGTTGAAGTTAAAGAAAACAAACAAATTTTCGGTATCTGATATGAAAGAAATTAATGAAACAGAGTTGAAAACAATACAACTCGATATTATGCAAGCAGTGCATGATTTTTGCATAAAAAACAATATCAACTATACGTTGACAGGAGGCTCATTAATTGGGGCTATTCGCCATCATG
>SFEA01000048.1 GCA_004557385.1 Bacteroidales bacterium
TGTTGTGCCACTTCGAGGCACATTATTATTGGTGCCACCTCTCCGCAGGCTGCGCCCTTGTGGGCTTGCCAGCGGTTAAGCATGGTCAAGCACCTCCGGTGCTTGTTATATTTCCCCGTTATGTGCAATCTGCGAGAGAGACGCCACACTCTGCCGCGTGTTTGTTAGAGTGTATTGCCATACGCTCCTACACACCCTCATCATCCAATTGGCGATTTCTGCGAGAGGTCGGCGGGCGCATGCAAGCTTCAGCCGAGCAGCTGGATATGAGGTGAAAAGAAACGCCCTGCAAGGCGATTGGCGTGGAATCGCTTTGCAGAGCGTGGTGTTGATGATGAGAGCAGAGGTGTAGCTTTTATGCGTCGGCGTTTATTTTGGCTTCGCGCTCCTCGCGCTCGAGTTCGGCAATAGCCATAGCCTCGGCAGCGTTTACAACGTCCTCTTTGCGTATTTCCTCTTTGATGCTGTCGGCAGCGCTGTCTTCGCCCACAGTGGCAAGCAGCGTTTCACGCAATTCGCGGCTACCGTTGATGTGGTTGAGAGCGTCCTGCGAAGCCAGTTGGTGCGACTCTTTCTTTGAATAGCCTTTGCCTTTGCCCACTTCAATGCCGCCTATGGTGACTGTGGTATGGAACACGGGGCTGTTTTGCTCGTCGTATTCCACGTTCGACGTTTGATAGTCGACGGCGATGTGGTATTTTTGGCTCCATTCAATGAGGTGCGACTTGAAATTGATTTCGGTTTTTGCCACGTTGCGCAGGTCGAAGTAGGCATCGAGTATGCGTTCTTTCACAAAGCGGAAGCAGCGCTCGTAGCCTTTGTCGAGGTAAACGGCGCCAACAAGCGCCTCCACGGCATTGCCAAAGATGTAGCTGTTGTGGCTCTGCGACTTTTGCGACCACTTCACCACCTGCGGCAGCCCGAGGCGTTCGCCCACGCGGTTGAGGCTCTCGCGTTGCACAATCTTCGAGCGGGTGGAGGTTAGGAATCCCTCGCGGCGCTTGGGAAAGGCGTTGTAGAGCACGTCGGCCACAATGCTGTCGAGGATGGAGTCGCCAAGAAACTCGAGGCGCTCGTTGTTCACCCATCCCAGCTGCGACTTGGTTGACATTGAGCGATGCACAAACGCCAGTTTATACAGCTCGATGTTGCCGGGATAGAATCCGAGCATGTGGTGGCAAAAAACGTAAAGCTCCTTTTCCTTTAAGAAAGGGAGCCTTAACATTGTGAGAATATCCTTAAGCACTTGTGCTGAATTTTATTCTTTGTACTTCTTTACAATGATGCAAGCGTTGTGACCACCGAAGCCGAAAGTGTTCGAGAGGGCAACGTCGACAGTGCGATGTTGAGCCTCGTTGAACGTGAAGTTCATGTTGTAGTCGATGTTTTCGTCGTTGTCGCCATCAACGTGGTTGATTGTAGGAGGCACAACGTCTTCTTGAACCGACTTAACGCAGAACAATGCTTCGAGAGCGCCGGTAGCGCCAAGCAAGTGGCCGGTCATCGACTTTGTTGAGCTTACGTTCAACTTATAGGCGTGTTCGCCAAACACTTCCTTGATGGCTTTGATTTCCGAAACGTCGCCAACCGGAGTTGAAGTGCCGTGAGCGTTGATGTAGTCAACATCTTCAGGCTTGATGCCAGCATCTTTAAGAGCATTTTCCATCACCAGACGGGCACCGAGGCCTTCGGGGTGAGTGGCAGTGATGTGGTAAGCGTCGGCGCTCATGCCGCCGCCAATCACTTCGGCGTAAATCTTAGCGCCGCGAGCCTTGGCGTGCTCATATTCCTCGAGGATGAGAGCGGCAGAGCCTTCGCCCATCACGAAGCCGTCGCGCGAGCCGCTGAATGGACGCGAAGCGTGCATCGGGTCGTCGTTACGGGTTGAGAGGGCGTGCATCGAGTTGAAACCGCCTACGCCAGCAGGGAAAAGGGCTGCTTCGGCACCACCTGTAACCATCACTTCAGCCATGCCCAGACGCACCAAGTTGAATGCGTCAATTATGCCGTTGGTTGATGATGCACATGCCGATACGATGCCGTAGTTCGGGCCGTGGAAGCCATATTTCATTGAGATGTGACCGGCAGCGATGTCGGCAATCATCTTAGGAATGAAGAATGGGTTGTATTTCGGGCCGTTTTCCTCGTTCTTTGCATAGTAGCCTGCTTCTTCTTCAAACGTGTGCAAACCGCCAATGCCTGCGCAGAACACAACGCCTACGCGGGTTTTGTCGAGACCTTCGGCAATCTGCGCATCTTCAACCGCTTGAGTGGCTGCCACGAGAGCATACTGCGAATAGAGGTCTAATGTGCGGATTGCTTTGCGGTCGAAGTGGTCGGCTGCATTAAATCCTTTCACCTCGCAAGCAAATTGTGTCTTAAACTTCGAGGCGTCAAAATGAGTAAGAGGTCCTGCTCCACTTACTCCTGCCAACGCGTTTGCCCATGTTTGTGCAACGTCGTTGCCTAACGGAGTAATAGCACCAAGACCTGTTACTACTACTCTTTTTAATTCCATAAAGTCGTAGTTACGGGAAATAAAAGAAAGTTTGTCTTACTTGTTTTCTTCAATGTAGTTGATTGCGTCGCCTACAGTTTGAATAGTTTCAGCTTTTTCGTCAGGAATGGTGATGCCAAATTCCTTTTCAAATTCCATGATAAGTTCTACTGTATCAAGAGAATCTGCACCGAGGTCGGTAGTGAATGATGCTTCAGGCTTTACTTCTGCTTCGTTTACGCCAAGCTTATCTACGATGATAGCTGTTACTCTTTCTGCAATTTCAGACATAATTCTTAAATTTTAAATGTTATAAATTTTAGTTGTTTTCTTCGCAATTAATTTTTATCGGTGCAAAGTAACTAATTATTATTCTAAAATAAAAATTTTCAGGGACAAAAGAACGTTTTTTGCACAAAATTTTGTGTTTTGTGCATAGTTTTCGCCTAATTTTTTGGTATGGCGAGCCTTAAACGCACCGAAAACGGGATGTGACGAACGAGTGGAGCGCTTGTCCTGTTGTCCGTAATTTTTGGTCAATATTGCCTCGAAGTCGTCAATGTCGGTTCACCTTTGAGCGTGGCGGGTTGGCTGAGCCGATGTGGTCCACCCAGTTTTTGAGAAATATTAGTTGGTCGCTACCGGGCAACGCCATGCGTTCGGGGTGATATTGCACGGCAATGACGTCGGCGCTGATGTGCTCAATGCCTTCAATGACGCCATCGTCGCAGGTGGCGGTGATGCGCAGGTCGTCGCCAAGCTGCCTGATTGCCTGATGGTGAAACGAGTTGCACATAAATTGCAGTTGTGGCAAAAGGCGGGCGGTGGCGGTGTCGGCGTCGAATGTGATGCTGTGCACTCCCTGCCATTTGGGAGCCTGTTGCGAGTGGCGCGTCATGGCGGGGTCCACCTCGTGGGGCAGGTCTTGATAGATGTCGCCTCCGCATGCCACGTTAATCACTTGCAATCCGCGGCAGATGCCAAGCACAGGCAGGCGTTGAGCCAAGGCAAGGCGATATAGCATGATGTCGTAGTGGTCGCGCGGCAGGTTGGGCTTGTGGGCATAAGGCGAGAAGGCACCGCCAAAGGTTTCGGGCGCTAAGTCGCCACCGCCGCTGAGTACCAGAGCGTCGAGGCGCGAGAGCGTAGCGGCAAGCACATCGGCATCGAGGCTGAACGGCACAATCACCGGCAAGGCACCGGCGGCAGCCAATGCGCTAACGTATTCCACCTTCAGGTTGTGCCAACCTTCTTCGCCGTAATTATCGGATATTCCCACCAGAGGTTTCTGTTTCATAGCAATTATATTATAAATATGTATGCAAAGTTAGTGCATTTGGCGAGGCAATGAACAATGTGAGGCAAATATTTTGTTGCTGAAGGTGGATGAAAATGTGCAGAAATTTCACTATTTTTGTTGATGCTATACAAAAAACCTCTACGCCTTTGCTCGGATAGGGCAGACGGGTGTGGAAAACCAAATGACATTGAAAAAAGATGATTAAACTACGATTTTACATCGCATTGGCACTGATGACGGCTGCCATGGCAGCTGTGGCGCAACAGGCAGTGCCCGACTCGCTGCTGCGGCGCTATGCTGCCGCCATGCTGATGGTGGGCTTCAAGGGCGACAGCATCACCCCGGAGAGCGATGCAGTGCGCTATGTGCGCGATTTGCACGTTGGTGGAATAATATTGTTTGATGTCGACCTCACAGGCACCAAGCAACTGGGCTCGCGCAACATCACCACGCGCCAGCGGCTGCGGCAACTCACCAGCCGGTTGCGCAGCTACAGCAGCGAGCCGTTGCTCATCGCACTCGACCAGGAAGGCGGACGAGTGGCGCGCCTGAAGCCGCAATATGGCTATGAACCAACGGTGAGCCATCGCCATTTGGGCGAGGTGAACAATCGCGACACCACAATGCATTATGCCCGATTGATGGCCGATGAACTGGCGTGGTCGGGTGTGAATATGAATCTTGCGCCCGATGTGGATGTGAACGTCAACGCCGAATGCCCGGTGATAGGGCAGCTTGGGCGCAGCTTTTCGGCCGATACGGCGGTGGTGGCGCAGAATGCCGAGTGGTTTATCGATGCACATCATGCTGCCGGCGTGGCGTGTGCGGTGAAGCATTTTCCGGGGCATGGCAGCAGTGCCTCCGATTCTCACTACGGGCTTACCGACGTCACCGACACTTGGTTGCCAAGCGAGTTGCACCCGTTCGGGCAACTGATTGCCCGTGGCAAGATTGATGCTGTGATGACGGCGCACATCTTCAATCGGCAACTGGATGCCGAACTGCCGGCTACATTGTCGCACAACATGCTCACCAGGCTGCTGCGCAACCGCTTGGGTTTCAAGGGCGTGATTCTCACCGACGACATGTATATGCAAGGCATTGTCGACAATTATGCTATTGAAGATGCTATTGCACTTGCCATCAACGCCGGCGCCGACATGCTGGTGATGGGCAACAACATCACCACCGGCTACGAGCCCGACCGTCCGTTCAGGGTGGTGCAGATGATTGTAGATGCCGTGAATGCAGGCAAGATAAGTGCCGAGCGCCTCAGAGAGTCGTATGAGAGAATCAAAATACTCAAAAAACGGCTAAAATAAACGCTGTATGTTAAACCTTTTGTTAATTTCAGTGTCAAATTTAACAAAAGAGAGATGACGAAACGACATTTTGATTAACAACTAAAAATTAGGAATTATGAAAACTGTAATCAGAAACATCGTAGTAAATTCCCTGTTGGTGATGGGAATGTTGATGGCAACCTCTACAGTTTCAGCACAAACTCGTGAGAGGAACGGCCGTTCGGTGAGCGGAACACGCACACAAGTTACGAACAGCACCAGTGGTAGCAGCGCCAGCCGTGGCAATGCCACCGTGAGTACTCCACGCAAAGATGTGGCAACGTCGTCGGGCAACACATCGTCGACACGCGGCACCACGGTGACCACTCCGCGCGAATCGGCAAAAGTGGCTGGACGCAACACCTCGGTCAGCTCAAGCAACACCACCGGCAAGGTGGGCAACATAAACCGCCCCGTTACAAACAACAGCGGCAACAACAGCGCCAACCATTGGCCAAACGACAACAAGCCAACCGTGAGCAGCAACCACGTGGGCGGCAATGGCGGCACCAGTCGTCCTGCCGACAACAAGAACGTGACAGGCAGCCCAAGCGACTTGCGCAAAG
Organism: Bacteroidales bacterium; assembly: GCA_004557385.1. Taxonomy (GTDB): domain Bacteria; phylum Bacteroidota; class Bacteroidia; order Bacteroidales; family Muribaculaceae; genus SFTJ01. The sequence goes on from SFEA01000048.1 coordinate 5,707, forward strand.
GCTCGAATGCACGTCCCGGCACACTCAATGGTCCAAGCTATCACGTCGACCGTCCGGAGTATCATGGCAGCGTGGTCACCCGTCCATCGTCGTGGCATACGCCAGTGGCTCCACCGGTGCGCACTCATCGCCCAGCCGACTTCATCATATCGCGTCCAAAGGCACCTAAGGGCTATCGTCCGATGGCAACGGCTCCAATCATCAGCGGAGTGTTCGGTTTGACTTTCGGCTATACCTATTACAACTCGCTTGACTATCTGTTCAATCGCGGTTATGAGATTGACGGCTACGACGGAGAAAAGGTGTATCTGCGCAACGTGAACGAGCTGAACTATTTCTGGCCCGATGCAGTGCTCGAGTATTCAAGCCGCGGCTATCTCGAAGAAGCCGAACTCTACTACTCCACTCGCTACAACGACAATTCGCGCTTCACTCGTCTTTTCAGCGACCTGTGCCGAATGTATGGCGCACCGGTCAGCTACAAGACCAGCAGCAAGAAGATGGAAGCTTCGTGGTATGGAGGTGACTTCCGCGGCTACATCTCGCTCACCTATCGCTACAAGAATGGCCGTTACTACACCATTTTGGGCTACGGCGATTGACAGTAGAAATTCAGCCTTCCGATTAAGCAACGCTGGCTGTTCATCTGAAAAAAAATTAATGGCGTGGTAAAGTCGTAATTATCATCTCCCGCTTTGTCGCCTAAAGTGCGAGAAGCCGAAGCTCGGGGTTGCGTTTCGCTTATCCCGAGCTAACAACGTCTATACCATAAGGCATCGATGATGCCGAACAATGTTGTGATTTTTGGCATATATGGGTAATTCGCGTCCTGTCCGTACGCGGACGCCATTATTGGGGCGGTCGTGGTCCGTGGGTGAGCGAAGCGTAACCCACGGCTAAGAACCTCGCCTCAACGGCACGGCGTCACGTCATCAACGGACGTTCTTTTAGCGGTAGATTTGTTCGACATCTTCGACGCCGAATAATAGAGAGATATCCTCGCTTCCGCAGGTTACGCTGCGCTCCACCCGCGGTTATGCATGGTCAAGCACCTTCGGCGCTTCTTAGCAATATAGTTAATCTCATTGAATGCCAGCGATATTAACCGCGCGAGCGGTTACAGTTTTCTTAACCTCACATTGGCGCCGCAGGCGACTATGTGGGGAAGACTGAATCCACCCCATTATCCACAACCGTGGAGCGGTTGCACACCCAGCTATTATAGTAATTCGCATCCTATGCGACGCATTAAAAGGGCAGAATCCACCATATCGGGGATTATTTTAACGCTTACTCGCGGCTAAGTCCTGTCGGTATTCGCCCCCAGAGGCGCACCAATCTTGCCTAATTATGACAGCATAAATACAAATTAGCTTCTGAAAATTTTTATAAAATTCCAGTTCGTTAGTTATATATATTGATATTAAGTGTGTTAAGGTGCGATTGTGGGGAATAATTTGCAGTGCCTACATCGTTGATTTGTTTTGAAAACTATGCGATAAGTCGTGGAAATCTATTAATTTTAGGCACATTTCCACGGGTTATCGATACTTTTTTGTATGATTACGTCGTTTGGGTTGGTGCCTGGCGGATATGCCGACGACATTCATTGCCAGCTGACAATGACCGATTTGTTCAGATGAAAACTGTGTGCTGTGGCAAAGTGCGCGCCGAAAAGCAAAAAAATGCAAAATATGGCATTTTCTGGGGCTTTTGCATGCATTGTAGGGCTAAAGACAGGGTAGTGGCTGTTAAACCATTACTTTCGGCGATAGTCAAAATAATAACAAAGCGAACCGATAAACTGAATTATAAACGAATAAACAAATAAACAAGATGAGACGATTCACATTGACAACAGCAATAAGCGCACTGCTCGTATCGGGCATGATGCTCACGTCAGGCGATGCAGTGGCACAGCGCCGCGGAGGCGACCGAGGCGACCGCCGCTCTACTGCGGTGTCGGAGCGAAGCAGCCAACGCGCAGCAACAACCATCAGCCGAGGAGACGACAGTCGCCGCGAACGCAGCACAGCCACACGCAGCGGTGGCGACCGTGTGAGCCGCGACAACAAGCGCAGCGAAGTGAGCAACTGGCCGAAGGTGAATCGTGGCAGCAGCGGCATCAACGATGCCGGTTCGCGTGAGCGCCGCAACTCGCAGTCGCGTGGCGATGCAATGCGCCGTTCGTTCGACGAGCGCCGCTCGGCAGGCAACAGCGGTGGCGACAACATGGGCAACCGTCCTGACAACAACAACCGCCCCGGTGGCAACATCAGCAACCGCCCAGGCGGCGGCAACGGCGGCAATCGTCCCGGTGGTGGAAATGTGGGCAATCGTCCCGACAACAATCGCCCCGGCGGCAATGTAGCAGGAGGTCGTCCGGGTGACAACCGTCCTGGCGGCGGAAACATGGGCGCTGGTCGCCCAGGTGGTGCTCGCCCAGGCTATCACATCGGAGGCGGTGATATGCGTCCCGGCGGACACGGTCACGGTCACAAGCCAGCGCCCGACCATCATGGCGTGATTCGTCATCGCCCATCGTCGTGGCATACGCCGGTGGCACCTCCGTTCCGCAGCTTCCGTCCGGTGCATCACCACATCTGCCGTCCGGTGCCGCCTCCAGGATTCCGTCCATGGCACCGTGCCCCCATTATCAGTGGTATTCTTGGCTTGACTTTTGGCACTGCTTACTATAGCTCGCTCGACTATCTGTTCACCCGCGGCTACGAGATTGACGGCTACTACAATGGTGTGGTATACCTGCGCAACATTCAGGAACTCAACTGCTTCTGGCCCGATGTGATGCTTAACTACGGCAGCAGCAACGCTCTCAATAGCGCCGAATTCCACTATTCAACCTCCTACGACGACCTTGGCCGCTTCAATCGCCTCTATAGCGACCTCTGCGTACGCTATGGACAACCGGTCACCTATGCCGAAGATTCCGAAGGCATACGCTCCACCTGGTACGGAGGCAACGCACGCGGATTTGTTTCGCTTGAATACTACTACAACCGCGGCCGCTACTACACCACGCTGAGCTACGGCAACTAAACGAAAATACATCTGTTTAATAATATTATAAAACACACAATTAGTTCACCCTCTCTCCAAGGCACACACTGCAAGGGCCGCACCGAACCACTCGATGCGACCCTTTTTCGCATCCAGCTGATTGCATAAAATTATAGGGATAAATAGGAGCAAATAAATATTTTTTGTAAGTTATTGAAAATGAATTGAATACGCAAATAATTCACATTTTTATGAACGTTCAACGAATCAAAAACAACATTTTTATGAACGTTCGGCAGTGTGGATGGCGCATTTTGGACGTTGTATGTGATAATGTGATTGCCGCCGCGAGCGGTAATTCGAGATGTGGATTCGCAGCATTGTCTACTGTAAAATTTTTGTAAAGTTTTTTGGGGAATTGTTTGCAAAATGAAACGGAATGATTAACTTTGCCGATGTGTAATAATGAAATAACGAAAACTGAAAGATTTATGTTTATTGTCCATTCACATCGTTTGCATCATCACAGAATCCTATGGCGGGATGCTGCAGCAAAGTGTGTGTAAATATGGCGTAGACCGAAAACAAGTTTTCAAGGAAGCCGTTTATGAAAGATTTTGCCCGATGTCCCGCTCGCTGGTGAGCAGGATGTCGGTTGTTTTTTCATAGACTGACATACGAAACAAACAATTCGGAATATTAACAAACAAAAAACAAAGATATATGTTACGCATAGCAGTGCAATCGAAGGGCCGCCTCTACGACGAGACGATGGAGTTGTTGGGCGAAGCCGGAATTAAACTTGTGGCGGTGAAGCGCACGTTGTTGGTGCCTTCGCGCAATTTCCCCGTTGAGTTGTTGTTTCTTCGCGACGACGACATCCCCGAAAGTGTAGCGTCGGGCACAGCCGATATTGGCATCGTTGGGCTCAACGAGATGATGGAGAAGAAGAAAAACGTGACGCTGCTGCGCCGTCTGGGGTTCAGCAAATGCCGCTTGTCGCTCGCCATACCCAAGCGCGTCGACTACAACGGATTGCAGTGGTTCAACGGCAAGAAGATAGCCACGTCGTATCCGGTGATTCTTGGCGAGTTCCTGAAGGAAAAAGGCATCGAAGCCGACATCCACGTCATAAGCGGGTCGGTGGAAATTGCCCCGGGCATCGGATTGGCTGACGCCATTTTCGACATTGTGTCGAGCGGTAGCACGCTGGTGAGCAACAATCTGGTTGAGGTGGAAACAGTGGTCGATTCGGAAGCAGTGCTCATTGGCGGCAGTCGCGAGCTTTCGGCCGAAAAGCGCGAGGTGCTCGACGAGCTGTTGTTCCGCATCGAGGCTGTGAAGGCAGCCGACAGCAAGAAATATGTGCTGATGAATGTGCCACGCGAGAAGCTCGACGAGGTGCTTAGCATCTTGCCAGGCATCAAGAGTCCCACCATATTGCCACTTGCCGACAGCAGTTGGTGCTCGGTGCACTCGGTGGTGAAGGAGAAACAGTTTTGGGAGATTAGCGGCAAACTAAAGAATGCCGGTGCCGAGGGCATCTTGGTGCTCGACATCGAAAAGATGATTCTGTAAAACAACAATTACAAGCAAAATAATATGAGCCAGAATATAACTACAATAAAATATCCGGCACGCAGCCAGTGGCAGCAGCTCATGACCCGTGCCGTGCTCAACACCGACGAACTGCAGACGGTGGTGGGCGACATCATTGCCGAGGTGAAGAGCCGAGGCGATGAGGCGTTGCGCGACTTTGCGCGCCGTTTCGACGGGGTGGAGCTTGCCGACTTGCGCGTCAGTGATGACGAGATTGCCGAGGCAGCGCAGCTTGTGAGCGACGAGCTGAAGCAAGCCATTGCCACGGCAGCCGCCAACATCGAGCGATTCCACGCTGCGCAGGCTATGCAGCCTGTGGTGGTGGAAACTGTGCCGGGCGTGCGTTGCGAGCAGCGTGCAGTGGCAATATCGAATGTGGGATTGTATATCCCCGGAGGCAATTCGCCGCTGTTTTCAACGGTGCTGATGCTGGTGGTTCCGGCACGCATTGCTGGTTGCCGGCACATTGTGCTGTGCACGCCACCAGGCAAGAACGGCAAGGTGCATCCAGCCATACTCTATGCTGCGCAATATGCCGGTGCCACCGAAATATATAAGGTGGGCGGAGCGCAAGCGGTGGCAGCCATGGCTTACGGTACCGAAAGCATTCCGCAGGTGTCGAAAATCTTTGGTCCCGGCAACCGTTTTGTGATGGAAGCCAAGATGCAGGTGAGCCGTGGCGGTGTGGCAATCGACATGCCCGCCGGACCGTCGGAGGTGATGATTATTGCCGACGGCAGCGCCGATGCCGAGTTTGTGGCAAGCGATTTTCTCTCGCAAGCCGAGCACGGTCCCGACAGCCAGTCGATATTGCTCACCAGCGACGAGCGCCTCGCCGAGCGTCTGCCCGAGGTGATTGAGCAGTGCCTCGCCAAACTGCCTCGCCAGGAGATGATGCGCCGCTCGCTCAGTCACAGCCACGTTATTTTGCTTGCCGACGACGATGAGATAATGGCGTTTGCCAACGAATATGCGCCTGAGCACCTGATAATCAACACTGCCAATGCCGATGCTTTGGCTGAACGTGTGACGAATGCCGGCAGTGTGTTCATCGGCGCCTATTCGCCCGAGAGTGCCGGCGATTATGCGTCGGGCACCAACCACACCCTGCCCACCAGCGGCTATGCCAAGGCTTACAGCGGCGTGAATCTCGACAGTTTCACCAAGAAAATCACCTTCCAGCGCCTCACCCGCGACGGATTGCGCTCAATTGGCAGAGCCATTGAGGTGATGGCTGAAAACGAGGACCTGATGGCTCACCGCATGGCTGTGACAGTGAGAATGAACAAGTGAAGAAACTACAACCATCACAAATATTTTTTTATCGATGAAAGAATTTAACTTGAAAACCCTGATTAGGCCTAACATACTCAGCCTCGAGCCGTATAGCTCGGCGCGAAGCGAATTCAAGGGCACGGCGTCGACGTGGCTCGATGCCAACGAAAACCCTTTCGGCAACCCGTATAACCGCTATCCCGACCCGCTGCAGTTGCGCGTAAAAGCGGCTGTAGCGCAGGTGAAGGGCGTGGCTGAGGACTGCATTTTCCTTGGCGTGGGCAGCGACGAGTGCATCGACCTTGCTTACCGCATTTTCTGCCGCCCGGGCATCGACAACGTGGTGGCTATGGCGCCAAGCTACGGCATGTATGAGGTGTGTGCCAACATCAACGACGTGGAATATCGCAAAGTGATGCTTGGCGACGATTTCGCGCTCGACACCGAGGCGATGCTTGCCGCCGCCGATGCCAACACTCGGCTGATGTGGCTGTGCTCGCCCAACAATCCCACCGGCAACGCATTTGCTTGTGAGCAACTTGCCGACCTTTGCCGCCGCTTCAGTGGCATTGTGATTGTCGACGAGGCTTACATTGATTTCTCCGATAAAGGCACCATGCTGTCGAGCCTTGCCGAGCTGCCCAACCTGATTGTGTTGCAGACATTCTCGAAGGCGTGGGGCAGCGCTGCCGTGCGTCTGGGTATGGCGTTTGCTTCGCCCGAAATTATTGGCTACTACAACAAGGTGAAATATCCCTACAACGTGAACCAGCTGGCGCAGGAATATGCTCTGAAAGCACTTGCCGACGCGCCGCGTGTGCAAGGCTGGGTGAAGCAGCTGCTTGCCAACCGTGCTTGGCTGGTGGATGCGCTGGCTGCGTTGCCGCTCACTCGGCATATCTATGCCAGCGATGCCAACTTTGTGCTGGTGGAGGTGAGCGACGCCAACGGCATTTATGCCTATCTGCGCGACCGCGGAATAATTGTGCGCAACCGCAATCGAATTGAAAAATGCTTGGGCTGCCTGCGCATCACCGTGGGCACCGAGCAAGAAAACGAAACTCTGATTAAAGCACTTGCCGAATATGGAAAATAACAAACCTGCCAAACGGGCGCTGTTCATCGACCGCGATGGCACATTGGTGGTTGAACCGCCTATCGATTATCAGCTCGACTCGTTCGAGAAAATGGAATTTGTGCCGGGCGTGATTCGCAACCTTGCCTTCATTGCCGAAAAACTTGATTATGAATTGGTTATGGTGACCAATCAAGACGGACTTGGCACCGACAGCTTCCCGACCGAGACATTCGTGGGTCCGCACGAATTGATGCTGAAAACATTTGCCGGCGAGGGCATCACGTTCGACGACATCATAATTGATGTCACTTTCGAGCACGAAAACAAGCCTACACGCAAGCCCGGAACCGCGCTGCTGGGCAAATACACCTCGGGCGACTACGATTTGGCGGGCAGCTATGTGATTGGCGACCGCCTCACCGACATGCAGTTGGCTCGCAACTTGGGCGCAAAAGGCATTCTGTTGACAGCCGATGAGGCAAAGGCTGAAGCCGACATTGCCGCTGCTGGACTTGCTGATGATGTGGCGCTGGTGGCAACATCGTGGAGCCGCATTGCCGATTATCTGCGTGGCGGAAGCCGCACGGCGCACATCAGCCGCGTGACCAACGAAACATCGATTGACGTAAAGGTTGACCTCGATGGCAGCGGACGCTGCGACATAAGCACCGGCATAGGCTTTTTCGACCACATGCTCGACCAACTTGGCCGTCACTCGGGCATTGACCTTGCCGTGAAGGTGAAAGGCGACACATGGGTCGACGAGCATCACACCATCGAGGACACCGCCATTGCCGTTGGCGAGGCGCTGCTGAAGGCGCTCGGCGACAAGCGAGGCATTGAGCGCTATGGCTTTGTGCTGCCCATGGACGACTGTCAGTGCACCGTTGCGCTCGACTTCGGCGGACGCCCGTGGCTGGTGTGGGATGCCCAATTCTCGCGCGAAAAAATCGGCGACATGCCCACCGAGATGTTCCTGCACTTCTTCAAGAGCCTTAGCGACAGCGCACGCATGAACCTATATGTGAGTGCTCGAGGCGAAAACGAGCATCACAAGATTGAAGGCATATTCAAGGCATTGGCGCGCAGCATACGCTGTGCCATCCGCCGCGACGTGTTCCGCTACGAACTGCCATCCACCAAAGGAATGTTGTAATAATTGGCAAATTAAACTTTTTGTGCTAAAAATTGTCATAAATGCGTGAACGCATTTTAATGATATATAAATAATCTGCGTATTTCGAAACGAGATTATGAGTTTGTCGGAAAATGCTTATCTTTGTAATGGATTTTAAGAAGTAATAATTTTATCATTAATTAAATGACTATGAAAAAGATTTTAAGTGCATTTATTTGCGCAATGTTGTTGATTGCAACTACAGGTTGTGGCTCAATGAATAACACCCAAAAGGGTGCAGCAATTGGTGCAGGCGGTGGCGCTGCTCTTGGTGCAGGCATCGGCGCATTGATTGGTAAGGGTAAAGGCGCAGCCATTGGCGGCGTTATTGGTACGGCAGTAGGCGCAACAGCCGGCGTGCTCATCGGCAAGAAGATGGATAAGGCTAAGGCTCAAGCCGAAGCTATTGAAAATGCTCAAGTTGAAAGCGTAACCGACGCAAACGGTTTGCAAGCCGTTAAGGTGACTTTCGACAGCGGTATTTTGTTTGCAACCGGCAGTTCATCATTGCAAACTGCTGCTAAGAACTCGCTCAGCGAATTTGCCAACAACGTGCTCAAGCAAAACGCCGACATGGACGTTGCCATCAAGGGCTACACCGACAATGCAGGTTGGAAGGGTTGCACTGCCGAACAAAGCGCTGCTAAGAACGAGGCTCTCTCGTTGCAACGCGCTCAATCGGTATCGACCTACCTCACCAACATGGGTGTAAGCACCAGCCAAATCAAGTCGATTGAAGGCTTGGGCGAAGCAAATCCAGTTGCCGACAATTCAACCGCAGCCGGCAAGCAACAAAACCGTCGCGTTGAGGTTTACTTGTATGCTTCGGAAGCAATGATTAACGCAGCCAACGCAGGAACTTTGCAATAATCGATTGGTTGAGGCTTAATAGCTCCTAAATAACAAAGGTGCGTCAAGATTCTTGGCGCACCTTTTGTCAGTACGCTCGGCATGAGCATTGTCTAACGGGTGAAAGTCCCGAGCAAGCCCTAATAGCGGGAATTGTATAGCCAAGAGCAAGGGTGTCCATCGCGAGG
>SFEA01000049.1 GCA_004557385.1 Bacteroidales bacterium
ATCAATCTGTGTGAGACCCAAACGCACCATCTTCGAGGGAACGCCCATACAGAGCAAACGCATTGAAAACCAGCGATATTAACCGCGCGAGCGGTTACAACTTGCATAACCCCATATTGGCGCCGCAGGCGACTATGTGGGGAAGTCGTATGCTCCACACTATCCACAACCGTGGAGCGGTTGCAGATTCAGTGAACTTACCCATATAACGATTCATTCGGCATTTCATGCCCAGAATTATAGATTCTCTTTATGGCAATATAAGAGAATCGGCTCAAAAATGGCGAATATTCACTATTTTTTGGCTCATCGTGAGCCGAAAATTCAAGAATTTTCGCTAATATTGCACCGATAAAATTAAATAAACGCCCACCAGCTTCGCTGACGAAGGCTATTTTATCGGTGCGAGGAGCTACGCACGTTATCACCAATTATATAATAAGATATGGACAATTCAAGAGAAATACTGCAATTTTTACATTATAATCCACAATCTTCGCGCGAGGATATTGCGCGAGGAATAGGGTTTGAGGGCAGTGACGCTACACTCAAACGTCTTATTGCTGCTTTGGTGAAAAACGAGGATATAGTTGTCGAGGGAAAATCTCGTGCCACTCGCTATCGTCTGTCTAACCGGGCACATTTGCTCATGCCTCTCAATCTTGACACATATTTCTCACAGGATGTAGATGAGCGCATGGTACAGACATCATTCAACTTTGATTTGATTCGTGAGCAAATGCCTGGGGTTTCGCTGTTCTCGAGCGAAGAGCGAGTTCATCTCCGTAACCTTCAAAGGATATTCCGTCAGCATATAGCTGAAATGACTCCGAACGAATACAACAAGGAGATGGAACGTCTTGGCATTGACCTCAGTTGGAAATCATCGCAGATAGAGGGGAACACCTATTCGTTGCTTGAAACCGAACGTCTGCTGCGAGAAAGTAAAACTGCCAATGGAAAGACTCAGGAAGAAGCAACGATGCTGCTCAATCATAAATATGCTCTTCGTTTCATCCTCGACAATCCTGACTATCTGCAAGAATTGACGGTGAGCCACATTGAAGATATTCATTCTCTTCTTACCAAAGGACTCTCGGTAGATAAAGGTATACGCCATCGCCGTGTAGGCATTACGGGGACAAACTATCACCCTTTGGATAATGAGTTTCAAATACGCGAGGCTATGCATGACACTTGCGACCTTATCAATAGCAAGGAAGATGTGTTTGAAAAGGCGTTGTTGGCACTTGTGCTTCTATCATATATCCAAGCATTCTCCGATGGAAATAAGCGTACAGCACGCATCACAAGCAATGCTGTCTTGATTGCTAATGGCTACTGTCCATTAAGTTTCCGTTCGGTGGATTCCATTGATTACAAAAAGGCTATGCTCATATTCTACGAGCAAAACAATCTTTATGCCTTCAAGCAAATCTTCATTGAGCAATTTGAATTCGCTGTTAGGGAATACTTTTAAGCGGGCTTTCCTGCCCTACTTGATTTCTTCGTATTCGGCGTCGGAGATTTGCGATTCGCGGGCTGCATCAGCGGCATCGGTATCGTCGGCGGCATCGTCGTGGTGCTGCGACGGCTGGGATTGGGTGTCGGTCACCTCCTCAAAGTCGACATATTCGCCATCGGTTTTGGCGAATTTCTTGCTGCGTTTGCCGCTGCTTGCTTGCTCGGCATTGTTGGCTGCGTTGGTGAACTGGTGGAATGTATTGCGGAAGTTGCGCGTCTGGCGCCATACGCCGAGCACGAATCGCAACACAGTGAATGCCACATAAATCATTATGGCAAGAAACAAATATACTATAAATGTCATCATATTATTTTCCCCGAATGAATGATATAGTTATAACACAATTTGATGTGATGAAGTTGATGTGTGCCTTTGTTCAGTCCTTCACCAATGCCGAAGCCAGCACATAGAAGATGATGGTCCACGACAGACCTGGCAGATGTGATGTGAACACAAACAGGAAGAAAGCAAAGATGAGGAAGTAGACCTTGTAGTTTTCTTTGAAATTGAAGTTCTTGAGTTTGAGCGAGAACATAGGTATCGAGCTCACCATCAGCAGCGACATCGCCACTATGAGAGCCACCACAAACCAGGGGTTGAGGAATGTGTTGTTGGCGTACCACGAGATGAAGCCAATCCAGAAGATGGCGTTGGCGGGTATTGGCATGCCAATGAAGCTGGTGGTTTGACGGGTGTCGACGTTGAAGTTGGCAAGACGCACAGCACCCAGCACCGGAATGAGCAATGCGGCATAGCAGAGTGCGCTATCGGGGTCGGCGTGGTTCATGGCAGCATACACCAGCAAACCCGGCGCCAGCCCGAAGCTCACGCAGTCGCACAGCGAATCGAGTTCTTTTCCGATGGCCGACACCACATTCAGCAGGCGCGCCACCAGTCCGTCGAAGAAGTCGAACAGGGCAGCCAAGGCAATCATTATGAACGCCGCCTGGTAGGCGCAGATGCCCCACCACACTTGCTCGTCGAAGCGCAGAGCCATGATGCAAGCGATTGAGCCGCAAAGCAAGTTGAGGCAGGTGATGGTGTTAGGTATGTTTTTTTTGATTGCAGAAAAAATGTTCATGATATCAATGCTGTTTGAGGCGAGCAATTTGTGTTACGCCGCCCATGGTCTTGTCGCCAAGTTTCACCAAAATCTCGGTGTCGAGCGGCAAGAAGATGTCGACTCGCGAGCCGAATTTGATGAATCCCATGTGTTGTTCAACGCACACTTTGTCGCCAGGTTCAACGTAAGTGACTATGCGGCGCGCTATGGCACCGGCAATCTGACGCACAAGCACATCGCTGCCGCAGCGTGTGCCAATCACCACAGTGGAGCGCTCGTTTTCGGTGCTCGACTTGGGCAAGTATGCCGAGAGGAATCGGCCTGAGTGATGTTTCACATATTTCACTTCACCCTCAACAGGCACCCAATTGGCATGCACATTAAACACGGTCATGAACACCGACAGCTGTATGGCTCGTGCGTGGAGATATTCGTCCTCGTAGACCTCCTCAAGCGCCACCACGGTGCCGTCGACCGACGAAACCACGGCATCGGCAACGTCGCCACGGAAATGACGGCGCGGGCTGCGGAAGAAGTTCACCACCAGCAGGAAGAGCACCAGCGAGATGCCCATGAAGATGTATGAAATGATTTTATACGACATTATCACATAGGCAGTGGCATTCACTACCGCCAAAATAAACAGCAGCATGAATATGATGTTCCTACCTTCGTGATGTATCTTTACTCTCATTGTTTCTCTTTAGGTGAAATAGATAGTGATTTAGCATATACTTAATTACACAAAGGTAATTGTTTTTTGCCGATATGCAAAACCAAAAGCCACTCTGAGCCGTCTTTTTTGGCAAAAGTTGGCTTTTTATAGCAATTTTGTGGTATGTAGTGCGGCAAGGTCACTTTATTTCGCGGTGCTCGCCGTGACGCACCTCGTCGACGTTCTTCCACAGGAAGAGCTTGTCGCTGGGACGTATTTTCTCTGCCACCTTTATGGAGAAGCGCTCGCCCTTCACGGTTTTTTCCACCGGTTTGAGGTCGACGCGAATCTCATCGACGGTGACAGGCACGGCACCCGTTGTGGGTCCGGTGATGATGATTTCGTCGCCCACATGCAGCTCGCCCGTTTCCATCTGAAACTCAGCCACACCAATTTTCGAGAAGTAGCGTATGCCCTTGGCGGCGTACACCTTCACGCGCGTGGCTGACGAACCGTATTTCGAGGTCCATTCGCCCAAACGCTGACCCAGATAGTAGCCGTTCCAGAATCCGCGGTTGAAAATCTGGCTGAGGCGCTCGTCCCATTCGGCAATCTTTTCGGCAGTGAACGAGCCGTTGAGCACGGCATTAATTGCCTCGTTGTAGCAGCTCACGGCAGTGCGCACATACTCCGGACCGCGGGCGCGACCTTCAATCTTGAACACGCGCACGCCGGCATCAATCATCTTGTTGAGGAAATGAATGGTTTTGAGGTCCTTAGGCGACATGATGTATTTGTTTTCGATGTCGAGCTGGTCGCCCGTGTCGCGGTCGGTAACGGTGTAGCTTCGGCGGCAAATCTGACGGCAAGCACCACGGTTGGCGCTGGCACCGGTTTCGTGCAGGCTCAGGTAGCATTTGCCCGAGATAGCCATGCACAAAGCGCCGTGGCAAAACATCTCGATGCGCACCGGTTTGCCGTGAGGGCCGCAGATGCCGTCGCGCACAATGGTTTGGTGAATGTTATACACCTGCTCGAGGTTTACCTCGCGGGCAAGCACCATCACGTCGGCAAACTGGCTGTAGAAGCGCACCGCCTCGCTGTTCGACACGTTCACCTGCGTGGAGATGTGCACCTCCACGTCGATGCTGCGGGCGTAGGTTATGGCAGCCATGTCGCTGGCAATGATGGCAGAGATGCCAGCCTCTTTGGCGGCGTTGATGATGCGGCGCATCAGCTCCATATCGTTGTCGAACACCACCGTGTTCACTGTGAGATAGCTTTTCATGCCGCGCTCGTGGCACCATGCTGCAATCTGGTGCAGGTCGTCGATGGTGAAGTTGTTCGACGATTTTGCACGCATATTCAGCCCCTCGATGCCAAAATATATGGCATCGGCACCACCTTGATGCGCTGCCACAAGACTCTCGTAGCTGCCCACCGGCGCCATTATCTCAAAATCTTTTCTTTCCATGTTGGATAACAGTTGCAGTATTTTGCTGCAAAATTACAAAAAATTGCTCATGCAATAGCATATAAACGCCAAAAACGGGTGATGGAAAGTATCTCGGGGGTGAATGGCGAGCAGATACGCACGGCGTCGCCTGCAGTGGGTGGACAAAGCAGGCGACGTGCGAAGCGGCATAACAGCGTGTGATTAGAGGATACCGGAGTCGTTGTCGCGGTTGTTGAGCTTCTTGTTCACGTTCATGCGTTTGCCGGAGAAGAAGTTCCATGAAAAGCCGAGGGTGAACATCGAGGCATTGTTGTTGATTTGATGCTGCTCTTGGCGTTCCAAGATGGGGTTTGCAAGCAGTTCGTTGCCGTATTTGCTGCGTGTAAACAGCCACAGGCACGAAGCCGTGAGCCGCACATTGCCGTGCTGCCAATAGGCTTGCAGTTCGCTTTGGTTTTCAGTTTTCGACATATATGCGCCGTCGATGGCCCAGCCTCCCACTCGTCCGTGATAGCTTGCGCCGAAATCGCCCTTGTGGAAACGCACCATGTAGTCGGGGCGCACGGTCCATTTGGTGTGGCTGCCCATAAGGTTGCTTTCGATGTGTACGAATCCGCCTTGCAGTTCCAAGCCGATAGTGAGCAGTTCGCTGCCAAACGGGCGGTAGAACACCGAGCCGCCCACAGCCCATTCCACTTTGCACTTGGCATTCTCCCACGAGCCAACTATGTAGTCCTCTGTGCCAACCGTCTGCCAGTTGTAGGTGCGGTTGATGGGGTGTGACGAGTAATTAAGCCCCGTCCACTCGTCGAACGAAACAATGTCGTGTTGATAGGAATGTGAGATGCTCAGCTCATACACCTGCGATGCCTTCAGCCACGGATTTCCTTGCGAGATAAGTCCCGGAATCTCCTGCGTGACGTTGGTGCTGAGCTGGTTGATTGTGGGCGAATCAGCCCACGACTGCACGTTCATGCGCAGATAGTTTCGCTTGCCCATTTTGCGTGACAAGATGAGCCGCGGACTGCCTTGCAGCGTACTCTCCGAGGCATCGTTGTTGGAGTTCCAAACGTGCGTTAATTTTCCGCCGATGCGGTAGTTCCATCCCCAAAGTGAGCCTATAAAGTCGGCAAAGATGGAATTGTAGGTGTTTTCGCTGTGATAGCCATAGTCGCGGTAGTCGGAGAGCATATTGCTCAGCGTGGAGTTTGAGCTGCCGTAGGTTGAGAACAGACGCACGGCAAACGAATGGTTCCCTGCCCATTTCTTGGCGTAGTTGAGGTCGCCGATTATCGAATATTTCGTGTTGTTCTGGTCGACGCGGTCGTCGAGCAGCACCTCGTCGGCTTCATCGGTCATCTGCAAGTTTGAAGCGCATTGCGAGTTGTTGAAGTGCGTGCCCACCACATTCACCGAAATCTCCTGGTTTTTTGGCAGCGGCGAACTGAAATACACGTCGATTGAAGGATTGAACATGTCGGTTTCGCTCTTTTTCTGCCCGGTTCCGTTGCGCCAACGGTCGTCGCCGCGAGCTTCAATCTCGGTGGTGCTGTTGGAGAATCGGTGCGATATTGTCGGGCTTAGCGCCACTTGCAGCACCCGCCCGCTTGCATTGGCGTTGGAGTATTTTAGCGAAAAATAATTGTCAGTGTAGCCAAAATGATTGCGTTCGAGGTAGGTGTAGTCGGCGGCAGTGCCGTCGGGGCGGTTGAAGCGGTAATGGTCGGTGCCCTGCCAGTCGTCGTAGTTGCGCAGATTCATGTTCCAGGCGAAGGCAAACTGATTGTTGCCGCGGTTGTAGTGGACCCCTGCCCAGGCATTCACAAAGCCGGTGGTGAAAGCGCCTTGCGCGCCGGCATCGAGTGCATAGCCATCGTCGAGCCGATGCGTAATCACATTGATTACGGTGGCATCGCCGTCGGCATACTTTGTGGGCGCATAGTGATAGTATTCCACATTCTTCACCTTGTTGGCAGGAATGGTGCGGAGGTCTTTCTCCGAAGCCTTAACGCCGTTAATGAGCAGTTTCACATTTCCGCCCGACAGACGCATCACGCCGCCCGTAACTGGGTCGATGTAAAGCCCGGGCAAGGTTGCCAGAAGGTCGCACGACTGGCGCGACATCTTCACCTGCTCAGCAGAGAAAGTATATACCGAGTGGTCGACATAATCGGTGCGGCGCAGCCCTTCCACCACCACATTCTTGAGGTTGTAGGTTGCCGGCTTCATCACAATGTTGCCCACTTCACTGCTGCGTAGGCGATGAATGGCAGTGACGTAGCCTACAAAGCTCACCTTCGCCAGCACGTCGCGATGCTCACAGGGAATCACAAAATCGCCGCTCATATTGCTCACGCCTCCGGTGATGAAAGTGCTGTCGGCTGGGTTCAGCAGCGCAATGTTGGCATATTCGAGCGGTTGCCCTTTATCGTTTAGTATGCGTCCGCTGAACTTATGTTCAATCTTCTTTATGCACTCCACGAAAATGATGTTGCCGTCCTCTTTCACGCTTATGGGATAGAATCCCACCACTTTGCGCACCGCCTCGGGGATTGTGGCATTATGCAGTTGCACAGTCACCGCGAAATCTTCGAGTTCGTCGTATATGAAGTTGATGCTGTATTGGTTTCCGGCTTTAGAGAGGTCTTTCAGCACCTCCGACATTGATGCGCGCTGATAGCTTCGCGACACACGTTGTGCCGATGCACCAAGTGCCACTATGCACAAGAGCACTAATAAGATATACTTCTTCATGGCTATTTCTCCTCAGGATTCGACACGGTGATTACGTCATTAGCAATGCTCACGCTAAATTTCGAGAAATTGTTGAGCAACTGCACATTGCGCTCAAGGGAGAGCGACTTGTCCCACTCGAAGTGCAGCCGCGTAGTGCGCAGCGCATCATTGGCAAACTGCACCTCTGCGCCATAGTGCGCAGCCATTTGCGCCAACAGCTCCTCGAGCGTGACATCGTCGAGAATCACCACCTGCCGGGCACTGGCAACGGTGTCGGCGGCAGTATGACCGATGTAACCCGATTGTCCCGACGTTGCCTCCTGCTCCACCACAGTCTCGGGCGCCTCGTCGATGTGCAGCCAGTTGCCGTGCACAGCAGCCACGGTAAGCCCCGAAATCACCACAACCGCAATCGCTGCGGCAGCAATCTTGTGCCACATGTGGCGCATAGGCACCAGATTGCTGATATTTTTGCCACCGCCGAACTTATGCTGTGAAAAAGCCTTCCACGCCTCGTCGGCAACTTGCTCGGCATGTTCTTGAGCATCGCTGCGCTGCATGGCACGCTTGGTGGCAATCACCGCATTGAGCATGTCGCGCTCATCGTCGCTAAGGTCGGCAACAAGCTTCTCAATCTCGCCGTCAGTGAGGCTTTGAGCATCGTCGATTACCTTAAATAGCTTGTCAAAATCCTGTTTCATTGCATTATAGGTTTTTAATGTTTGCTTTGATGGTTTGCATTGCTCGAGCAAGATGCTTGTAGACTGCCACAGTGCTTATGTGCAGTGCGGAGGCAATCTCTTTGCACTCCAGCCCGTCGACAAATCGCAACTGCATCACCCTCAGTGCTGTGCCTGAGAAGTGGTTGCTCACAAATGCCATCACCTCGTCGTATCGCTCATCGTTGAGTTCGGTGCTTACGCCGTCGGTTTCAAGCGCATAGAGGTTGCGTAGCCGTTCGCGAGTGCGTTTCTGCTCAATGAGGTTGAGGCAACGGTTGCGCACAGCCGCCATCAGGTAGCTCCCCTCGGTGGGAGGTGTGAGGGTGATATCGCCCTCATATACCTTTGCGAATATGTCGCTCACCACGTCGCGGCTCTCATCGTCGTCGTAGAGCAGCGTGCGCGCAAGCACATACATCGGTGCATAGTATTGCTTGAAAAGCGTCTCAATCTCCGGTTTCTCCATCATTTTCGTGTTATATCCGCCTATAATACAGCCGAACCATCTAAAAACTAACCTACTTTGCAAAAAAAATTATTTTGAAAACTTCTTCAAAGATACAAAAATCACCTATTCTGTTCAACCACACTTGTAATGCGAAGTCGGGCGTATGGCATCGGCACAAAAAATAATTACGGCACGAGATGCAAAATTAACGGATTTTAACCATAAGCCCAAATTGCTATGATTATATTTGCAAAAACTTTTGATAGCTTTATTTCTTATAAGTGCCCTAATGATGAATGGTAAATCACCAATTATGTCAAGGCTAATTTGCGGGTTGCTAATGTCACTATTAGCCAGTGGCTTTGTGGCACTATCTCAAAACAATCCTTATAAGATTTCCGACAGCCTGTACGACGATTTCATGCGTCTGCAGCGGATGGGGCACTCATCCAAGTGTTTGACGCTTGCCGATTCGCTTTACGCTGTGGCGGCGAAATTGGGCGACAAAAAGGCGCAGGTAGCCATTTTGTGTACGCCATTGAAATATGCCCAATATTCAAAAGATGCAAAATTCCTCGATAAGCAAGCCGACAGAGTGCGTGCCGAGGCGTTGAAATACAACTTCCCACAGTATTATTTCTACGCCAGCAAAGAGCAAGCTACCTTCTACATCAACAAGGGCAACTTCCCTGTGGCGGTTGAGCATATCAAAAACATGGAGCGCGACGCCAACACCATGTTCAATGGCTACGGGCGCTATCTGTGCTATCAGCTCTACGGCAACTACTACCGCATTCTGCACAACGAGACGGAGGCGATTAAATTCTACGAGATGGCGCTCGAAATTGCCAAACGCGACCATCCCGACCAGGACCTCGAGAATATCTACACCAACCTGTCGATTTGCTATCGCTATCTCGACAACTACGACAAGGCGCTGGCTGTGCTCGACGAGGGTCTGTCGCAGCTGAAGGACCGCAACCTGCTGCTGCGCGAATACCGTCTGCTCGACACCAAATGCTTCACGTTGTATGTGGCGCATCGCTACGAGGAGGCGGAAGCGGTGTACAAGGCGCTGCAGGAACCTCGCTTTAAGAGCATTGCCAATCCGCAGCGAATGTTGTATAACGACATCTACCATTATTCAAACATAGGCGAATACGACAGGGCTATGTTGATTGCAAAGAACATCCCCGAGGACTACACTCGCTATGCTTGGATGAGCAAGGTGGAGATGATGCGCGGCAACCCCACCAAAGCGCTTGAGTATGAAAACGAGGCGTACCGCCTGCTGCAGAAGTTTCATGCCAACCAGCGCGAAACCGACTTTGCCCGCGCTAATGCCGACATCGGCAACCACTTGCTGCAGGTGAAGAATGCCGAGCTGAAGCTGCGCAGTAATGAGCTGGAGCTGCACAACTCGCGTTTGGCGCTCGAAAAGCAGCGCAGCATCATCGAGATGGAGCGCATAGCATCGGAGAAAAACAAACTGGAGCTCGACAACAAGGAACTGTCGATTCAGCACCTACGTGCTGTGGTGAAGGAGCGTGAATCGGAAAAGAAGCTGCATAATGCCGAGATGAGCCGCCTGCAGACGGTCACTCGCACTCGCACCACCATTGTGGCGGCGGTGTTCATTGCTGTGCTGCTCGTAATCATCGGTCTGGTGTCGTATTTGCTGCTGCGCCGCCGTGCCATGCGCATGCTCAGGCAGAAGAACGACGAGCTCACTCAGGCGTTGCGTCGTGCCGAGGAATCGGAGCGCACCAAGATGCGTTTCCTGCAGAATATGAGCCACGAAATACGCACTCCGCTCAATGCCATTGTGGGATTCTCGCAGATGCTTGCCCACCAGCAGCAGGGCGACGACCTATCGCAGGACCAACGCGAGGAGTTTGTTGAGCTGATTGACGAAAACACCGAGACGCTGACCACGCTCATCGACGACATTTTGCTGCTCTCGGCAATCGAGAACGGTTCGGCAATGAAAATCAGGCTCTCGCAATGCATTGTCAATGCTGTTTGCCATCGGGCATTGTCGAGCGTCAAGCACCGTTGCCCCGAAGGCGTACGCCTGTATTACACCACCGAGGTTGGCAACGATTTCGCCATTCAGTGCGACAGCCAACGTCTGCAACAGGTGCTGGTGAACTTCCTCACCAACGCCGAGAAGCACACCCAAAGCGGCGAGATTTTGCTGCATGCATCGCTGAGCGAAAATCCGGGCAGGGTGACATTCAGCGTCACCGATACGGGCGAAGGTGTGCCTGCTGAAATGGCTGAAAGCATATTCAATCGCTTCGAGAAGCTCGACACTTTTGTGCAAGGTGCCGGCTTGGGATTGAACATTTGCCGCATGATTGCCGTGAAGCTGAATGCTATTGTAAAGCTCGACACGTCGCATCCCGGACCGGGCGCACGATTTGTGTTCATCGTGCCTCTGACGCAGCCCAACGAATCGGCTGACAGCAAGTGATAACACATATCAACGAAAAAAAGCCACCGGCACAGCATAACACGCGCTTTTGGTGTATTGTTGCCGGTGGCTTGATATTTTGCTGTATGCAATAATGCTCCGAAACTCAACATCAATAATGGAATGTGCTGCCGCCAAGAAACTCGCGCAGCAGGCTGTTGCCGGGCACGCACTTGCTGCATATCGGTTCGAAGAAGCTCAACAGGCTGAGCAGGCGCTTAGCCTCGGCATATTCGGGCACGTCGCGCGGCACCTGGTTGAGGATTTCCTCGGCAAACTGGCGCATCACGCCAAGCTCGAAAATCAGCGATGAGTTGAATATGGCGTCGGCATTTTCCTGATACGGGAAAATCCACTTCTTTTCGCCGCGGCGCACACTGGGCCATCGGGCAATGGTGTCGCGTGCGCTGGTGCCGCGATACTTATAGTCGCGCACAATGCGGCGCAACAGGCGGTTGTCGCTCGTGGTGAGCCAGTTGTGGTCGTCGATGTTGATGGTGCTCAATGCCGAAGCATAAACGCGGAATTTCTGGTCGTCGGCAATCGACGCCGTCAGTTCGGGGTTCAAGCCGTGTATGCCCTCCATGAGCAGCACAGTGTTTTCGCCCAGCTTGAGCGTGTCGCCACGATATTCACGTTCGCCTTTTTCGAAGTTGTAGGTGGGCATTTTCACCTCCTTACCGGCAATCAGGTCGTTGAGGTCGTTATTGAACAGGTCGAGGTCGAGGGCATAGAGCGATTCAAAGTCCTTTTCGCCGTGCTCGTCCTCGGGCGTAGCGTCGCGGTTCACAAAGTAGTTGTCGAGCGAAATCACCTTTGGCACCAGCAGGTTAGCCATCAGCTGAATGGCAAGGCGCTTCGACGAAGTGGTTTTGCCGCTCGACGACGGACCGGCAAGCAGCACCACGCGTGCGCCGCCCTGCTTGTAGCGCTGTGCAATCTCGTAGGCGATGCCGGCAAACTTGCGTTCGTGCACGGCTTCAGCCACGTTGATGAGGGTGCGTATGTCGTATTTGTTTTCAACGGCGCGGTTCAGTTCGCCCACGTTTTTCATGCCAATGATGGTGTTTAGCTTCACGTATTCGGTGAATGCATCGAACACCTTGTCCTGAACGATGGGCGTTGCAGGGCGTTGCGGAGCTGCACTGTCGCGCGGCAGTAGCAGCATGCCGTCCTTATAGGTGATTAGGTTGAATGCGGCGAGGCATGCGGTGCTTGGCGCCAGCTGGCTGTAATAGGTGTCGATGGTGCCGTCGAGCGAGAAATAGGTGGTGTAGATGTTATGTGTGGCTGTAAGCACCTGTGCCTTGTCGCTCAATCCCTGAGCGCGCAGCTTCTCCACCACGTCGGTGGTGAGTTCGGTGTGCGGCTCAAAGGGCAAGTCTTGGTCCACAAGGGCTTTCATGCGTGCCCTTATGGCTTCTACGTTTTCGGCGGTAGCCAAGGCATTGCCGCCATATAGATGGCAATAGATGCCGTTCGACACTGAGTGCTCGATGCGCAGATGGGTACCCGGGAAGAGGTCGCTAACTGCCTTGTAGAGCAGCATGCACAGCGACAGCAGATACACGCGGTCGCCAAGCCGGCTTTGGGCGTCGAAAAACTCAACTTGCACCGGAGCAAATACGCGCGTGTGCAGGCTGCGCACCTCGTTGTTGAGCGTTGCGCAGATGGGCTTGAAAGCGAGGCGGTCTTTCAGCTTCTCGTAGAGATTGCCCAGCGTGTCGCCGCCGTTCATGGCAACATGCTCGTTGATGTTTTTGCAATATACCGTGATTTCGTTGTTTGTCATGTTATGTATGCGATTAAGTCGTGAAATCAATAATATATATAATGTTTATATTCCGGTTGCTAATATACAAGAAACTTGCCACAAAGTGTATGGGTGTGGGCATTAAAAAACAATAAAATATGCTACACCGACCACAAATATGCCTAAATAAACCACTGCGACGGCGAGGAGAATGTGCAAAAAAAGCGCCTCGGGAAACCCCGAAGCGCCTTGTTGAATAAAATATCGTTGTATTGTTAGAATACGCGATAATTAGATTTCAGAGAAGTACTTGATAGTACGAACCATCTGAGAAGTGTAAGAGTTTTCGTTGTCGTACCAAGAAACAACTTGCACTTGATAAGTGTCGTCGTCAATCTTAGCAACCATAGTTTGAGTAGCATCGAACAACGAACCGAACTTCATACCGATGATGTCAGAAGAAACGATTTGGTCTTCGGTGTAACCGAACGATTCAGTTTGAGCAGCCTTCATAGCAGCGTTGATGCCTTCCTTAGTGATGTCCTTGCCCTTAACAACAGCAACCAAGATAGTAGTAGAACCGGTTGGAGTTGGAACGCGTTGAGCCGAACCGATGAGCTTACCGTTGAGTTCTGGGATAACCAAACCGATAGCCTTAGCAGCACCAGTTGAGTTAGGAACGATGTTTTGAGCACCGGCGCGTGAACGACGCAAGTCACCCTTACGTTGAGGACCGTCGAGAATCATTTGGTCGCCAGTGTAAGCGTGGATAGTTGACATGATACCGCTTTGGATAGGAGCGTAAGCGTGCAATGCAGCAGCCATAGGAGCCAAGCAGTTAGTGGTGCAAGAAGCAGCAGAGATGATGTTGTCTTCAGCCTTCAAAGTCTTGTGGTTAACGTTGTAAACGATGGTTGGGAGGTCGTTACCAGCAGGAGCCGAGATAACAACTTTGCGAGCGCCAGCTTGGATGTGAGCTTCAGCCTTAGCCTTTGAAGTGTAGAAACCAGTACATTCGAGAACTACGTCAACGCCAAGTTCGCCCCATGGGAGTTCAGCAGCGTTTGGCTTAGCATAGATAGTGATTTCTTTGCCGTCAACGATGATTGAGTTTTCAGTTGCTTCAACAGTGTGCTTGTTTTCACCGAACTTGCCAGCAAAACCACCTTGTGCAGTGTCATACTTCAACAGGTGAGCAAGCATTTTTGGGTTTGTCAAGTCGTTGATTGCAACCACTTCATAACCTTCTGCCTCAAACATCTGACGGAAAGCCAGACGACCGATACGGCCAAAACCGTTAATAGCTACTTTTGTCATTTTTCTTTAAAATTTATTGGTTAAAATAATCAGTGTTAGTCAATCTATTTATTTTGTTCTCTATCTTTGTGGTTGGGCAATTCGCCTCGTGCCGATGCGCACTTGGCACAGTATTGCCTTATTTGTTGCAAAAGTAATATATTTTTTTCAATTGTGGTGCGAATATGCGCAAAATAATAGAATTTTTTCCTTAATTATTTTTTACTTTTGCAGTGGAGATAATTATTTGAATTTTAATTGCAAACAAATTGCGACAAAACTACTTAATCATAATAACAAATTAATTTACGATTTATGGGAAACTTCATTAAAGAATTCAAGGATTTTGCCATGAAAGGCAACGTGGTTGACATGGCTGTGGGTGTTATCATTGGCGGTGCATTCGGCAAGATTGTCACCTCGCTGGTTAACGACGTTATCATGCCCGTTGTGGGCCTCATTGTGGGCGGTGTTGATTTCACCAACCTCAAATGGGTGTTTGCCGAAGCCACCGAAGACGCTCCCGAAGCTGCATTGATGTATGGCCAGTTCATCCAAAATGTGGTTGACTTCCTCATCATTGCTTTCTGCATCTTCTTGATGGTGAAAGGCATTTCTAAACTCAATCGCAAGAAGGAAGAAGCTCCTGCTCCGGCTCCCGAACCCGAACCGTCTGCCGAGGAGAAGCTGCTCACCGAGATTCGCGACCTGTTGAAGAATCAAAGCAAGTGATAGATTGGCTGT
>SFEA01000050.1 GCA_004557385.1 Bacteroidales bacterium
GGGCGCCAGTGCGTGCAGCACCACAAGATGATGCTTTTCATGGCAGCCAGCGACACCGATTGCCACACTATTGCCCATGCGCCGTAGCCGTCGACGGCAAGCCAGATGCCAATTCCGCCGCTAATCACCAGCCCAATGACGTTGCTCAGCGCCACCAGTCGCACGTTCATCTGCTTGATGAGGCGGTTGGTTTGCACCAGTGCCGTGCTGTTGAGAATGAAGGTGAGGAACATCACGCGGCTGAGCGGAACCAGGCGTCCATCGGCGCGAAACAGTTGGTCGATAAGCGGAGCGGCAAACCACAGGATGGCGTAGAGCGCGATGCTCACGCCCAAGTTGAACCAAAACACGGTGCTGTAGTCGAGCGTGGTGGGCTGTTTGCGCTGTACGAGCGCGTTAGAGAAGCCGCTGTCGACAAACAGCGTTGCAAACGCCTGAAACACCAAAATTGCGCCCACCAGTCCAAAGTCCTCTTGCGAGACTATGTTGGCAAGCACAATGCCGGTGACAGCATACAGCACTTGCTCGGCAAGTTTGTTGATGCTGTTCCACTTGAGCGTGCGTGCCGTTTTCAGCTTCAGCGACGTTTGCTCGTCGGGTGTGGGTGTTTGGGCGTCGGGCATTTGAAAATTTCTTGTTGCTTTTGCTGTTGTTTTGTGGCAAATGTTGTGAACCAAATGCTTGTTCAGGTTGTTTTCTCTTTAAAAAGAGGACGTAACCTCCAAGAACAAAGCATTTCTGTTAAGTTTCAATATCTCTCTCGGGTGGGGCTGAATGAAAGATGGGCTGTGACAGCCTGTTCACACTAAGCCTCACTTCCGTTTTAGTGTGACGAAGCTGTAGGCATAGGGGTTTCGTTCGTCGCTCGGGTGATGCTCGCAGTCGACTTCGGTCCATTCGTCGGCATTGATGGCAGGGAAAAACACGTCGGCATCGGGGAAGCTGGCATGCAAGGCGGTGAGATGCAGCGTGTCCACACGGTTGATGGTGGCGGCATAGAGCTGTGCGCCGCCAATCACGAATCGTTCGCCAGGCATCGATGCGCGTTCAAGGGCTTCGTCGATGCTGTGACACACCACAGCGCCTTCAGCCACAAAATCGGTGTTGCGGCTCACCACAATGTTTTCGCGTCCGGGCAGAGCACCTTTGGGCAGCGACTCAAACGTGCGTCGGCCCATGATGATGGTGTGCCCCATGGTGATTTGCTTGAAGTGCTTCAAGTCGGCAGGCAGGTGGCACAGCAGGTCGTTGTTCTTGCCGATGGCTCCGTTTTCGGCTATCACCACAATTGCTGAGAGTGACATATAATTCAGAGAATGGTGGGGTGATTAATTAACTAATGTTGATTTGGCAACTCGGCGAGGCGTCACACAGCCACCACACCTTTGATTGGCGGATAGGGGTCGTAATCTTCGAGTTTAAAGTCGTCGTAGCGGAAGTCGAAGATGCTTTTCACGTCGGGGTTGAGCACCATACGCGGCAACTGGCGCGGTGTGCGTTGCAGCTGCTCGTTCACTTGGTCGAAGTGGTTGCTGTAGATGTGCGCATCGCCCAGCGTGTGGATGTATTCGCCCGGTTCGAGCCCCGTCACCTGAGCCACCATTAGCAGCAGCAGGGCGTAGGAGGCTATGTTGAACGGCACGCCCAAGAAGATGTCGCCGCTGCGCTGATAGAGCTGCAGGCTGAGTTTGCCGTCGGCAACATAAAACTGAAACAGCGTGTGGCATGGCGGCAAAGCCATCTGCGGCACCTGTGCCACGTTCCACGCGCTCACAATCAGGCGGCGGCTGTCGGGGTTGTGCTTGATTTGCTCGACAACGTCAGATATTTGGTCGATATGACCGCCGTCGTAGTCGGGCCACGACCGCCACTGGTAGCCATAGATGGGTCCGAGTTCGCCGTCGTCGGCAGCCCATTCGTTCCAGATGCGCACGCCGTTCTCCTGAAGATAATGAACATTCGTGGAGCCTTGCAGAAACCACAACAGCTCGTGAATAATCGATTTCAGGTGAACCTTTTTGGTGGTGAGCAGCGGAAAACCGTCAGCCATGTTGAAGCGCATTTGATAACCAAAAACGCTCTTGGTGCCAGTGCCGGTGCGGTCGCCCTTGAACACGCCGTTGTCAAGCACATGTTTCACCAATTCGAGGTATTGTTTCATTTGCGATTGTTGATTTTCGTTTGATTATAGATTGCAAATTTACTCATAAATTTCAAAAATCCCATATAAATCTGTATCTTTGCATTGATTGCTGCGCTATTTTTGCTAACGCACAGCTATTTACCATTTAAACGGATTTATTATGGCTACGAAATATTGGGTTAACATCGACGGCATACAAAGCGGACCGATTTCGCGTGACGAATTGGCAAATATTGATTTCAATCCCGAGGTGACTTATGTGTGGCACGAGGAGCTTGACGACTGGCAGCGCATCGACCGGTTGAGCGAGTTTGCCGACATTGTTGCTGCTAAGCAAAAGGCGGCAGCAGAGCACTCGGGGCAATCGGAGAACTCGGAGAGCGCAGAGAGCTCGGAGCACTCGGAGGAATCGGAGCACTCGGAGAGCTCGGTTACACCGCCCCCGGTGCCACAACCCCCGGTGCCACAACCGCCGGAGCTGCAACATGCTATGCCACAGTCACCAATGCCACAACCACCAATGCCGCAGCCGCCGGTAGCGCCCGAGGCTGAGGCGCCCACCAACCTTGTTTGGGCGGTGATTGCCACTGTGATGTGTTGCCAAATCACAGGCGTGATTGCCATCGTTTATGGTGCGATGACCTCGTCGGCTAACTCGGCTGGCAACTACGAAAAAGCGCGCCGATACAGCGACATCGCTCAGATTTGGGTGATGGTGTCGATAGTTCTGGGACTTATATATATGCCAATTGCACTTTTGATGATGATGCTATGACATCGTTTCGCAAACTGGTGTGGGTGTGCGCCGGCTTTATAGTGTTGGGCATAATTGCTGTATATTTGATTTTCGACCCTACACAAAGCGATTTGTTCCCTAAATGTCCGTTTATGATGCTCACCGGGCTTAAATGCCCCGGCTGCGGCTCGCAACGCGTGATTCACGCGCTGCTCAATGGCGATGTGGCTGCGGCTTGGCATCACAATGCTTTCATGGTGGCTATGCTGCCGCTGATTGTGCTGTATTTGCTGAGCGAAATTTTCCGTACACGCTTCAACGGGCTGTATCGGGTGCTCAATTCCATCTGGGCAGTGGGCGTGGTGTTTATAGTGGTGATGCTTTGGTGGATTCTGCGCAACGTGTTTGGCTGGTGACACGCCAGCATCTCACCCAGCCGAAGACCATTAAGCGCTATCAAAACAGACGGCTTATAGGATAAAATGCAAAAATCCTATTATAAATAAAAAGCCGATTGTCGCGGCGCATCCATTAGCAATTTTATCCTCAGTAGTGTTTGCTGAATTATTACGCAACTGATTCCAACGGTTGTGTATCTTTTTCACGCGCCGCTTTGCTGCTGCGTTTTGCTTGCTGCGATTGGAATTTTGCTGCTGTTGCTTCTGCTGCTGGTTTTTTCGCTGAGCCTTGGCTTTGGTTTTATTCTGGGCTGAAGCGTTGTTTTGAGCCTTTTGTGAATTTCGAGCCGATGCGGCAGCACCCAGTGCAGCACCGATGTAGAGCCAATGGCTGTTGTTGTGGCTGTCAGGCTTGTTGTGGGTGTTTGTGTTGTCTATGTCGTAATCCTCGGTGTAGCCATCGTCGCAGGATTCATCGTAACCATCGCCATATCCGTCGTAGTATTCATCGTCGAATTGTTCGTCGTATCCCTCGGCGGCGTAGCGGTCGGCATAGTCGTCTTCGAATTCTTCGCTGTCGTCGTAGTAAATGTCATCGTCGTCGTAATCCATAAAAATTTAGTTTTTTGTGGGGTTATGCTGCAAAGAAAAACCATCGACGAGCAAAAAACAAGCGTGAATGTGTATAAAAAAGTTAAATTAACATTTTGCCCCACAATTCACATTTTTGCCATACAAGCCGAGCGCATAATACTATTCGATTTTTCCGGTTAGATGTTCAAAATGTCGGCATGATATTGAATACTCCGGAAATATTTGCTAATTTCGCAAATTAAAAGCAATTTCGCAATGAAGATAGGCAACATCGATTTAGGCAACCGTCCCGTGATGCTGGCTCCGATGGAGGACGTCACCGACCCGTCGTTCAGGCTGATATGCCGTGAACAGGGGGCTGACATGGTGTACACCGAGTTTGTGTCGGCTGATGCGCTGATTCGCAACGTGAACAGCACCACCCGCAAGCTGTGCATACAGGCAGGCGAACGCCCGGCGGCAATTCAGATTTACGGACGCGACGTCGACTCGATGGTTGAGGCTGCAAAGATTGCTGAGGCTGCCGGACCCGACATCCTCGACATCAACTTCGGTTGCCCAGTGAAGAAGGTGGCTCGCAAAGGCGCCGGCTCGGGTATGCTGCGCAACGTGCCGTTGCTGCTCGAAATCACCGCTGCTGTGGTGAAGGCTGTGAAAATTCCAGTGACGGTGAAAACCCGTTTGGGATGGGATTGCGAGAACCTGATTATCACCACGCTTGCCGAGCAGCTGCAGGATTGTGGCATTCAGGCGCTCACCATACACGGCAGAACCCGCTCGCAGATGTATACCGGCGAAGCCGACTGGACGCTCATCGGCGAGGTGAAGAACAACCCGCGCATACACATCCCCATCATTGGCAACGGCGACATCACCACCCCGCAGAAGCTTGCCGAATACTATGACCGCTACGGCGTTGACGGCGTGATGGTGGGACGCGCGTCAATCGGATGCCCGTGGATTTTCCGCGAGATGAAGTATTTTCTGGCTCACGGCGAGCCAATCGAACCCATCAGTCCGCACGAGAAAATGCTGCTGTTGCGCCGCCAAATCAACGAGAGCATCGACCGAATAGACGAATACCGAGGCATATTGCACATACGCCGCCACCTTGCCGCCACGCCACTGTTCAAGGGCATACCTAACTTCCGCGACACGCGTGTGGCAATGCTGCAAGCCAACACCTACGCCGAACTCAACGAGATTCTTAACCATATTGAAAACAATATTCTTACCAAATAAACTGTAAACTTTTTGCGATTATGAAACGATATGCTTTTGCTTGCCTGATGCTTTTGCTCGCCACCATCACTGTGGCTGCTCAGGCACGACGCTACGAGATGGATATGGGACAATATAACAACGTGCGTGTGCTCAACGACATCGATGTCGACATTGTTTGCAACAGCGACTCCGCCGGCAAGGTGGTGTTTTTTGCCGAAGACAAAGCCGTGCCACGAATCATATTCAGCAACAATTCAAAAGGTAAACTCACCGTGCAGACCGACAACACCATCGATGTGATGCAACTGCCCAAGGTGACCATATATGTGGGCGAACTCACTCAGGTGGAAAATGCCAGCGACAGCACCGTCACCGTCGTTGCCAACGACGTGAAGGTGTTCGACTTCAAAGCAAAGACGTCGGGCAACGGCCGCATAGTGGCTCGCGGCATCAACGCCACGATGGTTGACATTGCTGTGAGCACCGGACGCGGAAACATCACTGCCGAAGGCAAGTGCCAGAACCTGAATGTGAGCAACGTGGGCACCGGCGAAATCAACGCCTACGGGCTGCAAGCCGTCGACGTGAAATGCAAAATCATCGGCACCGGCTCAGTGTCGTGCCGAGTGGACGGCGGCAAACTGAGCCTCAATGGAGCCGGCACCGGCAAGCTCTACTACAAAGGCAAGCCATCTGACGTAAGCGTCAAGCGCATGGGCTCGCTCAAAGCCATCCCCGTCGACGAGCAATAACCGCCTTTGCACCTCGTCGAGGTCGCAGCGATTGAGGAAATCACAGATATAACACAAGGGGCAGCCCGATTGCCGGACTGCCCCTTGCTTGTGCGTGGCGGAGTGAGGGAGATTCGAACTCCCGAACCGCTTTTGACGGTTACACGCTTTCCAGGCGTGCCTCTTCAGCCACTCGAGCATCACTCCAATAGTGTCTTGCCGTATTTGCAAAGGTGTGGTGTGCAATAGCCTTTTTTGTGGCTTGCGGGTGCAAAAATAGTTAAACTTTTGTCGCTATGCAATTTTATGGGCTATTTTCTTTTCTTTTGTGAGCCAAATGATGGTTTGCATTATGCTTCGCATGGCGAGGTAGGCGATGAATGCCAGCCAGAGGCGGTTGTTGCCTTGTGGCACGGGCAGCAGGAAGTATATGGCGAAGAACGTGGCGCTTGCGCTCATCACGGCGAGTAGCATTCCGCGGGTGTCGGTTTGCCCGATGAACACGCCGTCCCACACAAATGCCGCCATCGATGCCAGGGGAATGGCGAGGCACCACCAGCGGTAGCCGACGGCGGCGTTGACAACGGCAGCGTCGGACGTCAGCAGGGTGAATATTTGCCGGGGCAGCAGGGTGTAGGCGGTGGCGTAGAGGGTCATCACCAGGGTGCCCCACACCATGAGGTGCTTCACGCAGTTGTGGCGCATGCGGTGGTTGCCTTCGCCCACAAATCGGCCCACGAGAGCTTCGCCGGCGAATGCTATGCCGTCCATGAAATAGGAGAAGAGGATGAACAGTTGCATTATCAGGGCGTTGACGGCGAGGGTGAGGTCGCCGCTGCGTGCGCCTATCGACACGAACGACAGTGTGACCAGAATCATGCAGAAGCTGCGCACGAAGATGTGGCTGTTTACGGCGGTCATTCGCTTCAGCTCGTGCCACTGAAGTATTTCGCGCAGTTGCAGGTTGCGGAGTAGGTTGGGGTGTTTGTGTGCCAGCAGCCCGATGCTGAAAGCGAGCCCGAGGTATTCGGCAACGAGGGTGCCGATGGCTATGCCTATGAATCCCATGCCAAAGCCGTAGACGGCAACGAGGCTTGCCACCACGTTGAGCGAGTCGACCACGATGGAGATGTGCATGGCGCTTTTGGAATCTTGCATGCCCAGAAACCAACCTTTCAGCGCCATCATGGTGAGCACGGCGGGAGCGCCCCACACCACTATGAGATAGTAGCTTCGAGCCAGGGCGAGCACCTGAGGTGATGGGGCGATGATGGCGAGGGTGAGCCGTTGCAGCGGGTGCTGCAGCGCCACTATTGTGAGTGCTATTGCCAGAGCCAAGGCGCAGGCGCGCACGAGTGCACCGCGGGCAGCTGCCATGTCGCCGCGACCGTAGGCTTGGGCGGTGATGCCCGATGTGCCCATGCGCAGGAATCCGAAGTTCCAGTAGGTGAGGTTGAACATCATTGCGCCCACCGACATTGCCCCGATGAACATGGCGTCGCCCAAGTGTCCGGCTATGGTGAGGTCGATTAGCCCCAGCAGCGGCACGGTGATGTTGGTGATGATTGACGGTAGCGCGATGCGCAGAATCTGGCGGTCGATGCTATGCATGGGTTACAGCGATTGCAGTTGGGTGATTTCCTGGAGGATGCTCACGGCTTGCTCCACAGTGGTGACGTTGTGGATGAGCATCGAGCGCCGGCTGTTGACTTCGCGCAGCTTGCAGCGGCGGGTGTTTTGCTGCAGATATTGCAGTATTCTGCCGAAAGCCGGCGATTGATAGTAGGCGCGGTTTTCTTCGCCCACGAAGTAGATGTACATTTCGCTCTGCTTGAGCATCACCTTTTCGATGCCGAGGGTGCGTGCAATGCGTCGCAGGCTAACTATTCTAATCAGTTCGAGAGCCTCGTGCGGAATGCGGCCGAAACGGTCCTCCAGGCGTTTGCGGAACTCCATCACGTCGGTTTCGCGCTCCATGTTGTCGAGTTCCTGATAGAGGCTTATTCGTTCGCCCTCCTGCGGCACATAGGTGGCAGGCAGCATCAGTTCGAGGTCGGTGTCAATCACGCAGTCCGACACGTAGGCGGTGTCGTCGTCCTGCAGCTTGTCGTTGAGCGCTTTGCGGTCGCTGAAGGTGTCGGCAAACTCCTCGGTGGAGAGTTCGAGCATAGCCTCCTTGAGCACTTTCTGATAGGTTTCGTATCCTAAGTCGGCAATGAAACCGCTCTGTTCGGCACCGAGCAGGTTGCCTGCGCCGCGTATGTCGAGGTCTTGCATGGCAATGTGTATGCCGCTGCCCAGGTCGGAGAAGCTCTCGATGGCTTGCAGGCGTCGGCGAGAGGTGGGCGAGAGGGTTTTGCCGGGCGGGACGAGGAGGTAGCAGAATGCTTTGCGCGAGCTGCGACCCACGCGTCCGCGCAGCTGGTGCAGTTCGCTCAAGCCAAATGCCTGTGCGTTGTTGATGATTATGGTGTTGACGTTAGGCATGTCGATGCCGCTTTCGATGATAGTGGTGGCAATGAGCACGTCGTAGTCGTGATTGGCAAAGTCGATAATCACCTGTTCGAGTTTTTCGGGCTTCATCTGACCGTGACCCACCACCACGCGGGCGTCAGGCACCAGGCGACGCACCATCTGCTCGAGGTGCGTCAGTCCGTCGATGTGATTGTTTACGATGAACACCTGCCCGTTTCGCGACATCTCGAAGTTGATGGCTTCGCTCACTATGTCGTCGTCGAGCGAGTTCACCGAGGTGAGTATGGGGTAGCGGTTGGCGGGAGGTGTGGTGATTGTGCTCAGGTCGCGAGCGCCCATCAGCGAGAACTGCAGGGTGCGCGGTATGGGTGTGGCGCTCATAGTTAGGGTGTCGACGTTCACCTTCATCTGTTTGAGCTTTTCTTTCACGCTCACGCCAAACTTCTGTTCTTCATCAACCACCAGCAGCCCGAGGTCCTTGAACTTGATGTTTTTGCCAATTATCTTGTGGGTGCCAATGAGGATGTCGATTTTGCCGTCGGCAAGGTCCTTTGTGATTTGTGTCACGTCCTTGGCTTTTCGGGCGCGGCTGAGATAGTCGATGCGCACCGGGAACTCCTTGAGGCGTTCGCGAAAGGTGGTGTAGTGCTGAAATGCCAGCACGGTGGTGGGCACCAGCACGGCGGTCTGTTTGCCGTCGACGGCAGCCTTGAAGGCGGCGCGTATTGCCACCTCGGTTTTGCCGAAGCCCACGTCGCCGCAAATCAGGCGGTCCATCGGGCGGTCGCTCTCCATGTCGGCTTTCACGGCGTTGGTGGCTTTGAGCTGGTCGGGGGTGTCCTCGTAGATGAAAGATGCTTCAAGCTCGTGTTGCATATATCCGTCGGGGGTGAAGGCGAAGCCTTTTTGTGCGCGACGGGCGGCGTAGAGGCGTATGAGGTCGCGGGCTATGTCCTTGAGTTTGCTCTTGGTGCGTTCTTTCACGCGGTTCCATGCGCCCGAACCCAGTTTGTTTAGGCGCGGTTGTTCGCCTTCCTTGCCTCGATATTTCGACAGTTTGTGCAGTGCGTGAATCGACACGAACACCACATCGTTGTTCAGATAGCTGATTTTGATGCATTCCTGCGGGGTGCCGTTCACCGAGGTTGTCACCAATCCGCCGAAGCGACCCACGCCGTAGTCCATGTGCACCACGTAGTCGCCCACCTCAATCTGGTTGAGTTCCTTGAGCGACAGGGCGAGTTTGCCGCCGCGTGCGCGGTCGCTCTTCAGGTTGTATTTGTGGAAACGGTCGAAAATCTGATGGTCGGTGAACACGCACATCTTCAGGTCGTTGTCGACGAAGCCTTCGTGCAGGGTTTTCAGCACCGGGGTGAAAGTGATATCGTCGCCGCGGTCGTTGAAGATGGCTTTGAGGCGTTCAATCTGCTTGCTGCTGTCGGAGAGGATGAACAGGCGGTAGCCGTCGGCAATGAAGCGCTTGAACGAGTCGCCGATGAGGTCGAAATTTTTGTGATAGATGCCTTGGGGAGTGCAGTGCAGCGACATGCGCGCCACGCCTTTCTCGTCGGCTGCTTCGCCTTGACGGTACACCAGATGTGAGAACCGTGCAAACTCCGAGGCAAACTCGTCGGCGTCGACCACTTTGCTCATGGCTTGCGAGTCGTAGTCGTCGGCAATGAGTGCGCTGTGCGATATGTTTTCCTCGCTGATTTCCTTCACGCGGCTGAGCAGCCATTGCGGGTTGTGGCACAGCAGCATGGCGTCGGTGCCTATGAAGTTGAGCAGCGACACGCCTTTGCCTGACGACGAACCGCTGTTGCCCATGATGTACACCGAGTCGACGCGTTGCTCCGAGAGTTGCGTCTCCACGTTGAACGAGCGTATGCTTTCGATGTCGTCGCCGAAGAAGTCGATGCGGTAGGGCAGTTCGTTGGAGTAGGAGTAGACGTCGAAAATCGAGCCGCGAATCGAGAACTGGCCCGGCTCGTAGACGTAGTCGACCTGCACAAACCCCAGTTCGCGCAGCCGCTTTGCCACGTCAATCATGTCGGCGGTGCCGCCGCTCGTCAGACACACGGTGTTTTTGTCCACCTCGTCGCGGGCAGCCACCCGTTCGGCAAGCGCTTCGGGGTAGGTCACCACCCAGCGCAACTGCTTGTTTTCGTTCCACTGGTTGAGCACCTCGGTGCGCAGAATTTCGTTCGGCGCGTCGATTTGGCCGTATTTGATGTCGCGCTTATATCCCGAGGGGAATATGAGCACCTGCTGTTCGCCCGCAATTTGGCACAGGTCGTGATACATATATCCGGCTTCGTCGAGGTCGTTTGCCACCACCAGATAGGGTGCTTTGCGTTTGGGCAGCCCGGCAAACAGCAGCGCGGCGCTCGAGCCGGCAAGCCCGTCGACGACAATGCGTTTGCGTCCGCGTCCCGAGAGCAGGCTTTTCAGTGCCTCGCGCCGCGCCGCGGTGTTGAACAAATTGCTTAGCTCAGTTATTTCCACTGTGGTTTTAGCTTATGAAGGGTGTGCATAAATGTCATGAGCATCGGCGAGGCTGCCTCGCGAGATGCCGCGCATTTACCTTTATTTCTTTGCTTTGCCAGTTTTCTTGGGCGACTTTTGCACCGGAGCTGCAAGGTTGAGTATGCGTTCCAGTTCGCCTTCGGTGTCGAGCACCCGTTTCACTTCTTTCAGGCAATCGTCGTCGCGCATCTGCATCTCCACCACGCCCGGCTCGAAGTAGTAGCGTTTCACTATTTCCATGCCAAGGATTTCGGCAATGTCTTTGCGGTTCACGTCGAGGTCGTGGTTGAGGTCGTGCTTGAGCAGCTTCGACAGTTTGGCAAACTCAGCCTTCACCGAGTCGTTGGCGTAGCCTTCGGCTTCAGCGGCTTTTTGCAGCTGCTCGAGTCCGGTTTCGCACACCTTGTCGTAGTTGAAACGCGCCGGGTCGATAAACGCCTTGAATTGGTTGAAAATATCGTCGGTGATTTCAAATTTGTCGGGCGAGGCAATCGAGTCGTGCTCGCTGCGATATTTGGTGGCGAAATCGAAAGCCCAATAGTCGCGCACGATGTTGTAAGCCAGGCGGTTGACTTTGCCAAAATCCACCTTGATGTCGGGTGTTATGCCGCCACCGTCGCGCACTTCGCGACCGTGAGCCGTCTTAAACACCGAAGTGAGGCTGTCGGGT
The DNA here is from genome assembly GCA_004557385.1 of Bacteroidales bacterium. Taxonomy (GTDB): domain Bacteria; phylum Bacteroidota; class Bacteroidia; order Bacteroidales; family Muribaculaceae; genus SFTJ01. Next base: position 11,498 of record SFEA01000050.1, read on the forward strand.
ATGCGCATTGCCGAGCCGTCGGCGTTGCGGTGCGAGTAGTCAATTTCCTGAATGAGACGACCGCTGGGGATGTAGTATTTCGCTATTGTCACTTTCAGCAGGGCGTCGTAGGGCAGCTGGCGAGTGGTTTGCACCAGTCCCTTGCCGAATGAGCGGCCGCCCACCACCACAGCGCGGTCGAGGTCCTGCAGGGCGCCGGTTACAATCTCCGAAGCTGAAGCCGAGCCGCCGTCAACCAGCACAAACAGCGGAATCTTGGTGTCGACAGGCTCTTGGGTGGTTTTGTAGATTTTGGTGTCCTGCACCTGTCGGCCGCGGGTTTGCAGCACTTCGGTGCCTTTGGGCACAAACAATCCCACCACCTGCACAGCCTGCTCGAGCAAGCCGCCGCCGTTGCCGCGAAGGTCAAGCGCAATGGCTTTCACGTTAGGGTTGGTCTTGAGCGTGAGCAGTGCTTCCTTGGTGGCGCTGCCGGTTTTCTCGTTGAAGGTGGAAATGTTGATGTATCCCACGCAACCGTGCGTCACGCCGTAGAAAGGCACAGGGTTCACCTTTATTTTTTCGCGAGTGATGTTGAAAGTCTTCACGCTGTCGGCATCGTAGGGGCGAATCACCTTCACCGTCAGCTGTGTCTTAGGCGTGCCTTTCAGGCGTGCGCTCACCTGGTCGCTTTTCATGCCCACAGTGCTGGTGGTGTCGATTTGCACAATTTTGTCGCCGGCACGTATTCCGGCACGCGCAGCCGGGGTGCCGATTTGCGGTTCGGAGAAATACACGCATCCGTTTCGCTCCGAGATATACGAGCCGATGCCTCCGTATTCGCCTGTCGAAACCACCATAAAGTCGTCTTGGTCTTTTGCCGAGATATATTCGGTGTAAGGGTCAACCTCGTTGAGCATCGCCTTGATGGCTGTCTCAATCGACTTTTGTGCGTCGATAGTGTCGACATAAAACGCGTTAAGTTCCTTGAACAGGCTATTGAATATGTTCATGTTGCGCGAAATCGACGCATTGTCGTTGCGCTTAAACGCACCCATTGCCGCCGGTGCTACCACCGCTGCCGTCAGGGCTGCCATAAGTAATGTTTTAAAGACTTTCTTCATGTCGAGTTGCTTCAATTCTTTGTTCTAAAAGGCAAAATTACTACTTATACTTCTATTTCTATGCCCCAAAATGCTTAAAAAACATTTAACTTCGGCTTTTATTGCATTTTTTTTGGTAAAGGTGTTGCATAATTAAAATATTGGCAGTAATTTTGCATCGCAATTCGCCGGAGCACCCGTGCAAAAGTGAAGATGCAACTGCTTCAATAGCTCAGTTGGTTAGAGCACCTGACTGTTAATCAGGGGGTCGTTGGTTCAAGTCCATCTTGAAGCGCAAACATAACGGCAAATATGCTTCAATAGCTCAGTTGGTTAGAGCACCTGACTGTTAATCAGGGGGTCGTTGGTTCAAGTCCATCTTGAAGCGCAAATAAGAGTCCTGCAACTCCGATGAGTTGCGGGACTTTTTCGCTTTTCAAGTCCGACTTGTCTGACTTGTCCGACGGGTCAGACACAGACAGCATAACCCAAAGCGGGCTCGCAATGAAGCCCGCCGTATCCGATCCAATCTGCGAGGGGTGGTATTGCTGAGGTCAGTCCTTCGACAGCTTGTTCCACATGTAAATGCCGTAGAACGAGTTGATGAAGTACACGCTGTATTTTGCCACGGTCATAAACGAGAATTCCGAGTCGCTCATCAGCCACAGGGCAATGTAAGCCACGTTAATCATCAGCCACATATACCATTGCTCAACGTAAGCCTTCACCGACACATACATGGTGATAATTGACATCACCGTGGTGAACGAGTCGAGCCACATCTGCATAGGCATGTCGTAGCTGGTTTTGAGCGTCTTGAACTCGATGTCGGGGAACACGGTGCGCAGCGTGTCGATGAACCACGGACCGAAGTAGGTGAGGAATACGCCCAGCGTGAGAGTGCCGATTGTCACGGCTGCAAAGGTGATGAGGCGCTGCTGCCACGTCATATATCGGGTGTGGATGGTGGTGGTGCCGTCGTTGCGCACGCGCTTGCTCCATTTGCGCCAGCCCACAAACTGCATGGGCAGGTTGTACACCAAGCGTTGCAGCATGTCGCCGTAGATGTGGGTGCAGAAACATATATATATATGTAGAAACGCTTCAACGGTGCCGAATATCCAGTTCGCCATTGCGCCCTTGGCTCCGAGCACCACGCAGAACACGCCCAGGATGGCAGCCACAGCCGAGATGGCTACGTTGAGGGTGATTTCGCCTTTCATCGCAAATCCTATAACGGTGAGGGCGAGAATCGAGCCGAGCAGCAGCCATTCAAAGCGGTTGAGTCCAACGAGCGATTGCCGCAGCGTGTAGATGTATTTGTTTTGCTTTTCCATTGTTGTGGTTGTCTTGTTGTTGGTTAAACCCGAAAAAATGTTAACTATGCGGCGGCAAAATTACTACAAATACTCCATTGTGCCAAACATTCGGCTGAATTGGTTGCACCCATAGCCGCCCTGTCGCCTGAAAAACGTAGCCATAGCTGCTGAATCTGCAACCGCTCCACGGTTGATGCCTCTGGGGTTCATCGGCTTTCCCCACGTAGCCGACTTCGCTACGCTTGCCGTCAACGTTCGTTATTGATATTGCAACCGCGCGCGCGGTTGTGCACGCTGTGTGCCGTCTGAGGGAGATGTGATGCGGTGCTGTAGGGGCGACCGCCGCGAGGATGTGCCATCAGAGATGGCAAACCATGCATAACCGCTGGCAAGCCCACAAGGGCGCAGCCTGCGGAGAGGTGGCACCAATAATAATGTGCCTCGAAGTGGCACAACATTG
>SFEA01000091.1 GCA_004557385.1 Bacteroidales bacterium
GGTACAAAAGTGGCTTACCACAGCACCGAGGGAAAGATTTATTTGATGACCATTAAAGAGAAGTAAGCCATGAGAAAGAGATTTTTTGCATCATTCATTGCCATAGCCGCATTGGCTATCACAGCAAGTGGCTACAGCAATTCAAGCAAGTGCTATATCAACCCTGGTCACGGCGGACACGATAGCGACGACCGCCCCACCGACCTCCCCACAGAATTAGGTTTCACAGGCAGTCAGCGCTTCTACGAGAGTGACGGAACACTCGCCCGTGGTAAGTTTCTTTGCGCATTCTTGGAAAATGTGGGCGTATCCACCAAGATGTCGCGTACCACCAACTACAGTAGCGACGACTTGAACTTGAGTACCATCGCCGCTCAATCAAACAGTTACGGCGGCTACTTCATTTCGCTCCACTCCAACGGTGCCAACAACAGCGCCAACTATGTGATTTCGGAGTATTGCGGTACCCGCTCTTCAAATTCAACTGAAAAAGTTTCGGGTTCAAAGAAGTTTGCCTATACCGCTGCTGTTCAGCACGACAAAAATAGGTTGACCGATGTGACATACAGCACACCCCGCGCCATCAACGACTATGCGTTCAACGGCTGGAACCTTGGTGTGCTGCGCACCAACACCCAGGTGGGCTACCTTGTGGAATCGTGGTTCCACGACTACCGTCCCGAAACCCTGCGTATGAAGGGCGACGCCTACAACCGCTACCTCGCTTGGCAACTTGCCCGTGCCTACATGGAATATCCAAAAGGCAATGCCAGCGGCATCAAGGGCTGCGTGGTGGGCGATATTCGCAACACCAGCAAAGGTTGTGGTTACAGCAAATACACCCACCGCAACCGCGACAGTTATCTGGCTGTGAACGGTGCGAAGGTGGAACTGATCAACTCAAGCGGCACAGTGGTGCAAACCATGACCACCGACAACTGGCACAATGGCGTGTACGCATTCTTTGATGTGGCTGCCGGATCCTACACCGTGCGTGTGAGCAAAAGTGGCTACAAAACACAGACTGCAAGCGTGAGCGTGAGCAATGGTAACTCTTCTCTCAAGCGTTTCAACCTTGTGGAAGGTCAGAACACCGGCATCACCACATCACCAGTGAGCGTGGCACACGGCACCGTGTACATCGGCTCGCAAAGCACCAAAACCGTGAACGTGACCACCACTGGCTTCAGCACCGACGTGAGCGTGAGCGTGAGCGGCGCAGGTTTCACCGTGAACACTTCCACATTGAAGGCTGGCAACAGCAGTTTCACGGTCACATTCAAGCCTACCAAGACTGGTTACCACACTGGAACCGTAACCCTCAAGTCGGGTTCGTTCAGTGCCACCGTCACTCTGAGTGGCGAAGGCAAGAACCCACCTCTCACATTCACCGAAGGCTGGAACTTCAGCGAAAAGAGCGGCAAGAAAAACTCGCAATGGCTTAGTACATACAGCAAGGCGCGCAATATGGACTTCGGCGCAGGTAAACTCTATGTGGTGAATGCCGAAGATGGAAAAATCGCTGTGGTGAATGCTCAAACTGGCGAATTTATCAAAGACCTCGACATGACAGGCGTGAGCGGCGGCGCTCTCAAGGTAATCGATGTGAAATACTTCGACGGCAAGATTGTGGCATGTAACCTTGCCTCAAACGCTAACGACAACAGCAAAACGCTTAAAGTGTATGTTTGGGACAACGACGACGCAAAGCCTCGAGTATTGCTCAACACCACCAAATACGACGGCAAGGCGCGCATTGGCGACTGCATCGGCCTGAACGGCAATCTCACCAATGGCTACATCTTCTTCGCAGCGGGCAGTGCATCGGAACAGACCGAAGTAATCCGCTACAACATCGTAAATGGCACATGCAGTGGCGAACCTGACGCTTTGACTCCTCTGAAAGAAGACGGCGACAATGGCGAACCTGTGAAACTCGGTCTTTCGCCCCGTGTGATACCAGAATCGCCTTTCAACTTCTGGGCTGTAGGCCAGCAGTATTACCCCACCAGTTTCAAGTATGGCAAGGTGTATTGCTCAATGAACCCCGCTGCACTCGGCAAGGTAGTGCATGGCAACGCTTTTGGCGCATTTGAATATCGTGGCACCACTTACGGAGTAGCCACCACCTATCAGAATGCCACTGGTGCCGAAACACTCACCCTCGGTAGAGCCGTGCTGGCCGACATCACCAACGGCTGGGCACAATGCGAGGCACTCGGCAGTTATCCAGCAGCCGGCATGGGTACCACACGCAACACCTCAATGTCGACCAGCGTGGCAACCCGCGTCAATGGCTCCGATGGTGTGGAAATGTGGGTGCTTATCCACAATCAGGGTATTGCTTACTATAAATACGGTAAAGTGCCAACCTACGACATCACCCCCGACACCACCACACGCGTAATGGTTTCCGAATCGAAAGTTGACATGGGCGCTATCGACTGGCAAACCACCAAGTCGCGCACCA
>SFEA01000051.1 GCA_004557385.1 Bacteroidales bacterium
GCGATTGCGTGAGGTAATTGAACTTGAAAAGCCCGACCATATCATTCCTGAGGTTGAGGCTATTGCAACACCAACGCTTGTAGAACTTGAAAAAGAAGGTTATAACGTAACACCCACAGCGAGTGCTGCTCTGCTCACTATGAATCGTGAGGGCATTCGTAGGCTCGCAGCTGAAACATTGGGCATAACCACTTCGAAATATGTTTTTGCTTCAACCTATCAGGAATTCAGCGATGCTGTGCACCAAATTGGTGTGCCTTGCGTGGTTAAACCCATCATGAGCAGTTCGGGCCACGGTCAGAGCGTGGTGAAGTCGTTCGACGACATCGACCGCAGTTGGCACATTGCCCAGGAAGGCGGTCGCGCCGGAGCCGGTCGCGTGATTGTTGAGGCGTTTGTTGATTTCGACTACGAAATCACGTTGCTCACGGTGCGCAACATTCTTGGCACAGCGTTTTGCGAACCTATCGGACACATTCAAATCGACGGCGACTACCGCTATTCGTGGCAACCGCAGCCAATGAGCCCGGCAGCAAAAGCCAAGGCGCAGGAGATTGCCAAGAGAGTAACCGATGCACTTGGCGGCTACGGCATATTCGGCGTGGAGATGTTCATCAAGGGCGACGATGTGATTTTCAGCGAAGTGTCGCCACGTCCTCACGACACCGGCATGGTGACTATGATTTCGCAGGACCAAAGCGAATTTGCATTGCATGCCCGCGCCCTGCTTGGATTGCCCGTGCCTGAAATCAAGTTTTATGGACCGTCGGCTTCGCGCGCCGTGGTGGTTGAAGGCGACACCGACACAGTGGAATTTGCCGGCATTGAGAAAGTGCTCGAAGAACCCGGAACGCAAATGCGCATCTTTGGCAAACCCGAGGTTAAGGGACATCGCCGTATGGCTGTGATTCTTGCCACCGACGAAAGTGTTGAGGCTGCAAAGGAAAAAGCCGAACGCGCCTACAGCAAACTTGAAGTGATTGTGCATCCTCGCGAGAAGCGATAATCGCTTTTCCCCAATAATAAAAATCGATGCCGCAGGAAGTGCAGTTTTAGCAGCTTTCTGCGGCATCGAAGCATTATAGGAGCGAGAGCTCGTGGGTAATTATTTTGCCATTATTTCGTCGATTTTTGCCATCAGCTTGTCGCCGAGCAGACCGCGGCACAAGATTGTTCCGTCGGCACTGAACACGATGATGTGCGGAATGGAGTTGAAGCCATAGGCATCGCTGGCAATGTTTTTGCTGTTGATGATTTGCGGCCAGGGCAGGGCGAGTTGCTCGATTGCTGCGAAAGTGTCTTCGGGTTTGTCCCAAACAGCCACGCCAAGAACGCTAAGCCCCTTGCCGTTGTATTTGTCGTAGATTTGTTTGAGCGTAGTGCTTGCTTCGCGACGGCACGGTCCGCACCAGCTTGCCCAGAAATCCACCACCACAATATCGCCTTTGCCTACAAAGTCGCTTAGGCTGGTGGCTATGCCGTCCTCGGTAGTCACTGTGAAGTCCACCATCTTGCATCCCTCTTTGGTGCGTTCAACAGTTTGTGCGGCAGCGAGCAGTTTTTTCATGCGCGTGCTTTGCTCGGCATATTCTTTGGGCGCTTGTGCAAGGATGTCCTGCAGCTGCTGCAGCGAGAAATTGCCGTTAATCATATATTGGTAGAGCGACCACCATCCGAATGCGTTTTTCTTGTTGGCGGTGTAGTGCACCATCATGGCATCGGCAATCTTTGCCTCGATGGCTTGGGCTTGCGCAGCCAGTTGGTCGTCGCTGAGTTGCTTCTTGCTCAATTCCTCCATTTTTTTGTCCTGGGCATCCACTTCGTCGTTGAACTTAGCCAGCGAGTCGTTAAGCTCGGTGCCTGTGGCTTTTCGGTCAGCCCAATTGATGACAATGTCGCCCCCTTCGAGAATGAAAGTTGCGCGGGCGCCCGAAGCAAGCACGCGAGCAACCATGTTGTCCTTCACTTTTCCTTGGAAAACTGCTTTTCGCGCCATCACCAGTGCGCTGTCGATGGTGTCGCTTGAGTCGTAGTTGATAAGGTAGACCTTTTGAGCGGTCTCGTCGTCGTTATTGAAATTCACCTCAAGCCTATAGCTTTTTTCGGTGCATGCTGCAGCCATAAAGCTGATTGCCAGCAGTAAAAGTAGCTTTTTCATAATCGTCGAGAATAATAGATTGTTTTGGCAAATATACGCACATTTGCTTTAATAAACAAATATATGCGCATAATCGTGTGCTATTGCGGTGAGGAGGCAACGGTGGTGCTGCTGTATGATGTTATGGCTGCATAATTGATTGGTATACAATACTTTGAATGGTTTTTCGGGCGTTGAGCGTCTTGAATGCGCGGTTGTCGCGAGTGGGGTGTACGCGGTTGCTGAGAAAGATGTAAATCAAATCGTTCTCTTTGTCGACCCAGAAGCATGTGCCTGTAAATCCGGTGTGCCCAACAGTGGTTTGCGGGGCGGCTTTGCAGCAAGGCGAAAGATTAGGATGCTTGGTGTCGGGACGGTCGAAGCCTAATGCCCGACGCGAGTTTGGGCTTGCAGTTTGCATAAAGGTTTGCACAGTGGAGGGCTTGAGGAAGCGTATTCCGCCGTATGTGCCATCGTTGAGCCACATTTGGCAAATCTTAGCCACGTCGACAGCCGTTGAAAACAGCCCGGCATTGCCGGCATCGCCGCCCAGAAAAGCGGCAAGTTCGTCGTGCACATATCCTTTTAGCGTCTGCTTGCGCATGAAAGAGTCGTATTCAGTAGCGGCGATGTTGTTGACATCAAATCGGTCAAAGGGGTTGTAGGCAGTGTTCGCTGCTCCAAGAGGGGCGAAAAAGTAGTGGTCGACAAAGCTGCTGTGGCTCTGCTTGGTGATGCGTTTTTCAACTTCGCTGAGCAGACAAAAATTCAGGCAGCTATAAAGATATTTTCGGTTGGAGCGCAGTTTGGCATTATATATTCGGCTCATCACCGTGTCGGGCAAACTCTGTGAGCCAAACAGGTTGCGGGCGATGGGAATGGCGAATCGGTCGCTTTGTGTTTTCGATACAAAGTCGGGGCGCAGCCGAGCTGCTTTGTTACCATAGAGCGTGCTGTGAATTTTCACGCTGTTGTTTCGCGTGCGGCGTTTGGTGAGCAGTGCGCCACGGTAGGAGCGGCGGTCGGTCATTACATGATACATATTCAGCGATGCCGGCATGCCGGTTTCGTGAAACAGCAGGTCTTGAATGGTTATGTCTTCCTTGTCGGTTCCGCGCAGTTCGTCGATGAAGCGGCTTGCCTTGTCGGTGAGACTGAGTCGCCCTTGGTCGTAGCATTTCATTATTCCTGAAAGTGTGCCGGTGGCTTTCGATACCGACGCCAAGTCGAACATTGTGTTTTCGTCGACCGGCTTACGGTTTTTCGAGAAGTCGGTATAGCCATAGCTTCTGTTGCACACCACTTTGCCGTTCCTTGCCACCAACACTTGCAACGCAGAGTAGGCTTTTTGCTTCAAGCCCAGGTGTGCAATAGAATCGATGCGGCTTAGCATGTCGGGGCGCAACCCCACCTCGTTGGGCGACGTAAATCCCAATCGTGTGGCTTTGAAGAATATTCCGGTGCCGGCATGTGCCACGTTTTCGATGGTAACCGGCAGTGTGCCTCGGGCAGCGTTGCCGCCAAAAATGGTTTGTGCGGCAAAATCCTGTGCACGAGTGTCGTTGTCGTATGCCACCACGATTGATTTGCAGTGCTTGATTGAATATGCGTAATTCTGAATCTTATATGGGTTGATGAACATTGCTACAGACACATTTTCGGCATTGTTCACCAGCGACGCAAGCGCATTGTAGTATGCGGCAGAATTGCTGTGCACACCCACAATCACCTTGTTGAAGTTGCCCTTGCGCAATTCAGCTTCGAGTTTCGATAGATTGTCGCCGGCATTATAGCTGAAACGCGTAGTGGCGGCATACATGGCACATCGACGCTGAAACATGGTGCTGGTGCCTTGCTCGTCGCCGAGAGTCACCACGGCAATGCGGCTTTCTTCGAGATGCTTGATGGGCAGTTCGTGGTTTTTGTTTTTCACCACGGTGATGGCAGCCGCCCATAGGCGATTGAGCAGTGATGACGGTTCGTCGCTGTTCAGGCAGCGTGACACGCTTTGCTCGTCGACGGGCGAAGCCGAAGCCAGTCCGAGGGCATATTTGTAGCGAAGAATTTTTTTGCATTTTTCGTCGATGAGCGCTTGCGACAGCTTGTTCTCAGCCACAGCATTAAGCACATAATCAATTTCTTTTTCGGCATTAGGCACCGACAGCAGCACATCGTTGCCGGCACGCAGCGCCTTCACCGCCAAACTGCCTGAAGATTTTGCTCCGCTCATCTCGAGTGCGTCGGTGAAAACCAGCCCGTTGAACCCTATTTGCTTCAGCAGAGCATTGGTTGAAGGCGACAGCGACGCAGGAAGCCCCGAGGCATCGACCTTAACGGCGGCGAGATGTCCCACCATAATGCCCGACAGTCCGGCCTCGGCATAGTGGCGGAACGGAAGCAGTTCGCACATGTTCATTTCGCGCAGCGATTTGCTTATTTGCGGCAGCGTCTTGTGCGAGTCGGTGCTTGTTGAACCATGCCCGGGAAAATGCTTTGCCGTGGTGAGCACGCCGTTGTCCTCCATGCCGCGAGCGTAGGCAATGCCCATACTTGCCACGCGCTCGGGCGATTCGCCAAACGAGCGTGTGCCAATCACTGGGTTGAGCGGGTTGTCGTTCACGTCGAGCACCGGCGCAAAGTTGACGTGTATGCCCATCAAGCGACATTCGCGAGCCACCTCTTTGCCATAGTCGTAGAGCAGGCGGTCGTCGTTGATGGCGCCAAGCACCATGTTTCGTGGAAACTTGGGAGCATCGCTCATGCGCATCGACACGCCCCATTCGCCATCGATGGTAATCATCAGCGGCACTTGGGCAAGGCTTTGTGAATAGTTTATCAAGCGTGCCGTTTCTTGGCTTGTGCCTTCGGAAAACAGCAGTCCACCAATGCCCAGGTCTTCAACGTATTGGCTCAGCAACTTGCGAGTGGCGTCGTTGTCGGTGGGCGAAACTGTGAGAATAAACAGCTGTGCCACTCTTTGGCGTTGGCTCATGGCGTTGAATTTGGCATTCACCCATTGGCTCATTGCCTGGGCATCGGCTCTATCGAGCAAAGCCGAGCGGTGCTGATGCTGAGCCGCTATGCAGTTGGCGCACATCAAAACCATTATCACAACTGTTGTACGAATTGTATTTAACATTGCTGCTTGGTCGAAATTAAAAACATTAAATTTTATGAATCAAAGGGCTGCCAGCTGCCTGTTGCCTTCGCGCTGACGTTTGTTGGGGGCGGTGAAGAAAACAGTATGCGTCGCCACGAGAGCATTCGGCAAACCGTGGCGCCAACTTGCGCGTCAATCGGCGTAACGCATTCGTTTCTTGTCGGTCGACTTGATTTTTTTGCCTTTGGCATCGAGCTGTTTTGCGTAGTCGATAACGTGTTTGCCGTATGGAATGGTGTCGACAAACAGCTGTTCGCCTTTCTTCAGGTCGCCCATTCGGCTGCCGCCATTAGCCAGATAGTCGATGGTGATGAGTGTGTAATATTTTTCCGGGTCGACTTTCTTGCCGTTGATTTTGGCAGAAACCAGTTCGCCGCTGTGCTTGAACACCACATCGACAGCGCTGCTCACGGCGTCGCCGCCTCGTCCGGCAAGCGCCTCAAACACTTGCAGCAGATATTCGCCCTTGATGCGAATCACCACAAGGCGGTTGTCGAACGGCAACATACCTTCGATGATGCCCTCGGTGACATCGCCTTCGGGCATTGGCTGACGAATGCCACCGCGATTCATGAGCGAAAACGTCACCTCATTGCCGTAGAGCTGCTTGCCTATTTCAACCACAGCATCGCACACCCAGTTGCCTAAGGCAGGTGTCACCTTATCCATTGCCATTGCCGAAGTGGCAATGCGAGTGTTCATTTTCTTGTCGGCTTGTTCGGCGTAGGGTTTCAGCCATGCGTTCAGGGCAGGGTAGAGGTCGGCAGCCTGTCGGTCGTATTGCTCAGTAATGGCGATCTGCGAGAATGTGGCTTTGCCGGTGGCAAGGTCGAAATCGATTTTCCCGAGAAATTCGCCTTGACCGCCCGATTGGCAGATGGGCACGTCGACGCCATCAAGGTTTTTCACGATGTGCGGGTAACGCTCGTTGTTGTTCGATGGGTCGACAAGCGTGTGAGAGTGTCCGCCTATTATGAGGTCGATGTATCGGCTGTTCTTGGCAATCTGCACGTCGCTGGGCACGCCTTCTCGACCATTGTGCCCGATGTGCGACACCATCACCACACGGTCGGCAAGCCCCGAAGTTTTCAGGTATTCCGACAGCTTAAGTGCCACCGTAGTGGCGTCGTGATATTGCAGCGAACCGAGGCATTTGTCGGCAATCAAGCCTTTAGGACTGATGTTGATGCCAATAAACGCCACGCGCTTGTCGCCCACATGCTTGATAACGTAGGGCTGAAAGATGCCTTCGCACGGCGTGCCGGTGAGGTCGTAGTTCGAGCAGATTTTGTCGGCACGCATATTGCCGTAGTATTTGGCTATGTCGCCGATGCCGTTGTCAAACTCATGGTTGCCCATGATTATGATGTCGTAGCCGAGACTGTCGAGCGCCGCATATTCCACATCGCCGCGGAACATCGAAAAAAACACAGTGCCTTGCACCGCGTCGCCGGCATGCACCGCCAGCACATTGGCATCAGCACGACGCACGCTGTCCATCACCACGCATGTGCGCATCAATCCGCCACGCCCGTCCTGGTTGGGCATAATGGCGCTGTGAGTGTCGTTCGACGACAAGATGGTGAGGTGTTGGGCTTGGGCTGTGATGCAAAAGGCGAGGGCAGCCACGATTGTTATAGCAAGTTGTTTCATTGTTTTCATTGTTTCAAATTAATTCGTGATTAGTTGTGCATTCTCACTTTGCCGTCGGGGTTGATTACAACGCCCTTTTCGCCAAGCTGCTTCACATATTCGAGCACCAGACTGCCGTAAGGCACAGTGTCGGTGAACAGGCGTTCGGCTTTGGTGAACGGCTCCATATAGTCGCCGCCATTAGCGAGATAATCAACAGTGACCATTGTGTAGTATTTATCGGCATCGATGGGTTTGCCGTTGAGTTTAGCCCACACGATAGAGTGGTCGCGGAATTTGATGTCGAGTTGTCGGCTCACGGCGTCGCCACGGCGTCGTGTCATCACCTCCAATGCATTAATCAAGTCGGAGCCTTTGATGCGCAGCACCACCAACTTGTTGTCGAAGGGCAGCATCGACGTAATCATTCCTTCGGCGATGTCGCCTTTGGGCAACGGCTGACGAATGCCGCCGCGGTTCATTATTGCAAAGTCCACCTTGCCCCAGCGTTCGGCAATGATTTCGGTCACGGCGTCGCACACAAAGTTGGGCAGATAAGTGAGTTCGGAGTTCGACATTGCTCGCGCCGAGGTGGCAATGCGCAGTGTCATCACACGGTGCACCTCGTCGTCGAAAGGCTTCAGCCATTGCTTGAGGGCAGTGAATCGATTTGCCCAGGCATCGCGCGTGGCATCAACTGCAATCAGCCGATAGTCGGTGTTGCCGGTGGCGAGGTCAATATCTATTTGGCACATATTTTTGCCGTATTTGCCGGCTTGCACAATCGGAATCATGCGGCCATCGGCATTTGCCACCAGATGTTTGTCGCCGTTCGAGTCAATAAGCGTGTGCGAGTGTCCGCCTATTATGAGGTCGATATAGCGGCTTTTTCGGGCTATTGCCACGTCGCTTTCGCTGGTGTCGGTGTAGTTATAACCGATGTGCGACACCATCACCACACGGTCGGCAAGCCCCGATGTTTTGAGGTATTCCGACAGCTTAAGCGCCACTGTGGTGGCATCGTGATATGTAAGGTTGCCGGTGTTTTTGTCGGCAATCATTCCCTTTGGGTTGAGGTTGATGCCAATGAATGCCACTCGCTTGTCGCCCACATGCTTGATAACGTAGGGCTGGAAGATGCCTTGGCACGGCGTGCCGGTTAGGTCGTAGTTTGAGCAGACTTTGTTGGCACGCATGTTGCCGTAGTATTTGGCTATGTCGTGGATGCCGTTGTCAAACTCGTGGTTGCCCATAATAATAATGTCGAACCCGATGCTGTCGAGCATGGCATATTCCACCTCGCCGCGGAATGTGGAAAAATACACAGTGCCTTGCACCGCGTCGCCGGCATGCACTGCCAACACATTTTCATTAGTTTGCCGCAAACTGTCCACAATGGCTTTCTGTCTCACAAAACCGCCTAAACCGTCGGCATCGGGCTGCACCATGCTGTGAGTGTCGTTGGCTGTGACAATGGTTAAATGTTGTGCCTGCATGGCATTGCAACCTATGCCGATTGCCGCCCATGCAAAGGCGTATTGCAAAATATGTTTCATCAATCAAAAGTTTTTTGTAGTTATTTGTATATGCGAATTTAGCCATAATTTGCAACAAAACCACATTAAAGACCCACTTTTTTGCCATGTTGCGCAAAAAAATCACCCACACTCTTGCACAATCCGAAAATATGTGCTACTTTTGCACTCGCAAAACCCAAGAGGCGATGCAGGATGGCGGGATAGCTCAGTTGGTTAGAGCGTCGGATTCATAACCCGGAGGTCTCGAGTTCAATTCTCGATCCCGCTACATTAGGCGAGAGGCTTACAAAGATGTAGGTTTCTCGCTTTTTTTGTATGCATTGCCGCACCCCGGGCGTTACGCCAAATCTAAACTGCAACTTTAGCATAAATGCTTAACTTAGGCGTCGAAGTGGTTATTATAATAGTCGGCAAAGATAAGAAACGCTGGGGTGATGTCACACTTGGGTGGGGTGGTGCGTTATGCTAAATAGAGACTGAAAACGAAACTGAGCGATTCGGCATGGAAGAACAAGAGTTGACAACATTATGGCAGCAGATGCAGCAGCGACTGAGCCGCTACGCACGCAGCATATTTGCTCGCGGCGAGGAGGCAGAAGATGCCGTGCAGGACACGTTTTGCCGCTTGTGGATGCGCCGCGACGACATTCGCAGCTCAAGCCACGCTCAAGCTCTTGCCGTGACCGCCGTGAAAAATGCTTCAATCGACGCCCATCGACGCCACTTGGTGCGTCAGCTGGTGGAGATTGACCCTAACATGGGCGACGCCGCTTACAGCCATGTGGCTGAAGATGCCGAGCGAAGCGACTTTTTCAATCATGTAGAAAAAATTGTAATGAACAGGCTCGGCGAACGCGAGCGCACTGTGTTCAGGTTGATTGAGTACGACGATCTAAGCACCGATGAAGTTGCCAAGCGACTCGGCATCAGCAATCAGGCAGTGCGAAAAGCCCTCTCAAGGGCGCGTTGCACAATTCGTGAACAGTTCGTGAAAATGAAATGAATCTATCAACTCCACAAATAATATGAAAAATAACATTGACCCTAACAACACCGGCGAACTGCTTGAAATGGCGCAGCGCTATTTCGATGCAACGCTGAGCAAAAGCGAAGAACGCGATTTGATGCTTGCCGTTGCCGGTAGCACCGACCCTCGGCTCGACGAACTGAAGGCAGTGATGGCGTTTGCCGCCTGTGGCAAAGCAAAGCATCGCAAGCGAGGGCTGGTAAGCCGCATGGCTTGGCGTTATGGCGTGGCTGCAAGCATTGCTGCTGTCATTGTCACGGTTGCCATTTCGCTTGGCGGCAACGGCTCGGAAGCAATAGCCTACATTGGTGGCGAACCTGTCACCGACCAAGAGCAAGTGATGCAGCAAATGGTATCGGCAATGCAAGCCATCGACCTAAACCATGCCGACAACATCGTTGACGAAGAATTGAAAATTATGTTTAATACAATAAACTGATTGCGTATGCTAACAAAACGCTTTTACATAATATTTATATGCCTCGTGGCTACAATAGCAATTTCGGCTCAAGAACTTAGTATTGACGATTGCTTTGAGGACAACATCCTTGCCCGCAAAAGCGTCACTGCCGTGAAGGTGAAAGGCGAACGCCTGAAAGCGTATAACCTCACCACGTTCCGCAGCGTAACTGTTGCCGCCGACAAACGCACCGCATCGTGGGTGCTGCGTATGGTGAAAGAAGATGCAGCTAATGCCACCGACCGCGAAGAGGGCGTGAAGCAAGGCAAATTGCAATATGCATTCTATGTGTTCCGACATAAGAAAAGCAAAACCTATCGCTACATCTTTTTCCGAAACAACAAACCGGAGCAAGATGCCGTTACCGACGTAACGCTGGTGTACATGGAAGGAAAAGCCACCCTTGGCGAGCTAAAGCAAATGTTTAAATAACGAATATAATTTTGTTAACTATTACAATAACACAACTATGAAGAAATCAGCTATCAGTCTGCTTTGTGCAGTGTGCTTTGCAGCAAACATCTGGGCTGCCGACGTGGCAAACACCGACAGCATAAACATTGCCAACGCAAAGAATGTGAAAATCGTTGAACGTGACGGCAAGGTGACACTAATGATTGAGGGAACCGAAGGAAACCCCGATTACACCTACAGCCGCACCATAACACCCGATGGAGCTTCGGTGGTGAAGGAAGAAAACCGCGGATTGGGCTTTAAGATTCCGTTTGTCGACCGCGACACCGACAGCCGCGACGTAGTGAAAAGCCGTCGCTCGCATTTCGACTTTTGCATGAACATCGGCGGGTTTGGATGGGCATTAGCCACACAAAAGCCATCAGACCTGCGCTATAAAACGAAACACTCGGTGGAGTTTTGCTTCGACCACCTCATTAACGTGAAGTACTATCCGCAAGGCGTACGCCGCACCCACTTTATGCTGGGCTTTGGTATGCAGTGGCGAAACATTGCGCTCGACAACCAGCGTTGGATGCGCGACCCTGAGACACGCCAAATAGCCTACGGCGCGTGGGACGATAGCCAATACGACCGCAACTCAAGCCTGCACACCTACAGTCTCACCGTGCCATTGATGATTATTCAGCCCATCGGCAGCGACTTCAGCCTCTCTGTTGGCGCCAAAGCATGCTTCAATGTGAGCGCAAGCGCACACTGCAATTATCGCTGCGACGATATACGCTATACCGAAAGCTTCTCGCACCTCAACCGGCGACCGGTAACCGCAGAGTTATGCGCCGCAGTCAACTTTTGCGAATCAATCGGGCTGTATGTAAACTATGCACCCTGCCGCATGTTTAAGGACGGCAAAGGACCGGACATTAAAACCCTTAGCATAGGCGTAGCCATCTGCTACTGACCCGCAGCCGCAGCTGGAGGTGTTTAAGCTTCAGTACTTAAAGCTGGAGCCGCCCACAAACTCGCGCATGATTGATGTTGGCGGAATCTCTTTGTCGGGCACGGGCACAAAGTAGTGAATAAACTTCATCAGGCGATGCGCCTCGGCATATTCGGGGCAGTTCTTGGGCACGCTGGCAAGGATGGGCTCGGCGTGCAGACGCAGCACGGCAAACTCGATGTTGAGCGCCGAGTTGAACATGGCGTCGGCAGTCTCCTGATAGGGGAATATCCATTTCTCCTCGGCTTCGCACACCAATGGCCATTGACTGATGGTTTGCTGTGCAGTGTAGGCGCCTTTGTTGTAGTCGCGAATTATTCGGCGTAGTAGGCGGTTGTCGCGCGTGGGAATCCAGTTGTGGTCGTCGAGCGAAATGCTGGTGAGAGTGGATATATACACCTTATATTTGCTTGAGTCGGGCACCAGGGCAGTGAGCTTTGGGTTGAGCGCATGTATGCCTTCGATGAGCAGCACCTTGCCTTCGCCCAGTTGCAGGCGTTTGCCGTTGTATTCGCGTTTGCCTGTGGTGAAGTTATATTCGGGAATCTCCACCTTCTTGCCGGCAAGCAGAGCCACCAAGTCGCGCTCCATGGTAGCGCAGTCAACGGCGGCAATGTTATCGAAATCATATCTGCCGTCGGGCAGCTTCGGGGTGTCCTCGCGGTTTACAAAATAGTCGTCGGTTGAGAACGAGATGGGGCGCAAGCCGCAGGCTTTCAGCTGCACCGATAGGCGCTTGCAGAATGTGCTTTTGCCCGAGCTTGATGGTCCGGTGATGAGCACCATTCGCACCGGATGAGCTTCGTCGTTGTAGCGCCGATAAATGTCCTCGGCAATCTGCACCACCTTTTTTTCTTGCAGCGCTTCGCTCACCTGAATAAGCTCGCTGGCGAGGCCTTTCTGACATGCCTTGTTCACCGCGCCCACGTTTTGCAAACCCATAATCACATTCCATCGCACGTTTTCGGCAAACACGCCAAACGTCTTGGGCATCGGCTCTATCTCGTTGAGCTGCGAAGGGTTTTTGCGATTGGGTATGCGCAGCAGCAAGCCGCTGTGATATTTCTCGAGGCCGAACACGGTTAGATAGCCCGTAGATGGCACCAGCGGACCGTAGTAATAGTCGACGGTGCCGTCGAGCATATAGTAGTCGCAATAGGGCTGACCGCTGGTTTCAAGCAGCCGCACCTTGTCGGTGAAGCCCTGACGGCGGAATATTGCAATGGCATCTTCGGTGACAGCTTCGCAGCGGTTGAAAGGCATGTCGGCATCCACAATCTCGCGCATTCGGCGTGCTATGCGGGCCACATCGTCGGGCTCGGCTGTGCTGCCGTCGGCTTTGCGGAAGTTGCAGAAATAGCCGCGCGAAATGGGGTGCTCCATATACAGGCGGCTGTCAGGGAAAACGTCCTGGCTCGCCTTGTAGAGCACAAAGCACAGCGAACGAACGTAGGCGCGCATGCCTCCCCATGTGCGTATGTCCAAGAACTCCACGTCGCGGCTTTGATAAACCCTGAACTTAAGCCCCTGCGACGAGTTGTTCACTCGTGCCGACATCGGCGGGTAAGGAAAATCGAGTTCCGGAAATCCTTTGAACACGTCCAACAGCGTTGTGCCCTCGGCAAAACTGCGTGTGATGTTGATGTTTTTGCAGCGTACTTCAATCATATTGCTGTCAATTCAAGAAATATTTTTTAAGGTTTTGCAGATTTGTGTTGCGAAGATAGCGAAAAATTTTGGCGTATGCAACCGATATAGGCTAACACCTCACTTCGGGGCGATTCTGCTGAATCTGCAACCGCGCCGCGGTTGATGCGACGGTTGGCAGGTGCAGAAAGGTGATAGGCTCACACGGATTGATTGGATTTGTAAGATTTTTCTGCGTAAATCAGCGATTTCTGCGAGAGATTGTCTCACCTTTCATGTCATGCAAAGCATGTGACGCCGAGCCGTATAGGCGAGGCACTTAGCCGTGGGTAAGCCCATAAGGGCGCAACCCACGGATAGCGGTCCATCCCACTATTCACAACCGTGGAGCGGTTGCACATCCGGCTGTGATGGCACAGCTCGGAGAAAGCGGCAACACCTTAAAAATCAAGTGCAGTGGTACGACAGACGAGAGAGCAAACATCATTGCAGTGCCTACAACGCCCGAAGCCGAGTGCAGCAGCCAATGTTCGGTGAGCGACAAATTGCCGTTACTCTTACTAAGCAAGCCTCCGCAAAGACGCATCAGTGGAGCGGAAGCCCACTACTTTGGCTCACTACACCGCAAAATAAAAGCCCCGGAGGTATCTCCGAGGCAATGCGTTAGGGATTGAAGCCTTTCGGTCGAGACATCAGGCTCGATTTCTTGGCGAGCCAAGCGGCAAGCCGATAAACGATAGCCCGACGGCGGAGCCGGAACGCCCAATCAAATATTAATGTATGCTACTGGATTTTGAGACTTATGGTTTACAATATTCCATACACAAAGACCTATAAACGGAGAATTGTCAACGATTTCACCCTCAAATTCATAACGCACAGACTTACCAATGTAATTTTCTGACTTATACCACCTAAAAGGCTTAAATACAGCCTTGACAATACCATGAACGATTGCCAGCACATATTCAGCCTTTTCAGCACGGTTAACACTGAGCCGCCAATAATGGCGAGCACAATCATAAATATCTTCTCTTTCATTATTATCGAAAGTCTTGCTAATATTTACACAAAGCAAGTGGTCGTTCTGTGTAGGTTGAATGTATTTAATGTTGTTTGTCATTAGTCCCAGTCGTTTAGTTCGTCAACAATTTCATCTATATCTTCTTCGTCGAACACGTCGGGTTCCCCGGTGTTCTGGTAATGGTCGTAGTCAACCC
>SFEA01000052.1 GCA_004557385.1 Bacteroidales bacterium
GCGGCGTGGTTGATGGCGGCGTGGCTAACATAAGGTGCAACGATGAGCCTGCAAAGGGTGTATATGTGGCGCGAGTGACAGTTGATGGATTAATATACACATTCAAAATTATCATTTAGACAATATTAATTACGATTATGATAGATTATATTAAGGGAGTTGTAGCAGAGTGCAGTCCCACATACATAGTTATTGAAAACAATGGCATAGGATATATGCTCAATGTGTCGCTTACGACCCATTCGCAGGTTCAGAATGCAAAAGGCGAGGTGAAGCTGTTTGTGTACGAATCGATACGCGAAGACGCACATGTGCTGTATGGCTTCAGCGAGAAACGTGAGCGCGACGTGTTTGAGTTGCTGATTAGCGTGAGCGGGGTGGGGCCGAACACTGCTCGCATGATATTGTCGTCGTATCCGGTTGAAGAACTCGAGGCAGCTATTGCTTCGGGCAACTCGTCGATGCTGAAATCGGTGAAGGGAGTGGGCGCAAAAACGGCGCAACGAATAATAGTTGATTTGAAGGATAAAATAAATGTGGTAGAAGTTTCGTTAATAAATATGGAGCCTGCTGCATCCGAATCGTTTGAAGAGGCTAAGGCAGCGCTCGTGATGTTGGGATTTACACAGCAAGCCACTCAGAAAACGCTGAAAAAACTATTTGCTTCGGAGCCTAATCTCACTGTTGAGCAAGCCATTAAGAAGGCATTGAAAATGATGTGATTACACCGAGGCGTTGAGTTTGGGCAAGTAGGGAAGATGAATGGCGCTGCTGTGTGATTCATGATTATCTTGACTGCTTAATTGATGAATTTAAATAACATCATTAAAATACTGAAAAGCAAGGGATTGCTGTGCTTGGTGCTGTGCGGGATAGTGATTTATTCGGCATTGCATGTCACTGCCTTTGCTCAATACGTCGAATCGAAGCTGCTGCCGCCGCCTTCGGTGCCCGATAAGCGAGTGACGGCTGCCACCGGCGAGGCACAGTCCGACTCGGTGCAGACGCGCTTTCGTGTGAAGGAAACTATTCCGGCAGACTACGACAATTTGAGTGAGGGTAGTTCGGCTATCGACCTCAAGACTCCCAAAAACATCACCACCGAAGCCGAATACGATGCCGTGACAGGCATGTACGTTGTGCGCACCAAACTGGGCGATAAAGAGATAACCACGCCATTTATGCTATCTGCCGACGAATATAACAACATTGAATTGCGCAAGTCGATGCAGGAGTATTATAGGGCACGCAACAGCTTATCTGCCGAGGAAAACAAGAAAGACCCGTTCAGTTTCCTTGATATGCAGTTCGGATTGGGTCCGCTCGACAAGGTGTTTGGCCCCGGCGGCGTGCAACTGAAAACGCAAGGTTCGGTGAAAATTAACATGGGCATCAAGTCGAATAAAACCGACAACCCGGCGCTGTCGGTGGATGCGCGACGCAAGACATATTTCGACTTCGACCAGCAGGTGCAGGCAAACATCAATGCCTCGGTTGGCGACAAGATGAAGTTCGACATGTCGTATAACACCGGTGCGACGTTCGATTTCGACAATAAGAACCTAAAACTTGCTTACGAAGGCAAGGAAGATGAAATAATAAAGAACATCGAGGCTGGTAACGTGAGTATGACCACAGGCTCGTCGCTAATTAGGGGTAGCACATCGCTGTTTGGTGTAAAAACCAAATTGCAATTCGGAAAACTCACTGCCACGGCTTTGGTGTCGCAGCAAAACTCGCAGACGCAGACGGTGAACAGCCGCGGCGGGGCGCAAACGCAGAAATTCACGGTTACAGCCGACTCTTACGACCAAAACCGCCACTACTTCCTGTCGCATTGGTTCAGAGATAACTACGACAAGTTTGCATCAACTTTGCCGTTGGTGTCGAGCGGCATCAACATCACGCGCATCGAGGTGTGGGTGACGAACAAACGAAACGACTATAGCCAATCGCGCAATGTGGTGGCATTTATGGACCTTGGCGAAAACCGACGTCTTGCCAATTCGCATTGGGTGGGCAATGCTGCGTTCGACGTGCCTTGCAACGCGTCGAACAACCTTATCACCGAAATTTCCACCGACTACCCCGATGCCCGATACATCGAGCAGGTGGCAACGGCGCTCGACCCGCTGATGGCATACGGCTTTGAGGGCGGCCGCGACTATGAGAAGGTGGAAAGTGCTCGGTTGCTGTCGTCGTCGGAATATACATTAAACACATCGTTAGGCTACATCTCGTTGAAATCGGCATTAAACGCCGACGAGGTGCTTGCTGTGGCTTATCAATACACCTATCGCGGACAAACCTATCAAGTGGGCGAGTTTGCCGGCGATGTGGCATCGACAAGAGAATCGCTGTATGTGAAGTTGCTGAAAGGCACCACCATTTCCACCAAAATGCCAATGTGGGACTTGGCAATGAAGAACGTATATTCGCTTGGCGCTTACCAGATTCAGTCGAGCAACTTCAAGCTCAACATCAAATACATGAGCGATACCACGGGAACGTATATCAATTACCTGCCTGCCGGAGCAATTAGCGGCACGCCGCTCATCAGGGTGATGAATCTCGACCGCCTCGATTCGAACAACCAATCGAATCCCGACGGACGATTCGATTACATCGAGGGATATACCGTTAATTCGTCGAACGGTAAAATTTATTTCCCGGTTGTCGAACCGTTCGGCACGCATCTGGCATCGAAGATTGGCAACCCGGCATTGGCTGATAAGTATGTCTATCAAGAGCTTTACGACTCAACGCTCACGGTAGCACGACAGTTTCAGGACAAGAATAAATTCATCCTCGAAGGTGAGTATCAGGCATCGAGCGGTTCGCAAATTCGCCTCAATGCCATGAACGTGGCGCGTGGTTCGGTGGTGGTTACTGCCGGCGGCGTCACCCTGACCGAAAACAGCGACTATACAGTTGACTATAACATGGGCATCGTAACTATAATCAACCAAAGCATTATCGATGCCGGAACAAACATCAGTGTGACGCTTGAGAACCAGTCGACCTATAGCACTCAGCGCAAGACCTTGCTTGGACTCGACTTGAACTATAAGTTCAACAAGGATTTCAACATCGGAGCCACCATGATGCACTATGGCGAGAAGTCGCTAACCGAGAAGGTGTCGATTGGCGATGAAATGGTGAATAACACCATCTGGGGTTTGAATTTGAGTTACAACACCAGTTTTATGTGGCTCACCAACTTGGTGAATAAGATTCCAACAGTGAATGCAACGGCGCCATCAACATTCTCGTTTAAAGGCGAGTTTGCCCAATTAATTCCGCATCAGCAAAAGACTGGCTCAAACAAGGGCAGCTCATATATCGACGACTTCGAGTCGACCCAATCGGGGCTTGATTTACGTTCGCCATATTCGTGGTTCCTGTGTGCAACACCCTACGACAATTCGGCAAATGCTTTGTTCCCCGAGGCGTCGTTGAGCAACAACATCGATTATGGCAAAAACCGCGCTTTGCTGTCGTGGTACTACATCGACAGAATGTTCACCCAGCGCAACAGCTCGTTGGCTCCGGGTTACATAAAGAACGACCTGACACAGTTGTCGAACCCCTATGTGCGCGAGGTGACTTATGCCGAGGTCTATCCGGGCAGAGAGCTGAGCTACGGCGAATCGTCGACGCTGCAAACACTCAACCTGTCGTATTACCCCAATGAGCGTGGACCGTATAACCTTGATGTGGCTGGCATGAACGCCGACGGCACACTGATGAATCCTGAGAAGCGATGGGGTGGCATAATGCGAAAACTCGATGCCACAAACTTCGAGCAATCGAATATCGAATACATTCAATTCTGGCTGCTTAATCCGTTTCTTGATGAGAACGTCGACAACAAGGAGGGCGGTGACCTCTATTTCAATCTTGGCGAGGTGAGTGAAGATATCCTGAAAGATGGCTTGAAGTCATATGAAAACGGCTTGCCAACCGATGGCGACAACACCTATGTGAAAGAGACGGTGTGGGGCAGGGTGTCCGACAAAACATCGTTGACCTATGCTTTCGACAACGCTAACGGGTCGCGCAAATTGCAGGATGTGGGCTTGAACGGACTGTCTACCGAGGAAGAAAAGAACTTCCCGACTTACAGTAACTACGTAAATCAGCTGCGCACCAAGCTATCGGCAACCACTATTGCCGAGATGGAAGAAGACCAATTCTCGCCAATTAACGACCCTGGTGGCGACAACTACCATTTCTATCGTGGCTACGATTACGACGAGCAGAAGCTGTCGATTATCGAGCGATATAAGCACTACAATGGCACCGAGGGCAACTCGCTCTCAGCCGATGATGCCAACGACGGGCTTTATCAGTCGGCGCGTAGTGTGCCCGATGTTGAGGATATCAATCAAGATAATACATTAAACCAATACGAGAGATATTTCCAATATAAGGTGTCGATTCGCCCCGAGGATTTGGTTGTTGGGCGTAACTATATCACCGACAAACAGGTGCAAAAGGTGCCGACCCGCGACGGAAACGGCTTGACGGTGGAGTGGTATCAGTTCACCATACCTCTAAGCGACTATGAGAGGGCAGTGGGGTCGATAAACGATTTCTCTACCATTCGTTTTATAAGAATGTTCCTCACCAATTTCAAGAAGCCGGTTCACTTGCGTTTTGCTTCGTTGGAATTGCTGCGAGGCGAATGGCGTGACTACGATTATAACCCCGATTCGCGCGTCAACGAGCCAGCCGAAGGCGATGTGGCAATCACGGCGGTGAACATCGAGGAGAATGCCGGACGCGAGCCGGTGAACTATGTGTTGCCTCCGGGCGTCACCCGAATTGTCGATTCCGGTCAGTCGCAAATCACACAGCTCAATGAGCAGTCGATGTCGATGAAGGTGAGCAACCTGCCAGCCGGTGCTGCTCGTGCTGTTTATCGCAACACCAACCTCGATTTGCGCATCTACAAGCGCCTGCAAATGTTCTTGCACAACGAGGCGCTTATTAACAACGTGAGCATGCTTAAGGATGGCGATGTGAGTGCGTTCATTCGCCTTGGTTCGGACGTGAAGAACAACTACTACGAATACGAGATTCCGCTTGAGGTTACTCCGGCGCGCTCCGATTACAGCACCTACAGCACCACCGACCAGTATGCCGTTTGGCCTGAGCGAAACATGCTCGATTGCAACCTTGATGTGTTCACCGAGGTGAAGAAAAACCGCAATGCACAGAAACTGCAAGGCGTGAGCGGTGTATCGTATAACTCGCGATTTACCGAGCCCGACCCATCGAACGAGGCTAATTTGGTGACTGTGCTTGGCAATCCGTCGTTGAGCGATGTGAAGGTGGTGATGATTGGTGTGCGCAACAATTCAGGCTCGATGAAAGAATGTACCATTTGGGCTGACGAGTTGCGTGTGACCGACTTCGACCAAGACGGCGGTTGGGCAGCCAAGGCTAACATGACCTTGGGCATCAGTGACATTGCCACGGTGAATGCCGGTTTCCACAAGGAAACTGTTGGATTTGGGTCGGTGGACCAAGGCCTCAACCAGCGCAACCTCGACAACTATCAGAACTATAACGTGGCTGTGCAGGTAGACCTTGGCAGATTCTTGCCCGAAAAGGTTAAGCTGAAAGCGCCGTTATATTATTCGGTAACCCACGAAGAAAGTACCCCGAAATATAACCCTCTCGACAAGGACGTGCTGCTTGATGATGCGCTCGATGCATGCCAAACTAAGGCGCAACGCGACTCAATCAACGCTTTTGCCATCACATCGAAGAAGGTGGAAAGCTTTAGCATATCGGGATTGAAGTTCGACATCAAGAGCAAGACTCCAATGCCTTGGGACCCGGCTAATTTCGTGTTCAACTATTCGTCGAACAAGCGCCACGATGTTGACCCCGACAATGTTTACGAGAACACCAACGACTATCGTGGCAGCTTCATGTATAACTACGCTACTGCTTTCAAGCCATTCAAGCCCTTCAAGAATTTAAACAAGAAAAGCAAAAGTAAGAACGTAAAGTTCTTGCGCGATTGGGAGTTCAACTGGTTCCCGCAGCAAATAAGCTTCTATAACAACATTTCGCGTTACTACTATGAGCAACAGACGCGCAACGAAGCTGACATCGACGTTCAGTTGCCGGTGTCGGTGAGCAAGAATTTCTTGTGGGACCGCCAGTTCTCGTTGACGTGGAATTTCACCAAGACGTTGAACATGTCGTTTGCGTCGAACACCACAGCTCACATCGAGGAGCCTATTGGGCAGGTGAACAAGAAGCTGTTCCCCGACGAATACAAGGAGTGGCGCGACTCGGTTTGGCGCAGCATCACCCATTTGGGCACACCATACCACTACAATCAGACTTTCACGGCATCGTATAAGGCACCGTTCAATAAGATTTCGTTCCTCGATTTCCTCACGGCAAATGCATCATACAACTCGGTGTATAACTGGGAGCGAGGCACAGTGCTCGAAGATGTTGAAACTGGCAACACCATTTCCAACCAGTCGTCGTACACCATCGACGGTCGCTTTAACCTTGAGACGCTCTACAACAAGGTGCCGTATCTCAAGGCAATCAACAACCGCTTCTCGTCGTCGTCGCGAGCTGCCGCTAACAAAGCAAAGAAGCCCAAAAAGTTCACTCGCACGTTCAAGCTGTTGGCTGACACTTCGCTGGTGATTAAGCACAACCTCAAGACCAAGAAACTGAAGATTTCGGCAATGACCACCGATGGCAAGCCATTTGCGGTGAAGACGCGCGTAATCGATGAAAACTCCATTGAAGTGCTCACTCGCGGCGACAAGAATGTTAAGTTCAACATCACCGAAGTGATAAACGAAAAAAAGAGCTTCTTCACCGAGTTTGCTCAATACTCGCTGCGAGGCTTGATGATGGTGCGCAGCGTCAACGTAAAGATTCGCAACACCCAGTCGCTGTCGCTGCCGCAATTTATCCCTGAAATTGGCGACATCTTTGGACAATCGAACAACTACGATATCCTCAGCCCGGGACTTGATTTTGCTTTCGGTTTTGTTGACGAGAGTTACGTTGAAAAGGCAAAAGAGCGCGGTTGGCTGATGTGCGACGAGAATCAGACATCGCCGGCAATCTTCTCACGCACCAACGAGTTCACCATCGATGCCACTCTCGAACCGGTGAAAGGCTTGAAGATAACGCTCACCGGCAACCGCACCGACAATCGCAACAACCAGATGATGTTCATGTACGATAATGCAACCAACATCTACTCGGGAACATACACAAAGACCCACATGGCAATTGCCACAGCCCTGCGTGGATGTTCCTCGAAGAACGGATATAACAGCGACGCCTTCAACAATTTCCTCGCCAATATACCTGTTGTGGCAGAACGTGTGCGCGGGCAATATGAGGGCCGCAACTATCCGCAGCGCGGCTTCATTGCCACATCGCCATGGGCAGGTCAGCCGTTCTCGCCGCAGGTGGGCGACGTTAGCTCCATCAGCAGCGACGTGCTCATTCCGGCGTTTGTGGCTGCCTATTCGGGCAAGGATGCAAAGAAGGTGACGCTAAATCCATTCCCGTCGCTGAGCTCGATATTGCCTAACTGGAAAGTGAGTTACGATGGACTTGGCAAGATGGAATTCTTTAAGAAATGGTTCAAGTCGTTCACCTTGTCGCATGCCTATCAGTGCACCTACAGCGTTGGCTCTTACACCTCGTACAGCGACTGGGTTTCGGCAGGCGACGGCATTGGCTTCATACAGAATGTCGCCACCGGCAACCCTATGCCTTCGTCGCCTTACAACATCACGTCGGTAACTATCACCGAGAAATTTGCTCCGCTCATTGGCGTGAAAGCCACTTTGCGCAACAATATGACCATTAACGCAGAGTATCGCGACAGCCGTACGCTCTCGCTCAACTCATCAGC
Source organism: Bacteroidales bacterium (assembly GCA_004557385.1). Taxonomy (GTDB): domain Bacteria; phylum Bacteroidota; class Bacteroidia; order Bacteroidales; family Muribaculaceae; genus SFTJ01. The sequence goes on from SFEA01000052.1 coordinate 7,919, forward strand.
TGGTCAGATTGTTGAGTCGGGACAGAAATCATTGAAGATTGGTGCCGGATATAAGATTGCCAATTTCAACACTGTGCTTAAGTTCAAGGGCAAACAGAAGAATGTAAACAACGACTTGTCGCTGAACCTCGACATTTCGTTGAACAACAACAACGCGTTGATTCGCAAAATTGAAACAGGCTTAACGCAGGCCACAAGCGGGACCCGCTCGCTCACCATCAACCTCACTGCCAACTATGTGGTGAGCAAACGCCTCACACTGGGAGCGTATTTTGACCATCAGGTGAACACTCCGCTTGTGTCGTCGACAGCCTATCCAACGTCAAACAGCAACTTCGGTGTGTCGATGAACATGTCGCTTGCCAAGTGACAAATAATGGTTTAGCGCAGCGAAGGGGCAGATGAGTTTTGTGTAATATGGGTTTTGAAAACGCTGTCATTTTCGCACTATAAATGTGAAAAAATGTAACTTATTTCGTCGAAACAATTAGTTTTTCAGCATTTATAACTATATTTGCAGTCAGACCAAGAAAACAAATATTTATGGACGATAGTTTAAAAAAACAGTTGAGCAAGGATGAAACGGGTTTGGCTACCTATGAATATATAGCCAACAACATAGAAAGCATCGATGCCGATTTGCCTGAATTGGTGGCAAATATCATCAACGTGGACCTGAATGGGCAGTTTGTGGTGAGCACAGCGCGTTATCTTTGTGCCATCGACTCGGAACGATATGCCGATAGCATTGACGTACTTGTGAAAGCTGCGATTGAAAAAGATAGGGAACACAAGTATCTTGGCGACTTGATTGCCGGCATCTACGGCGCCGATTACAAGGAGCGTGCTGCCGAATTAAGCGCCACCGACGACAATTTCCGCCGCATATACAAGCGCCTGTATCCTGCAAACGGACTGTAAAGCAAATAGTTCAAAAAAAGAATAGCGAAACATGAACATTATGACGAAATCGCTTATAATGGGTGTGCTTGCTTTGACCTTGTCGGCAGCGTGCACTCAAGCTAAAACAACTGAATCAAAAAAAGAAAACTTAAAGAAAGTGGAAACAGTGGATATTAAGAAGTGCAAACGAGTTGAGATTAAAACCACACTTGGCACAATAGAGGTGGCGTTGTATAACGAAACGCCCAAGCATCGCGACAATTTCATAAAACTGGCAAAAGAAGGCTACTATGATGGCGTGCTTTTCCATAGGGTGATTGATGAATTTATGTGCCAAGCCGGCGATGGCAACTCAAAGACTGCCACTGTGGACACTCGCTTGGGCGATGGCGACCCGGGCTACACCGTTGAGGCGGAGTTTGTCTATCCAAAATTGTTTCACAAGCGTGGAGCATTGGCTGCAGCTCGCACACCCGACCAGGTGAACCCTGAGCGTCGTTCGTCGGGGTCGCAGTTCTATATCGTCACTGGTAAGAAGTACACAGCTCAGCAGTTGGCGCAGATGGAGCAAAGCCGTCGCAACCAGCAGATGCAAGAAATTTTCAACAGTTTGGCAGCGTCGCACCGCAAGGACATCATGATGTGGCGACGCGAAGGCAACACCGCTGCACTCGATTCGCTTCAGGCAAAGCTGGTTGACCAAACAAAGGCTCAAGTTGAAAAAGATGGTGCTTTCACGTTCACCTCGGCACAGATTGAGGCTTATCAGACGGTTGGTGGCACGCCTCACCTCGATGCTCAATACACTGTGTTTGGCGAAGTGGTGAAGGGCATGGACGTGGTTGCAAAAATCGAGAAGAGCGAAACCGGACGAAACGACCGCCCCGTGCAGGACATTCGCATCATTAAGATGACAGTTAAGAACTAACGGTCGGCACTTTTTTATGAAAAAATGTGTATAGCCTATTGAATGATAAGTTATAACAAATATGTATTAAGCAACGGACTGAGGTTGCTGCACCACTACAATGCTACCACTCAAATGGTGGCATTGAATTTGCGTTACGATGTGGGAGGACGCGACGAAAGCCCCGAGCGTACAGGCTTGGCTCACCTGTTTGAGCACCTCATGTTTGGCGGTTCGTTGAATGCCCCCGATTTCGACGGCGCCTTGCAGGCAGCAGGCGGTTCGAGCAATGCATGGACCAGCAACGACTGCACCAACTTCTATGAGGTGTTGCCGGCACATAACATTGAAACGGCTTTTTGGCTCGAGAGCGACCGGTACGTGAATCTTTGCCTCGACGAGCAGTCGGTGGCAACGCAAAAAAGCGTGGTTATTGAGGAGTTTAAGCAGCGCTATCTCAATCGGCCTTATGGCGACGTCAGCCACTTGATGCGCAGCCTTGCTTATAAAAGTCATCCCTATCGATGGCCAGTGATTGGTGTAAAGCCTGAGCATATTGCCGAAGCATCGATGCAAGAGATTCATGATTTCTATAATACACATTATTCCATCGACCGCATGGTGCTGTGCGTATCGGGCAACGTGACGTTTCAGCGTGCAATTGAGCTGACCGAGAAATGGTTTGGCGACCTTGCTCCGCGAGCTTCGCACAAGCGCAATTTGCCGTCAGAGCCTGAGCAACTCGAGCCGCGTGTGCTGAAGGTGCATAGCGATGTGCCCGAAGACATGATAGTGCGCATCTATCACATGTGTGGAGCCAACGACCCCGATTTTGTGGCATCCGACTTGGTGAGCGATGTGCTTGCCAATGGTCCGTCGGCGCGTTTCCATCGCAATGTGCTCATGACAACCGACTTGTTCACCGACCTCGATGCCGTGATTTTAGGCAGCGACGACCCCGGATTGCTCTACGTTACAGCCCGATTGGCTGATGGCGTAGATGCCGATGAAGCACTCGACGTGATTGACGGCGAAATTAACAAGCTGCTGCGAGAGGGCGTGAGTGAACGCGAACTGAGGCGATATGCCAACCAGCATGTGTCGCGCGAACTTTACGAAAACATCCTTTACGACGTTGTGGCTGAAAAACTTTGCAAATATGAATTGCTTGGCGATGCTTCGCGCATCAATACTGAAAATGACGAATATCAATCTGTTACGGTTGAGCAGTTCAATCAGGTGGCCCGAAAGATATTCCGCCCCGAAAATTGCAGCACGTTGTACTACGGTCCGCGATGGTGAAATGACGCCGCATGGCAGTCATGAGTTAGTTATAAAACTATAATAGTATTGGTCGTGACGACATAATTTTGTACTTTTGTACAATTATATTTAGCGAAAAATGAGGAAGATAATAATATACGTTATAGCATTGATGATGCTGATGCCGATGACTGCTGCATGGGCAGCAAAGCGGCAGAAGGTGGAACCGTCGTATGCTTGGACCATCTCCGAACCTCTGGGACTGCATTTTCCTGGGACTATTGACACTCTTCAGTATAATTATTTCCGGTCGGTTGTGCCTTCGCTTGTGAGCAATGCCTATGCAACCACCGGCAATTATGGGGCTCAGGGACAGAACCAGATATTCTTCGACCGACAGCCTTATTCCGACTTTTTCTTCGAAGATGCTTTGAGCGCATGGCTGCCCACGGTTAGCAATCAGGTGTATTATAACACTCGCATACCAATGACTATTATGTCGTATACCTTTGGAGGCAACCGATACAGCAATCAAGACCGTTTTCAAACCCTGTTCTCGGGCAATGTGAACAAAGCCATTCAGGTGGGTGCTGCATTCGATTATTTGTATAGCAAAGGTTCGTACGATGCCCAGTCGGATAAGGATATCACATGGCGATTGTTCGGGTCGTATATCGGAGACCGCTACGAGATGCAGGCGTTCTACAACAGTTATAATTTCCTCACCAAGGAAAGCGGCGGCATCACCGACGACCGTTACATCACCGACCCGGCAGAGGTGCAGGGCGGTGTTACCAAAGTGGACACAAAAACTATCCCCACAAATCTCACTAAAGCCCATTCGCAGATTTGGGGCAAGGAGTTTTATATGAATCACCGCTACAAGGTGGGCTATTACAAGCATTGGAACGATACGTTGCCCGACACCATCATAGCGCAAAAAGAATATGTGCCGGTAACCAGTTTCATCTGGACCATGAATTATAAAAGCAATAAGCACATGTTCCTGAACGAGCAACCATCGGAGGACAAGGAGTTCTTTGGCGACGTGAACTATTTGTGCAACGGTGGCACTCGCGACTACACCAAAGGCTCGCGATTCACCAACACCATAGGCATCGATTTGCTTGAGGGATCGCGTTCGTGGGCAAAGTTTGGCGTGTCGGCTTATGCCACCTACGAGATGCGGCGTTACACTCAGCCCCTCGACACTGTCACCGGCATGCCGGTTGACGAAACCAACCTGACGCCGTTGCCCGAGGGCTTCAGCATCCCCGACAAGGAAACCGACAACGTGGCTTGGGTGGGTGGACAGCTAACCAAGCGAAACGGTTCGATACTCACTTACGATGCCGATGCCCGTTTTGGTTTGCTGGGTTCGGTGGTGGGCGATTTCCGCGTGGTGGGAAATGTGCACACCAAAATCAAGATGTTCGGTGACTCGGTTCGGCTGAGTGCTTTCGGATACTTGAAAAACGAAGAAGTGCCATATTTTATGAAGCGATTCAAGAGCAACCACTATGTTTGGAACAACGACTTTGGCAAAACGCGCCGGTTCCGTGCCGGCGGAAAACTGTATGTGCCACACACGTCGACAAACATAAATGTGGGCTACGAAACTTTGCAAAACTATGTCTATTTCAACGAGGCAGGAGTACCGGCACAGTCGGGCAGCGCGGTGCATGTGCTTAATGCTACACTCGACCAGCATCTGCGTGCCGGGATACTGAATTGGGACAATAGCGTTACATATCAAACCTCGTCGAACGAAAATGTGTTGGCATTGCCAAAGTTGGCGGTTTACAGCAACCTTTATTTGCTGTTCAAGGTTGCCGGTGTGCTGCATGTTCAGTTTGGAGTGGATTGCAATTACTATACCAAATATTATGCTCCGGCATATAATCCGGCAACGTCATCGTTCCACAATCAGCATGAGGTGAAATGCGGAAACTTTGCTTTCATGAATGCCTATGCCAATATGAAATTAAAGAAAACACGCTTCTTTGTGATGTTCTCGCATTTCAATCAGGGAATGTTTGGTGGCGACAACTATTTCTCGTCACCTCACTATCCGCTCAATCCTCGTCGTTTGCAAATGGGTTTGTCGGTTGATTTCACTAATTAATAACATCTGCATCAGGGCATGATTAACAAAGCATTGAAACCGAAGAAAGGGCAACCAATGGTATATGTGGTACTGCTAATTGTAGTGATTGCTACAATGCTCAGTTTGCGTCGCTGTGGTGGCAACGAATCGCATTCGGGCAGGCTTCAGCAAAGCGGCGGTGACACCATTGATGTTGCCATAGAATATTCGCCGATGATGTGCTACACCTATGCCGATACCCTTGGCGGATTCAACTACGATTTGCTGCGCATTCTTTCAAAGCGCTATGCTGTGCCCATGAAGTTTCATCCTGTGGTTACCCTAAAAGATGCTCTCGAAGCCTTAGAAAATGGCAGGGTAGATGTGCTTGTGGCGCAGTTCCCGGTTACAAAGGAGAACCGTCAGCGTCTGTTGTTCACCGATGAAGTGTATATCGACCGCCAAGTGTTGGTGCAGAAAAAACGCCACGACGGCAGCGTTGCCATAACCACGCAGCTCGACTTGGCTGGTGACACCGTGTATGTGGTGAAAGGCTCGCCAATGAAGGAGCGAATAAGCAACCTTAGTCGTGAAATCGGCGATTCGATTTTCGTGAAAGAGGACCCCGTTTATGGTCCTGAGCAACTGTTTCTGCAGGTGGCAACCGGCGAAATTGCCTATGCAGTGATTAATCGCCGCATTGCTCTTGATTTGGCAAAACGCTATACCGATGTGGATATTTCCACCTCAATCAGCTTCTCGCAAATTCAGGCTTGGGCATTTGCCAAAAACAACGCCGAACTGCAGCAGAACTTCAACCTATGGCTAAAAGAATCGAGGGCCACGGCAGAATTCCAACAGCTGCTTGAGCGTTATCAGATGAAATAAGACTTATGGGTCAAAACGGGTGCTGAAAAGGCACAAAAATCATAAAACGCCACGCTATAGGTCAAAACGGGTGCTAAAAGTGTGGCTTTTTAATTGAA
>SFEA01000092.1 GCA_004557385.1 Bacteroidales bacterium
AATTAGCTGGGATATAACACAGAATCCATAAACTACAAACAAAGAGCAGAGATAATAATAGTAGTAATAACCGCGTGAAGCTATACAAACAACTGTGAAAAACGAAAATGCAATAATAAACATTGGTTTCCGGCATCTCCATGAGAAGAAAAACACAAATGCTATTTGTAGCAAAACAAGCGCTGTTAGCCGGTAATTAAGAATAAGCACCACTACATCATTCTTTAACCTGATGATGGGAGCAGATTTATCCTTATTCTCTATCGTTTGCAGGGTGTTGATAAAGTATTCCTGGATGAAGGCGGAGAAGTTGCCTTGGATGAGGAAGTAGACGAGGAACGGCAGGGCGAGGGCAGCGAAGCCGGCTGCGCAAGCAAGCAACGGTCGCCAAACCGGGTGGTGCTCACGCAGCAGATAATATAACCCAATTACCGGGAAGATGCAGCACATGGCTGTGATGTTGTATTTTATCAAAAAAGTGCCGGCAAGCGATATGCCAAAGGCAAAAAATGCAGTCTGCTCGTCGCGCTCGGTATGCTCGGCGTATAACATTCGGCACAACTGCCACAGCGATAGTGCGGTGAAAAACATGCCGAAATCTTCGGCGCGCGTTTCGTCGTGTGTGATGGGATTGAAAATCACCACCGACGTCATCAACACCGCCAATATGGCTTGGCTACGGTGCTCAACGAATATGCGTGCAGTTTTAAACAGGAAATAGAATGTGCCCGAATACACCACCACCGACACCCAGAACACGCCGTGATAGTCGTAGTGGCTCAACAGATAGCCCACGCCGTAGATGAGCCACAGCAGCGGACCTTTACTGTCGGCAAAGTCGACGTATGGCACCATGCCATTCATCCACGCCTTGCCGCACATAAAGAACCACGCCGAGTCGCATCGCGGACCGAGCAAATAGAGGTATGAGTCACGCGACAGCAGCATCATTATCGCAGTTGCCATCACCAGCATTATCAACCAGTTAGCCGCCGGGCGGTCGGGTATTCTTTTCAGTAAATTCATAGTCTGTTCTTAACGTGTTGTTCTACGTTATTCGAAAGCAGTATTACACAATTCTTGGGGTCATCGCCTCTGTGATGAGACGACGTATTACAAGAATATGTGGCAAGGTTATTACGCCAGCGAATGGCACTATCGCAGTAGTCATAAGTGTTAGTAAGTAACCTCGTTTTGCGTTGATATATTTGCATATATCACATGTTTACTCTACAAAGATAATCATTTATGTGATAATTAACACTCTGTAGGCATCACAAATTTGCTACAATCGACAAAAAAAACCGATGGGCAACGTGCGAAAAAATACATGCAAACACAATAAACGCAAAAGAGCAGCCATGCTGGCTGCTCCTTCACCGTTGTCTTACGAGGATTCGAACCTCGACAGGCAGAACCAAAAACTGCAGTGCTACCATTACACCATAAGACAATCTTAACAAGCGAGACTCATCGTCTCATTTGCGAGTGCAAATTTAAGGGTAAAAAACCACTTGTGCAAATTTTTTCGCCTTATTTTGCAATTATCAGGTAATAATTTTTCTTTCCGCGTTGTGCAAGTATGTATTTCCCGTTCAGCAGATGCTCGGTGCCTATCACTGCATTGGCATCGGTGAGCTTCTCTTTGTTCACCGACACGCCGCCGCCCTGGGTGAGTTTGCGCATCTCGCCTTTCGAGGCAAACACTGCGGTTGCGCCGGCAAGCAGTTCGATGGCAGGGATGCCTGCTTCGATTACGTCTTTGCTGACCTCGAATTGGGGAACGCCTTCAAACACCGACAGCAGGGTGTCCTCGTCGATGCGGTGCAGAATATCTTGAGCCTTGTTTGAGAACAGAATCTGCGATGCCTCAACGGCTGCCTCGTAGTCGGCGGCGTTGTGCACCATGGTGGTGAGTTCCTTGGCGAGGCGCTTCTGCAATGGGCGTTGGCTTGGGTCGGCTGCTTGCTCGTCAACCAGACCTTGAATTTCTTCCTGGGTGAGCGAAGTGAAAATCTTGATGTATTTCTCAGCGTCGGCATCGCTCACGTTCAGCCAGAACTGATAGAACTTATACGGCGATGTGCGCTTAGGGTCGAGCCATACGTTGCCGCTCTCGGTCTTGCCGAACTTGCCGCCGTCGGCTTTGGTAATAAGCGGACAAGTGAGAGCATACGCCTCACCGCCTTCAACACGGCGAATCAGCTCTGTGCCGGTGGTGATGTTGCCCCATTGGTCGCTGCCGCCAAGCTGCAGGCGGCAGCCGTATTCGCGATAGAGGTGCAAGAAGTCGTAGCCCTGAAGCAGCTGATAGGAGAACTCGGTGAACGACATGCCATGGTCGGCATTGGCTGCAAGGCGTTTCTTCACCGAATCCTTTGCCATCATATAGTTTAC
>SFEA01000011.1 GCA_004557385.1 Bacteroidales bacterium
TCGGCAGCGCCGGTTTGATCGGCTTCCTCTGCCGGAACGGTCTCTGTCACGGTCTGGTCTGCATGTTCATTCTGCTGACCGCCGGGCTGCTCCGCATTGGGATCATTGGCAGAGCCGTGGTGTTCAAGATCTTCTGTGCGCAGGCTGTTGTCGGCGCCGGGGGACACCTCGGCAGATGCGTTGGAGTCATACTCCTTCCTTCCGGCATTTGGGTCTTCCTCTGTAGGGGCGTTGGGATCGGGCTCGGCCTCCTGTGAGGGGGGTTCCTGTGAGGCAGGATCTTCCAGTGTCATGTCTGAAGGATCTTCCATTGGAGTTTCGACAGAGGGTGTCGTTTCCTCTGTTTCTTTTCCGGAGAGTTCGGGTGTCATCACTGTAGTTCTGGTACGGCAGCCTGTCATGGCCAACAGGAGGATCGCCGCGAGTGTAATGGGCAGTAAATCAGCACGTTGCGTTTGTGCGTAGTGCCGATGTTCATACTACATGCCCCGGCTGAATTCTTAATGTAATTGTAATGTTTTCGCCAAAGCTGTAATCTTTTAGTTTTTATTGCAAAATGACATAAAAACGACTTAAATGTGCGCATTGTGTTAAACCCGTTCTAAAATGTTTTTTTTCTGTTTAATTTTCCTAAATTTGTGATCTCTCTTCATAATGTTTATAATCGCTAAACAACTTTAATAATAATACTAATTGTAAAATTCCAAAGAGGTATGAAAAAACTGTTATCAATTATGGTTGCTGTTTGTGCCGTATTGTTGCCAGCCTTTGCAAGTGCAAAGACTAAGCAAGGTGCTGCAACCGACGTTGACGGAAAGTTCCACTTGAACGTTCCTGACAACGTGAAGCAAATCAAAATCAGTTATGTTGGTTATGAAACGAAAACCGTTCAGGCCGGCGCAAATTTGAGGATTGAGTTAGAATCTAATTCACAAGTGCTCAACGACGTGGTAGTTGTTGGTATGCAAAACGTTGACAAGCGATTGTTTACCGGTGCCACCACCAAGATTGATGCAGCTGAGGCAAAGCTCGATGGTGTGGCTGATATCAGCCGCTCGCTTGAAGGCCGTGCAGCCGGTGTGAGTGTGCAAAACGTGTCGGGTACCTTTGGTACAGCACCAAAGATTCGCGTGCGTGGTGCAACATCAATCTACGGTTCGTCGAAGCCTCTATGGGTTGTCGATGGCGTGATTATGGAAGATGTGGTTGACGTGAGCGCCGACGAGTTGTCGTCGGGTAACGCCGAGACCCTTCTTTCGTCGGCGATTGCCGGTTTGAACTCCGACGACATCGAGAGCTTCCAAATCCTCAAGGATGGTAGTGCAACATCTATCTATGGTGCGCGCGCCATGGCAGGTGTGATTGTAATCACCACCAAGCGCGGTAAGCAAGGCCAGAACTCTATAAGCTATACAGGTGAATTCACAATGCGCTTGAAACCAAGCTATTCGGAATTCAACATCATGAACTCGCAAGACCAGATGGGCGTTTATCAAGAACTCGCTCAAAAGGGTTATTTGAACTATGCCGAAATTGCAAACGCATCGTCGAGCGGTATTTATGGTAAGATGTATCAGCTCATCACTCAATACGATGCCACCAGCGGTCAGTTTGGTTTGGCTAACACCGACGAGGCTAAGGCTGCCTATCTGCGTGCTGCCGAATATCGCAACACTGACTGGTTTGGCCGTCTGTTCTCCAACAGCATACAGATGAACCACTCGGTGAGCATCTCGTCGGGTACTGAAAAGGCTCAGCACTATGCTTCAATTTCGGCAATGGCTGACCCGGGATGGACACTGCAGAGCAAGGTGGAGCGTTACACTGCCAACTTGAACTCTACTTACAACCTGTCGAAGCAATTGAAGTTCAACATGATTGGCAACGCTTCGTATCGTAAGCAAAGAGCTCCTGGTACATTGAGCTCGGAAATCGATGCTGTTTCGGGTGAAGTGAAGCGTGACTTCGATATCAACCCTTACTCTTATGCGTTGAACACCTCGCGTGCTCTCGACCCTAACGAGTTCTACACTCGCCACTATGCTCCATTCAACATCTTCAATGAATTGGATAATAACTATATGGACCTCTCGGTAGCCGACGTCCGCGTTTCGGGTAAGTTCTCTTACAAGCCTATCAACAAGGTTGAGCTCACATTGCTGGGTGCAATGAAGTATTCTTCGACCGTGCAGGAGCACTACATCAAAGAAAACTCCAACCAGACTTTGGCTTATCGCGCAATGGGCACAACCACCATACGCGACAACAACCCGTTCCTCTACACCGACCCTGACAAACCAGGTTCGTTCCCAATCACAGTGTTGCCCGATGGCGGTATCTACGAACGTAGCGACAACAGCCTGTTTGGATGGGACTTCCGCGCCAGCGTCAACTACAACGACGTGTACAACGACGACCACATCTTAAACTTCTATGGTGGTATGGAAACCAACTCAACCGACCGTCACCGCACATGGTTCCGCGGCTGGGGTATGCAATATGCAATGGGCGAAATTCCAAAGTATGCCTACGAAGTGTTCAAGAAAGGTGAAGAAGACAACTCTGCCTACTACTCGATGTATAACACTCACGTGCGCTCGGCTGCATTCTTTGCCACTGCCACCTACTCGTGGAAGCATCGCTACACCCTCAACGGCACAGTGCGCTACGAAGGCACCAACTCGTTGGGTAAGAGCCGTTCGGCACGCTGGTTGCCTACATGGAACGTGTCGGGTGCATGGAACGTGCACGAAGAAAGCTTCTTCCGCTCTCTTGAGCCGGCATTGAGCCACCTCACCCTCAAGGCTTCTTACTCACTCACCGCCGACCGTCCTGCCGTCACCAACTCCTATGCAGTTATCTCGGCTTTCACTCCATGGCGTCCGTTCACCACAGTGGGCGAAAGCGGCTTGCAAGTGGTTGACCTCGCCAACAGCGATTTGACCTACGAAAAGAAGCACGAGCTCAACCTCGGTTTGGCTGCTGGTTTCCTCAACAACCGCATCAACCTCGAAGTTGACTGGTATAAGCGTAACAACTACGACCTTATCGGTCTTTCCACCACACAAGGTATTGGTGGTCAGATTCAAAAATATGGTAACATCGCTTCGATGCGCTCACATGGTGTGGAACTCAGCTTGACCACCGACAACATTGTCACCAAGGACTTCAAGTGGACCACCAACTTCATCTATTCTTACGCAAAGAACAAGGTTACCGACCTCAAGACTTCTACTCGCGTAATCGACCTCGTAGCCGGCAACGGTTTTGCTAAACAAGGCTATCCGGTGCGCTCGTTGTTCTCTATTCCGTTCCGCGGCTTGAACAGCGAAGGTCTGCCTACATTCCTCGACCAGGACGGCAACATCACCACCACCGGCATCTACTTCCAGGAGCGTGAAAATCTCGACTTCCTGCAATATTCCGGCTCAATCGACCCGACCGATACCGGTTCGTTCGGCAACATCTTCAAGTATAAGCACTTCACATTCAACGTGTTTGTTACTTACTCGTTTGGCAATGTTGTTCGCCTCGACCCTGTGTTCTCCAACAGCTACAGCGACCTTGATTCAACTCCACGCGAATTCATCAACCGCTGGGTAGTACCGGGCGACGAAGAACGCACCACAATTCCTGTTATTGCTTCGAAGATGCAAAACAAGAACGACACAAGCCTCAGCTACGCTTACAACGCCTACAACTACTCAACTGAGCGTATCGCTAAGGGCGACTTCATCCGCATGAAGGAAATTTCGGTTGCTTACGACTTCCCAAAGACCATCACCAACCCGTTGCGCATCAACAACATGTCGCTCAAGCTGCAAGCCACCAACTTGTTCTTGATTTACGCCGACAAGAAGCTCAACGGTCAAGACCCGGAATTCTTCAATACCGGTGGTGTGGCTCTCCCAATGGCTAAGCAGTTCACTCTCACATTGCGTGTTGGACTTTAATTGAGAAACGATTGACAGTATAATCAATGTTTATTTTGAAGAAATATATGAAAAAGAAAAATATATATCTGATTGCGGCTCTGGCGCTTGGCTCGATGACTTTTGCTTCTTGCGACAATTTTCTCGACGAAATGCCCGACAACCGCGCCGAGGTGAACAACGAGGATAAGATTTCGGCTATCTTAGTTTCGGCGTACAGCGAAAACGACCACCTTGTAATAGCCGAATTCGCGAGCGATAACGTTGACGACTACGGCGAGAACAACCCGAACACCGACCGTTTTATTGAATACACCTACTCGTGGAAAGACGAAGTGGAATCGAACAACAACTCTTGCGAGAGATTCTGGGACGGCTCGCTTAACGCCAACGCCAATGCCAACGAAGCTATCGCCGGCATTGAAAGGGTTGAAGCCGGTTTAGCTCACGGCGCAACGCTCTCAAAGACTTTGCAGGAATGTAAAGGCGAAGCACTCATTGCCCGTGCTTACAACTACTTCATGCTTGCAAACATGTTTTGTATGCCTTATTCGCCCGACACTGCTGAGAAAAATCTTGGTTTGCCTTACCTTAAGGAGCCGGAAACTCAGCTCGCTCCAAAATACGAGCGCGGCACATTGGCTGAACTCTATGCAAATATCCAAGCCGACATCGAGGAGGCTCTGCCAATCATCGGCGACAGCCACCTGAAGATTCCTAAGTATCACTGGAACCGCAAAGCTGCTTACGCTTTCGCTGCCCGCTTCTATCTCTACACCGGTCAGTATCAAAAGTGTATCGACTGCGCCAATGTGGTGCTTGGCACTAACCCGAAATCGCAACTTCGCGACTGGGTGGCATATAGCAATGTTGTTAACGACAGAGATGCATTATTTAATGAGTATAACAATGCCGAAAACAATTGCAACCTTGTTCTTTGCACATCTTATTCATCGATGGGCATGACATTTAGCAATTTCTATTTGTGGGGTCGCTACTCTCACGGCAACTACCTTGCTTCGAACGAAACCATCCGCTCGACAAATAATATCTGGGGCTCATATACGATGTTCCGCTCTTTGCCAAAGTATTTTGCCGGTACCAACCTCGACCGTGTTGTTTGGTATAAGGTTGCATATAAATTTGAATATACCGACCCTGTTGCCGGCATTGGTTATCGCAAGGCTATTTATCCATTGATTACAACCGACGAAACTCTGCTCAACCGTGCCGAAGCATACGCTTGGTTAGGCAAGAACAACGAATGTGCTGCCGACCTTACCCTTTGGATGCAAAACATCACAAGGTCGACTATGACTCTTACTCCTGAGATTATACAGACTTTCTACAAAGGTCTTGATTATTGCTACAGCGATGACAAAAAGCTTAAGTCGACTCGCAAAAAACATCTCAACCCGGTTATTGGTACCGTAACTGAAGGCAGCGTGCAAGAAAGCCTCTTGCAATGTGTACTCGACTTCCGCCGTATGGAAACTGTTGGTCAAGGTATGCGCTGGTTCGACGTTCGCCGCTTTGGCATCGTTATCCCTCGCCGTGTGATTAATGCTGCCGGTAATCCTGAAAAGAACACCGACTGGCTTGAAGTTAACGACAACCGCCGCTGCTTCCAGATTCCTTCGAAGGTTCTTTCGGCTGGTTTCGAACCTAACCCACGTTAATGTGTTCATAGTGTGTATACGTTAAATTTCTAAAAACTTAGAATAATATGAAAATTAAGAATATATTATATTCATTGATGCTCGCCGGCTTCTGCTTGTCGTTCACCGCCTGCGAAACCGATGAGCCGGATGAATCGGTCAGTGTAATCACTATCGATAAATACGAGCCCAATCCATTCGACCTTTGGTTGGAGGAAAACTTCGTGGCTCCTTACAACATTGCTTTCAAGTATCGCTATGAGCAAATCGAATCGGACTTGAACTACTACACCGTTCCTGCCAACCTTGAGGAATCAATCATTTTGGCACACCTGGTGAAATACACTTGCTGCGACCTCTACGACGAGATTGCCGGCGTTGAATTCACCCGCTCTTACTTTCCAAAGATGTTCTTCCTCATTGGTGAATGGGAATATAGAAATAATGGTACTATCATCCTCGGTACTGCCGAAGGCGGCAAGAAGATTCTTCTTTCGGGCGTTAATCACCTGAAGAGCTATATGAGCCGCGGCGCCGATGCTGTTAACTACTATTATCTGAAGACCATCCACCACGAGTTCACCCACATCCTCAACCAAACTGTCACAATCCCTAATGAATATAAGTTCATCACGGATAAGGACTACGTTGAAGACCTCTGGAGCGAATCGCCTTACAACCAGGGTTATCTCACCCGCGGTTTCATCTCGGCTTATTCGCAGAACTCCTACACTGAGGACTTCGCCGAAATGCTCTCGATGTACATCACCAACACGCCTGAGCAATGGGCTGCTTGGTTGGAACAGGCAGGCGATGCTTCCGACCTCATCGAGGCTAAACTCGACATTGTGCGCAGCTATATGCAATCGGGCTTCGGCATCGACATCGACGAGCTTCGCTCGGCATTGATGCGCCGTCAAAACGAGATTTTCACAGGCAAAGTGGACCTTGAGGATATCTCTCTGAAATCATCTAATCAACCTAATGAAGAAGTAGAAGAATAATGAAAACGAAGATATTTAAACTGTTATTCTGCTGCGTAGCATTGCTAACATTCACCCTGCAATCGTGCAGCAACAAGGAGGAAGAAATTTTTGAAGAATCGCCTTCGGTACGCCTCCAAGCGTTGATGGATAAAACTCAAGCCACTCTCGTGAGCAGCGAAAACGGCTGGGTTATGGACTATTTCCCCGATAGAGACCTCTCTTATGGCGGTTTCCTCTATATTCTTAAATTCAACAAGCAGTCGGTGGAAGCTTACTGCGAATTGAGCGACGACCTCTCGGAAAGCATCGAATCGCTCTATAAGTTGAGCAACGACGATGGCGCTGTGCTCTCGTTCGACTCATACAACGAGTTCCTGCACTTCTTTGCCACCCCTTCATCGGGCCGTTACGAGGCTTACGACGGCGACTTTGAGTTTAAAATCATGAAGGTTGAAGACGACCTCATCACTCTCAAAGGCAAGCGTTCGGGCAACGCCATCTATCTCCATCGTCTGAAGGAAGAACCGGTGCAATACCTCGAAAAGTGCGTTAAAACCAGCGAAAGCATCTTTATTTCCGACCTTAGCGGCAGCTATGGCGGTCAATCGGCATCGGCTTATCTTGATTTCGATGTGCGTTACTTAGAAATCGAAGCAGGTGGCGCTGCCGGCGGTCAGTACTATTTGCCTACACCAACCGGTATCCGCTTTGTTGAACCTCTTGAATTGAATGGAGCAAATTTGGAAACGCTCGATTTCAATGACACCGAATTAGTGTTCACCGGCAAGGATTCTAACGGTAAGGACATCACATTGTCGGGTGTTCTTCCTGAAGACTACGTGTTCGAAAAGGAAATTGAAGGTGCTTGGACACTCACATTCGGCAGCCCTGCTCAAGACCTCGACGTGCAACTGGTTAAGGTTGGCAATGGCGAATATGCTATGAAGGGCTTGAATCCGAAATTCGACCCGATTATTAAATACCGCAAGACTCTTGGCTGCCTTGAAATGAACTCGCAAGCAGTTGGCGCAAATGGCTCGAACGTTGTTTGGTTGTGCGCTTGGGACACCAATGCAGGTTCGCTCACATGGTCTGAAGAAGCAGGTATGTACATCAAGAAAGATGTTAAAGAGTCTGATGAGTCGACACTCACCATGAAATGGGTTGACAGTGGCAGATATGACGGTCTGTCTATGACATCGTTCCTCTTGTGGCAGCTCACATCAGCAGGCGCAAATGCAGGTGCATTCACAAACTCGTCGTGGTACTTCACTGGAACTGCAACCAACCGATTCCTTTTCCCAACTAAGATGGTTAAGAAATAATTTAAATTTTGAATTATGAAGAAATTATTAAGCATATTCTCGATTGCAGTCATGCTGTTCGCTTTCTCGTCGTGCGAGAACGAAGAAGGTCATGGCTACGAAATCGCCGACAACATTCAGATTGTCAGCAACAACATTTCGTTCGATGCCAATGCTCAGAGCGGAACAGTTGAAGTGATTGCTCCGGGTGCAGTGACTGTAAAGTGCGATGCACCATGGGTTACTACCAGTGTAGATGGCGGCATAATCAACGTGGCTGTTACTCAAAACAACAGCCTTGAAGGCCGCAACGCTGTGCTCACCATCATGAGTGGCAGCGAAAAGAAAACCATCACTGTGGCTCAACGCGGCTATGTGTTCGACCTCGACTTTGGCGGCGCAACCGACTTGAAGTTGAACGACAAAGCTTTCTCGAAGGCATATCCTTGCAAGAGCACTCTTGACTTGGAAATCAGCACTTCGGCAAGCTGGCTCACCGCAGTTTACGCCGATGGCAAGCTCACCATCTCGGCTGAGGAAAACACCACCGGTAATCCTCGTAAGGGCTATATTGTCTATTCATTTGGTCCTGGCACTGAAGAACAGACTATCAGCGTGATGCAATGCGAAGTTTCCGACATGTATGGCGACTACTACTTTGCATTCTACGATGGTAGCACAGGCGCTTTGCAGTTCTTCTCTTCGTCAATAACCACCACATCGGCTCTCGATGGCAGTGAAGGCTTGTTCCTCGTGTTCAAGATTTCGAGCACTTCCACAATGACATTGCCTTTGGGTTGGGACGACACTAACAAAAAGTTCAATATCACCAATGCTCAATACCTGGGTATGTTTGGCACCTACTATGTGCACAACATCGTTTGGGACGAGACAGAAGGATATATTAACTATGGAGTGTATAACTTCCAAGATGCAGCAGTTGACGTAGATGACGATGGCATCGTGTTTGCTAACATTGAGGATAACGGCACTTGGGGCACTTACACTGCTTCGTCGATGGGCCTTTATGGTTTCAGTGGTACTCCTGCTTCTTCGGCTAATAGAAAGAGTACTCTGAAGCGAATGGTTTATCCATTCTTGCAAAAGAAGGAAGTGGCTGCCGCTGCATCAACATCGGCTGTTAGCCGCGATGGCAAGCGCATGCGTCAGACGTTCGTTAATGAAGCCGATATGGTTACTAACGACGTTAATTTGAAATGATAATATTAATCCTCAAATAATTAGTATTATTTTTTGACAAATTCGAGAGAAGGGGTTGCTGCGACGGCAACCCCTTTATATCCTTAAGATGTGGTGTGTGGAAATGATGTTGAAAATAGCCCTTCATGAGCGAAATTGGCGTCAGAAACACGCTAAACCAACAAAATAATGCTTTTTATTGCAAATTATTAATGAAATATTTTGTACAACTTGTGGAATTAATAATTTTTTGATTATCTTTACACAAAATTTGATTAACCCTAAATTAATTAACAGCAATGAAAGAATTAGTTGAACAAATCGCTGCTACTTACGCAGATTTTTTGAAAGATGCAACTGCTCAAGTTGAAAATGGCAACAAGGCAGCCGGCACACGTGCTCGCAAAGCATCTCTTGCTATCGAAAAGGCAATGAAGGAATTCCGTAAGGCATCTTTGGAAGAAGCTAAGAAGTAATCTCTGGCTATCTTATGAAGATAAAGCACAACAAGGAGTCGCATAGCGCGGCTCCTTGTTTGATTTTAGGGAGGGTAGTATCTCTCGCAGAAAACGCTGAAACCGCAGAAAAGTGATTGGCTCACACAGATAAAGCAGATTTATAGGATTTATCTGCGTAAATCTTCGTAATCTGCGATGGAGCATTGAGGGCGTGGTTACACCACGTCGCTGAAGGAGGGCAGGGGAGCGGTGTAGCAATTCAGCCGCGATGCAACGAGCAGCCCTATGGCACGCGTCATCACCATGTCGTCGTGCCGTCCGGCAATGGCGCCGAAACCGCCGCGGGGCTTGTGCTCATACCATGCCAACTCGTTCACGGCGCCATCGTTATGCTCGATGTAGGCACCGTCGCGCACCAGCCCGATGAGGTGGAAAACGGCTTCGGTTTTGGTTTCGCGGTTGGTGTGAAAGCCCAGCCGGTCGCCCCGTCGGCGATAGATGTTGCGATAGTGATGTCGCAGCGTGTTCAGCACATATTGCGTGCCGTCGCCCTCGCTGTATTCCATCTCAAGCGTGTTGCTCTCAATCACCAGCAACGCATTGCAGTAGTATTTTGCCATTTGTGCGGCGAGCCATGCCAGGCGGTCGTGATAGATGTGTCCGCGCCATTCAGCCACAATCTCCATCTTGCCTTTGGCTGCCAAACGGTCGATTACGGTAATCACCGAAAAGTCGGCTTTGTCGCTCAGTCCGCCCACATCCACAGCCACCACATAGCGATAGCGCTGCTTGGCATCGGCAGCCGGTTCGCGCCACAAGCGTATGTCGCCGGCAGCATCGTTGGGCAGCAGCCGCGGGTTGGCGAGCGCCTCGGCACCGGTGGGCGGCTCGGTGAACGAGCATAGCTGATAGGGCAGCGAGCAGTGGCGACGCAGTTGCTCGAGATGCGCGGCGTTGAACACCGGCATGCCGCTGAAAGCAAACGCCTCGATGTCGTTGCTGGGATATTCAGCCTGCATCTGGCTGTGGCTGTTATATTCCTTGCGTTTGCTGTGATACCAGGCAATCATCTCCAGCGTGCAGCCCGACTGCCACAGCGAGCGCTCGTATTCGTCGAGGCTGCGCCACAGTTTGGCAGCGTCGGTCACCTTTTTGCGATATATTTCAATCTCATACCAAGGCACAAACAGCGGCTGCTTGTCGCTGAAGCCCGTTTTGGCGCGCAGCCATTCGCTGTGGAAATAGTTGCCCATGCCGTTGGCAGTTGATTCCATCACCACCAGCGTGTCGGGTTCGAGCATTATTGAGCCGCACACCGAGCGGATTAGGCTCTCGGGGCTGCGACGGGCGCTTGTGGGCCAGAATGCCACCTCGGTGAGGTGAGCCATTGCAATGTCCATTCCGCGCACGCTCTCGGGGCTCATTGCCGTTGTGGCTGCCACTATGCAGTTGCGGCCTGCAATTTCGCTCATGTTCCGGCTTTTTTGATAGGGGCGAAAGCGCATGGGGTCGCCAACGGGCTGAAACTGCTCGGGATAGTTGGCAAGGATTAGGCTGTAGATGCCTTGTATGGTTGATGCCGTGTCGCGCAGATGTCCGCACACGATGCTGTTGCAATGCTCGTGGTGGATGATTTGCATCCAAGCCATATACACCTGCGTGAGTGTGCTGCCGCCCCATTGGCGTGCCTTGAGCACAATCAGGCGTATGGGCTGCCTCGCCAGGCGCATATCCTCGAGCATGGCAAGCATTCGCCGTTGCGGCGCGTTGAGCACCAGGCGGCGGTTGCGGCAAGTGATTTTGTCCTTCACCGTCACGCAGGTGGCGCACCAGTATTCAAAGTCGTGGCAGAAGCGCAGCCTGTCGAACGCCTCGTCGCTCATGTCGTGGCTGATGAGCGGAGCCATTGCTTCTGGCACCAAAAGTTGCTTGCCGCGACGGTCTACGGCAATGCGCTTGCCGTAGCATCCAACGCCCGTAACAGGGTCGTAGGTGCATCGCAGAGCTTCGTTGCGGCGCTTGTTTTCAGCAACGATGGCATCGATGCCGATTTCGTTGTCGTGCGTGTTTGTGTTTTTCATGATATAATTCTATACTAAGGTGCAAAAATAGCACAAAAAGCATCATCGCGTGGAGCCAAAATATCACATCAAGAGTGTGGTGAGTGTTCCATGTTTCACTAATTGTGTCGCGCCAAGATGCGCTAATTTTGCCGAGTGCACGAAATTTTGTAACTTTGCACTAAGTTTTAGGTTTACAAATAATTATTCACAAAAACTTTATTAGAAATGAGTTTTATTTCAACAAAGAATATCAAGGGCGACATCACCGGAGGCATCACAGCCGGCATCGTTGCTCTGCCATTGGCATTGGCGTTTGGTATTCAGGCTTTTGGAGGAATTAACGACCCGTCGGCAGCCAGTATGGGCGCTTTGGCAGGTCTCGTAGGAGCCACGCTGCTCGGATTTTTTGCCGCATTGTTTGGCGGCACACCTTCACAGATTAGCGGTCCTACGGGCCCGATGACAGTGATTACAGCCGGCTTGATAAGCGGCGTATGGGCATCGTCGAGCGGCAACTTGAGCACTGTGCTCATCACCATGTCGCTTGCCGGCTTGTTCTGCGGCTTGTTTCAGATTCTTTTTGGAATCATCAAGTTGGGCAAACTGGTTCGCTACATTCCTTACCCGGTGTTGTCGGGTTTCATGAGCGGTATTGGTGTGATTATCATCTTGCAACAAATCTATCCGCTGTTCGGCATGAAGTCGCCGGTGTTGGTGGTGGATATGATATTAGATTTCCCTGAGATTGTATCAGAAGGTTTCTCGCTTGAGGCGTTGCTGCTGGGTCTTGGCACCATAGCCATCATCTCGCTTCTGCCCAAGGTTATCAAGAACCCTAACGTGCCCGTCACTTTGGTGGCATTGGTGGTGATGACGCTTATTGCTTTGCCTTTGGGGCTTGCCGACAAATACATCATCGGCAGCATACCCACTGGTCTGCCTATGCCATTCTTTGCAAATGGCAGCGTCGACCTCAGCGGCATCGATTGGACACTGGCGCTGAAGCATGCTGTTATACCGGGTCTTACGCTTGCCGGTTTGGGTTCGATTGACACGCTGCTCACTTCGGTGGTGGCTGACAACATCACCAAAACCAAGCACGACAGCAATCAGGAGCTTATCGGACAAGGCATTGGTAATGCCATGGCTGGCTTGTTCTGCGGCATCTCGGGCGCCGGAGCCACTATGCGTACGGTGGTGAATGTTCGCTCGGGCGGTCGCGGCAAAATCAGCGGCATGGTGCACGCCATGTTGCTGCTTGCCATTCTGCTCGGTTTGGGCAGCTTGGTTAAGCATGTGCCGTTGGCAGTGCTTGCCGGCATCCTCATCACTGTGGGTTGGGGCATCATCGACTTCCGCGGCTTCCGCGATTTGCGCAAGATTCCGCACGACGATGCGTTTGTGCTCATCGTGGTGTTCCTCACCACCGTGTTTGTCGACCTGCTTACTGCCGTGGGCATTGGCATGGTGATTGCCTGCGTGTTGTTTATGAAGCGTGCCAGCGACATGGTTGAAAAGCAATACGATTCGCACGAAATCAATGGCTTCGACAAGGAGAATCCTTGGCCCGACGAAGGCGGCATGCCCGACAAGGCTAAGCACAGTATATATGTGCAACGCCTCAACGGCCCTGTATTCTTCGGCTCGATTACCGGATTTAAATCGGTGATGCAGGACATTCCTGCCGATGTCAAGATTGTGATTATTCGCATGAAGAACGTTCCCTTTATGGACCAATCGGGCTTGTATGCCATGGAGGCTGCCATTAAGGAGCTTCGCGACCGTGGCACACAGGTGCTGATGACCATCGTGCAGCCGCAGCCTAAGTATATGCTCAACTCCACGGGCGTGATTCCTGAATTGGTGCCTGAAGAATGTGTGTTTAAGACATTTGAGGATTGCACCTACTATCTGCGCAAAACTCTCGAATAAACATAACGATATTTTCGAAATATTTGTGGCGTCCCGTTGCCCGTTGTGGTTTCGGGGCGTCGCTGTTTTTTTGGACTGGGAAACGGGAATTGGAAATCGGGAATCGGAAACAGGGAAACGGGAATTGGAAACAGGGAAACGGGAATTGGAAACAGGGAAACGGGAATTGGAAATCAGGGGATTTGAGGGCAAGAAAACGAAACGAGGAATGCTATCTGTTGCAATAGTATCCCTCGTCGATTAGTAAAGTTTTATATCTTTTATATGTTGTTTTGTAAAGTACACGTGCAAAAGTAGTCTTTGCTAATGGTTTTAATTGTCTAATTTATTCAAAAACATGTCTAATTCCTACGATTTTGTAGTAAAATTTGATGAATTGGACAATTTTTTGAGCCAAAACCCCGTGCATTAACGCCCAATCCCCGGTTTCCGGTTCCCAATCTCCAATCCCCGATTCCTTGAAATCGTGAAATCACTCGCAGGTGTTGTTGGCGATGTTTCGCTCCTTCCATTCTTTTGGCGACATGCCTGTTTTGCTGCGGAAGATGTTGTAGAGCTGAGCGTGCGACGAGAACCCACATTCGGCAGAAATTGCTTCGTTGCTGAATTCGGGGTGCTCAAGCATCAGGCGTTTGGCTTCGTTGAAGCGCAGCTCCGATAGCCATATACGGAACGAACAGTTGTGGTGTTGCCCGAGGTGCAACGACAGTTCGCGGCGGTCGATTCTGATGAGTTTCGAAAGCGCAGTGATGGTGATGCTGCTGTCGCGGAATCCTTTTTCGTCGTGCCATTTTTTGATTGCTTCGGCAATGGCGTTGGAGCGTTCGGCTGAAAGCTTATTCTTTGGCTGCGCCTGGCTCGCCTCGTTGTTGGGCGTTAGGTCGTCGCTGTCTTCGTTGTTAAGCAGTTCCGTCATTGGCTGCAGGTTATGACCGAGCGCCACAAAGGTGGTGATGAAGATAATCAGCGAAATCAGGAAAAATGGCGCTGCAAACAGCAGCAGCGTGCGCGAGTGTATGGCGAACACTGCCATCAGCGACGGGCCTGCGAGGATGAGCACTGAAGAGCGGGTGTAGTTGATGTATGTTTGTATGTCGCCACCAATTTCTTGACTGATGATTTTGCGCTTCTTGGTGTTGATTGTGACAAGGATGTATGTTGCAACAACGATGTATATCACCAGCAACGCGAGCATGGCGTATGATGCTATGGGCATTTGCAGGTCGCCTTTGGTGAGATAGCCAACACCAAAGATTGCAAGAATCAGCAGATAGGTGGCAATGCTTGCTGTGCGATAGCGGTTGCGGTTGCGCACGTTGCACTCAACGTGCAGAATGGAGTAGGTGATGAGTATTGCCACCGGGGCGTAGAACAGAATGTTCACCGTGGCGCCAATCATGTCGCTTTTGGCGCGTAGCCCCAGCAACATCTGCAACAAATAGTGCACTGCCAGCACCATCATAGCAAACACCAAAATCCACCGCGAGGTTTCGTAATTCTTGTTAATCCATTTCACGTGGAAGCGAGAGATGGCAAGCACAATCGCCATTATGGTTGTGGTGACAAAGCACGTGTTCTGAACAATATATAATGAATCGACCATATTGTTTCTTTTTGAAAAATGGTTATTTTGGTTAAAAAATGGCATCGAAAAACGCACGTTTTTCTTTTCGCCTATTTGTCTTGTTTTTGAGAATGGAATTATGGTGCAAAATTAAGAAAATTAGTGAATTATGCCAAAGAAATACAGCAGATTTACGACGAAAAATCGTTGAAAAAACAAACATATTATGCATAATTGAAAAATTTGCTTTTGCTTTGTCGTCTAAACCTTTCTTTACCACTTGCCATTGAACGGTTTTTCGTGACATATCACACTGCAAAACGATGCTTAACAACGTAAAACAATTGCTAAATAGCATTGCCGAGGGCGATGAGCGGGCATATAAGACGCTGTTTTATATGTATTATCCGCGTGTTCGGGCTTTTGCTTTGGGTATGCTCAAGAATGCCGACGATGCCGACGACCTGGCGCAGATGGTGATGATGAAGGTTTGGCTGAAGCGCGATTTGTTTGATGGGGTTGAGAACTTCGATTCGTATATGTTCCGCCTCACAAAAAATTCGGTGCTGAACTTCATCGCCTCGAAGCAGGCGGTGAGTATCTGATTCCGGTGGTGATTGCCGGCAGCAGCGATGCCGATTACCGTCCAAGCTCGAATGTTGGCTTTGCCTATTATCTCGTGTCGGTGACATCGAAGCTCATCGACGAAAATGGCACACTTGACGGCTTGACATTGCTCGACAAGACCGGTTGGACCGTTTCTTGCACCGACAACGGCGCTACTAATCTGCAGAACATCGTTGACGGCAGCAACAGCACTTATGCGAAATTCACTCGAGGCGACAATCATGAGGTTGTAATCGACCTTGGCAGTGAGCAAGCATTCAAGGGCATTGAGGTGTATTTCCGTAACTATTACTATGCCTTTGATAGCTGTGAATTGGATTACAGCACCGATGGCTCTACTTGGAACGGAATCGGAACTGTTGCGAACAATTGGAGTTCGTCGCTCAGTTGTGTGCTCTATGGCTCGGTAAATGCTCGCTATGTTCGCATAAAGGGTAACTTCTTCTACAACTACTCGTGGGCTTCGAGCTATTGGCGCATGTATGAGTTCAGCCTCTATAACTAATTGGATGTAGTTAGTTGACTTTCAATGTATAATAATTAGTGCCTGCAACATTTTCTTGTGGGCACTTATTATTTTTTTTTAACAAAAAATGGTTATATATTCTTGTAATTATTACCATATTCTTTGTAACTTTGCATATCCTCATTGCCAGTAGAGAGTTTTTTGTTACTTTTTGTTATAACCAACAGATGTTTAAGCGATTAGTCCTCATAGTGTTTGTAATGGCATGTTTTGCTACCAGTGCCTTTGCTGCTGAACGAAACAATTCATTCAGCCCAGATAAAGTCACTTTCAACTTTGGCAACATCGACGAGCTTGGAGGCATGGTGAAGCACACCTTTGTCTACACCAATCGCAGCAATAAATCGCTGGCAATAGCCAACGCCACCGCTCACTGTGGCTGTGTGAAAGTGAGCTACCCCAAACAACCCATCCGTCCAGGCGCTAAAGCCAACATCGGTGTCACTTACGACCCCGAAGGCCGCCCGGGTTTGTTTTCATAGTCAATACAAATACGTCTCACCGACGGCACCTATGCAGCTGTATGCCGCATCTCGGGCAAGGTGAAAGAGGCTGAACGCACCGTAGAACAGCGTTTTCCTTACGATATGGGAGGCGGACTGCGCGCCGACAGCCAGGCAATCGACTTTACAGGCGCTCGCCAAGGCAGCACCTCGTCGATGTTTGTGAGAATAATCAACACGGGCAAGAAGCCCCTCGACATACGTTTCAGCATCGCTCCGCAAAGCAAGGCGTTCAACGTGCCGCCAACATGCTATCTGCGCCCTGGAGCCGAAACGCTAATGGCAGTGAGCTTCACTCCCACGGCTCAATCAGCCAAGCTTAAAGGCACGGTGATTCAGCCCACTGTGGCAGGCAAAAAGTTGAAGACAATTGCTTTGAAACTGCCAAACGGTTGACGAATGAATGTGTAATAAATTAAAAACTTTTTCATAAGCTGTAAAGATATATCAGTAAATGGTTAGTTGATATGTATAATTTTGGTTTTACTCCTATTTTGAACTAAAGGTAAATAAGGTTTATTGATTAATTGGTTGCAAGGCAGGCGTCGTGATGACGGTTGCCTTTGCTTTTTCTTGTGCCACGATGCCGTCGGCGCTATTCTCTCGCAGAAAGCGCAGAAGTTTGGCGATGCGTTGATGACAGGACAAGAAGCGCCATCGGAGATGGCAAACTATGCTTAACCGCGGGCAAGCCACAAAGTGGCGCAGCCTGCGGAAAGAGTGCTACCTTAAATATGTGCCTCGAAGTGGCACAACATTGTTCGACGTCTTCGACGCCGTTATATTGTGTGGGATTCCTTCTCCGCAGGTTTCGCTGCGCTACACCAGCGGTTAAGCATAGTGAAGCACCTTCGGTGCTTTTCGCGCAACATATCTAATCTCGTTGATTATCAGCGATATTAACCGTGGAGCGTTTGCAGATTCAGCAAACAAACATTACCTAATCCTCGAAAATACATTTCCACACCACGCAAATGTTAATTAATTGTTAAAAATGATTCTGCCTCTTGACTCGTCCCTTAGGTCAGTGCTTAACTTCGCAAACGTAATTGAGATTGCGCAATCTGCTCGGTTAACTGAAAAATTACAAAAGTGATTATGAACAACAAATTGTATAAAATTGGAGAGTTCTCGAAGCTATGCCGTGTGACGGTGAAAACGCTTCGCCACTACGAGAATATGGGGCTTTTTATGCCGGCACACATCGATGTCTCTACGGGTTACAGGTATTATCACCTGGGGCAGTCGGTGCGCCTCAGCCGCATTATCCACCTCAAGCGGTTGGGCTTATCGCTCGACGAGATAGCAGCAATGTTTGCCGAGGGCGACGACCGTCCTTGCCTCGCCACCATTCGCAGCAAGATTGCCCTCTGCCGTGCCGAGTTGGCACGATTGCAGTTGCAACTGGCGCAGTTGCAGAGTCTCGAGCAACAATCCATCGAAAACGAACAACTTATGAGTGAATTTTCAATTAAATCGATTGATGCGCGCATCGTGGCAAGCCACCGCCGCATTATTCCTTCCTACGACCAACTTGGCATGATTTGCTACACTGTGATTGGTCCTGAAATGATGCGCGTGGGCTGCACTTGTCCCGAACCGCAATACTGCTACACCGTTGAACACGACGCCGAACACAAAGATGCCGACATCGACGTGGAATACTGCGAAGCGGTGGGCGAGATGCACCCCGACACCGACATCTTGCGCTTCTACGAGGCTCCCGCCATACCCAAGGCGTTGTGCTACAGCCATCGTGGCGACTACTCGCTGTTTGCCGAGGCTATGGCTCGCATTATGGAATACGTTGAGCAGCAGGGGCTGCAAATCGTGGGCAACCCGCGATTCTGCTACATCGACGGACCGTGGAACCGCGAGAATCCTGCCGACTACCTCACTGAGGTGCAGGTGCCGGTGGAGTGACTGAACTGTAAATAGACATTATTCTTATCCCCCAAGCCCTGAGGCGCATGCCGCCCCGGGGCTTTTGCTGCCTCGGCTTGCCAATTCCGGTTATTTGTTGTAACTTTGCGCCAAGCAAACTCTTCAGGGCAGGGTGAAATTCCCTATCGGCGGTATAGTCCGCGAGCCTTTTGACGCGGGGCACATAGCCTCGGCGCAGGGCACGAACCGTTGCAACTACGGTACCGACAGTTACAGTCTGGATGGAAGAAGAATTTGGTTGCACAAATCGGCATTCCTTTGCACGCGGTGTGCATCGTGTTGCTTTCGTGGGGCATTCCGCCTTTCGCCGGCATACGCGAAGCATGGGTTGCAGGGTTGGCGCCGATGGTGTGCCACACATCTTTTTTTCGCAACAAAAGCCTTGAATTGTGAGCCCCGATACTAACAATTTAATGCTTTTTTTTATGTCAAAATCAAAGAAGAATTATCTTGTTGCGTTGGGGGCAGCAATTCTGCCAGGTCTTGCCTTTGCCACAGGCATGGGCGAGCAAATCCCAAGCAACACTCGCGAGGATGCCGACACGGTGCTCTCGCTGCAGGAGGTGACCGTGCGCACTCACTTTGCCGATGCCAACCGCACCCCGCTTAACCTCACCACCATCACACCGCAGAAAATCAGGCTGCACAGCACGGCGCCCAACTACGTGATGATGCTGCAAGGCATACCTGGCGTGTATGCTACGGCGTCGACCGGCAGCTACGGCGACGCTTCGCTGAACATGCGCGGCTTCAAGCAGGACAACATCGCCATTTTGCTAAACGGCATTCCCATTCAAGGCCTCACCTCCGGCTCGATGTATTGGAACAACTGGATGGGGCTTGCCGATGCCACTCACAGCGTGCAGGTGCAAAAGGGGCTGGGCACGTCGATGCTTGCCGATTGCGCCATGGGCGGCAGCGTGAACATCGTCACCCGCACCGCCTCTGCCGTGCCACACATCTCGCTTGGCTTCAACATCAGCGAGTGGGGCACTGCCAAAAGCAACTTTTCCTATTCAACCGGCAATTTGGGCAAGGGCTGGAGCGCTAATCTGAGCCTGTCGTATGTGAAAGGGTCGGGATATGTGCAATGCACCGACGTGGAGACGCTGTCCTACCTGCTTTCGGTGAGCAAGACATTCGGCGACGAGCACACGCTCACGTTCACTGCGCTTGGTTCGCCCGAAACGCACGACCAGCGCAACACCGAGCTGTCGGACGCCGAGGTGCAACGCTATGGTGCCGACTACAGCAAAAACTGGGGCTATCTCAACGGAAAGCCTTACAGCATAGGCCGCAACCATTATTATAAACCCTATTTCACGTTGCAGCACGCTATGCGCGGCGAGCGCCTGAGCATGAACAACTCGGTGTATCTGGCTATTGCCGACGGCGGCGGTCGTTCAACCTACGCTGCCCGTGGCGCTACGCCGATTATCGGGCATCAGACTCCCGACGGTCACATCGATTTCGACGCCGTAGTGGCTGAAAATCAAGCAGCTGAAGCTTCGCAAAACATGATGATTGACTTCCTGTCGGGACACACTCAGGCTGGCGCGATTGCTTCGGCTGATTATGTGCTTGACGGCGGTTTCACGGCTTCGGCTGGTGTGCAATATCAGTATTACGGCACATGGCAAAAGATGAAGGTGCTCGATTTGCTTGGCGGCGACTGCTGGTATGATGCTTCCACGCAGAGCCGGCTTACGGTGGGCGACTATGTTGGCTCGCGCTACGGACGCACCACCCACCACGCTTCGGCTTACGCCCAGATGCGATACGACGGCGCACGGCTCAATGCCAACCTTGGCGTGTCGGTATTCAACGGCAACTATCGCCGCAGTAATCACGCCACCGGCGAGCACTCGCAGTGGGCTCACGGCTGGGGTATGAGTCTCAAGGGCGGTGTGCTGTGGCACATCTACAAGGATATGGCGCTATACGTGAATGCCGGCTATAATTCGCGCCTGCCTTACGCAGGGGTTTATCTGGCGTCGAGCGACCTTAGCGTCACCAACGACATCACCAACGAAAAGAACCTAATGGCTGAAGCCGGATGGCGTGCCAAGTGGCAAGGCGGCGGCTTGGAACTGTCGGGCTATGTGGCTTCGTGGCGCAACAAGACGCTCACCGTGAGCATTGCTAAGCGTGCCGATGAGGCTGCCGAGAAATATCAGGTAAAAGGGCTCAATGCCCTGCATCTTGGTGTTGAACTGAACGTATATCAGCAAGTTACGCCGTGGCTTAAACTCTCGGCTTATGCCATGACCGCTTCGTGGAAATGGCGCAACTCGGGCCGTGCCATCATCTACGATTCGTATAACGGCGACACGCTCAACGAGTTCACCATAAGTTGCGACGGGTTGCATGTGGGCGACGCTCCGCAAAGCCAGCTCGGCGCGCAATCCGACGTGCGCCTGCCTGCCGGCTTCTACATCAACGCTTCGTGGCAGATGAACGCCCGCATGTATGCCGATTTCGAGCCGTCGAGCCGCACTGCCGACAATCGCGCCGATGCCTATCGACTGCCCACCTATCATCTGCTCGATGCCACCATCGGCTGGACGGGGCATATCACCGACGATGTGAACATCAACCTGTTTGCCACCGGGCGTAACCTCACTAATTCGCTCTATTTCGAGCGCGGAATCGACGGCGCTAACCACGACCTCGACACCTTCCGCGGCTATCCCGGCGCAGCCCGCACCATGAGCATCGGCATCCGCCTGCAATACTGATTTCCCAATAATAAGGCACAAGGCAAGGTTTTGCAAAATCGCGCATATTTGCTTAACTTTACCCCGGGTTTTCAGCGTAAGCAATGCGAAAATACACAAAACCACTAAGGGTTTTGCACATTTATATTTTATGAAAAAGAATCAAACAACAATCGTGAGCAGCGCTAAGGCATGCACTTGGCGCCACTTCGACAACAAGGCTTATTCGGCATTCCGCAGCATAAGCCGCGAGGTGCGAATTGGCGTGCTGGCGGTGGCTACACTGGCTTCGGCAGGAATGGCTGAGGCATCGGTGGCAGTTGATGCCACTCAGGTGAGCACCGTGAGCGAAGATGGCTTCAGCCGCGAGCTCAACGAACTGGAGGTGACTGGAAGTCTCGCTCCAATCAATGCCAATCAGGCGGCGCGCATCGTCACCACCATTGGCCGCGAGGAAATTGCGCAGTCGGCTGCGCAGAGTGTTAACGACTTGCTCAAACTGGCTTTGGGCGTGGATGTGCGGCAACGCGGCGCCTTTGGCGTGCAGACCGACATCAGCATCGACGGAGGCTCGTTCGACCAAGTGACAATCCTGCTTAACGGCGTGAACATCGGAAGCCCGCAGACGGGTCACCTTTCAGCCGATTTCCCGGTTTCAATCAACGACATCATTCGCATCGAAGTGCTCGTGGGAGCCGCTTCGCGAAGCGTGGGCGGCAGCAGTTTCAGCGGTGCCGTGAACATCGTTACGCGTCCCGATGCCCAAAACCACGTCACCGTCAATGCCCAGGGCGGCCAGTATGGCACCTTTGGTGGCGGCGCTCAGGTGGCGGCAGGCAGCGGTGTGGTGCGCAACCAGTTCTCGGTGGAATATCGCCGGAGCGACGGTGCCACCCAAAACAGCGCGTTCAAGCGCGGCAATGCCTTCTATCAAGGCTCGTATTCGGGCGAGGAGGTGAACGTGGATTGGCAATTGGGCTATTCTAATCAGGATTACGGCGCTAACACCTTCTATTCGGCTGCCTATCCCAATCAGCACGAGCAAAACACTCGCTATTTTGTGGCCTTAAAGGCATCAACCAAAGGAAAAATCAAGTTTGAACCAACCATCTACTGGACGCGCTCAACCGACCATTTCGAACTAATTCATGGCAGCAACGTGGGCGAAAACTTCCACCGCAGCGACGTGTATGGCGGTCGCCTGAACAGCTATTTCAACTGGGCTGCCGGCACCACATCGTTTGGCGCCGAGGTGCGCAACGAGGGCATCCTTTCCACCAACCTCGGACGTCCGCTCGAGGAGAGCGAATATGTGAAGATTCCGGGCAAAGATGGCTTCTACAACAAGCGCGACAATCGCACCAACGTGAGCTACTTTGCCGAGCATAACATTCTGCTCAAAGATTTCACGCTGTCGATGGGCGTGGTTGCTAACATGAACACTGCGCTCGACAGCCGTTTCCGCTGGTATCCGGGTGTCGACCTCTCATGTCGTCCCGCCGATGGCTGGCGCCTTTCGGCTTCGTGGAACATGGCGTTCCGCATGCCCACATTCACTGACCTCTATTATAAGAGTCCTACCACCGAGGGCAATATCGGACTTAAGCCCGAAAAAACGCAAAACGTGATAGTGGCTGCGCGCTATCAGTCGGCTCCGTTCTGCGCCACTTTGCGCGGATTCTATCATCACGGCGTTGACATGATTGACTGGGTGATGTATGCAGCCGACGACATTTATCATTCCGCGAACTTCCGCCTCAACAACCTTGGCGCCGAAGTCACCACCGACATCAATTTTGCCAACATCTTCAGCAATCAAAACGTGCTGCAGACACTGTCGCTGGGCTACACCTACATCCATCAGACTCGCCACGACAACCAAGAGATTTTCAAGAGCAACTATGCGCTCGACTATCTGCGCCACAAGTTCACCGCCCGACTCTCGCACCGCATCTTCGGTCCGCTGTCGGCAACGTGGAACCTGCGTTGGCAAGACCGTTTGGGCGGCTATCTGGAGTATGTCGATGCAAAGCCAACTGGCAATCTCGTCGAATATAAGCCGTATGCCGTGCTCGACCTCAAGTTGCAGTTCGTGAAGCCGCGCTACGAGTTGTGGGTGAGCGCAAACAACCTCACCGACCACACCTACCACGATTTCGGCAACATCCCGCAGCCAGGATTGTGGATTATGGCAGGCGGCAGCTACCGCTTCAACTTCTGAGATAATTAACCCCAAATATTAACCATTGTGGCGCAGTCCGTTGCTTTTATGCCGGGCCGCGCCACAAGTTTTTTGTGTCAACTGATGGGCGAGTGGTTAGCGCTTAATCACTTCGGCTTTGCTGCGTGAGATGAAGCGCACTGTCACGTCGGGGGTTGGCTGTCGCCATCGGGCGTGCACGAGAATGCCATGTGGCAATCGCCTTCGGTAACCGCTGCCTTGCCTTTTGGCACAACGGTGCTCGCGAGGTTGTAGTTTTTGTCGGTGATTTGGCATAGTGCGCACTTATGAAAAGATATCACGAAAAAGAGAGACCGCCGGAATAATATGTTTTTCCGACGGTCTCCTCAAAAGAGTTATGAATCAGCTTCACGCGAAGCTAAGAGCATTTTTTTTATTTCACGATAATCTTTTCGGTGGTCTTGCCTTGACGGCGGATGTAGATGCCCGGAGTGAGGTTATCGCCGCTCACGCGAATGCCTTGCAGGTTGAAGTATTCAACCGGAGCATCGACGTCGTCAGCCGAAACAGTGTTGACGCCGGTTGTGGTGAAGCTCTGGCTTGCAGGCGCTTTAGTTACGAAGCTGCTGTGACCCGGCAGCGCGAAACCTTTCAGCCATTCGCTGCTGTTGCCGCAGATATAGATGTTGCCGGCAAGGTCCCAAGCAATGTCGTTGAGGTTGGTGCCGATGCCGTGAGTGATGGTCATCTGAGGTTGCAAGAATGGATTATTCTCGGCGTCGTATTCAACGGCGTAGATGGTGAACTGAGTCTTAGAGCTTGACACTGCCAAATATTTATAATCTGGCGAGAAGCGCAAACCACCGCCACCGCGCACCACGAGGTCTTTATAGCGTTCCACGCCTTCCGAGTCGATGTAAACCAGTGCAGGTTGCTCGGCTGTCGGGGTTGCACGATATTGGCAATACCAGATGCCGCCGCGGTTGTCGCGAGCTATGCTGGTCGACTGTGGCATGATGGTGTACTTGTTGGTGAGGCCGGCAATGTTTTCACCTGCGGAGAGGGCTGTCTCGTTGCCAAGAGCAATCACATCGACGCGGGCGTTGTAGGTGGCTGAGAGTGTCAGCTTCGACAAGGCAGTGAGTTGCAACTCGTCGCCCGAGCCTTGAATGTCGAGACCCACATTCGGACCGGTGACAAAGTTGTCGTCGGCATCAACGTAAACATTCGATGAGTTGAATGTGAGGCCCGAAGTGAGCGATGTGAATCGGTCGGTGCTATAAAGGTCGGTGAAGTCCTTAGCATAGCAGATGTAGTCGCCGGCGGTGTTGCAACGGCTTACGAAGATGCGGCCGTCGTCAGCCACGCGAACGCGAGCGAGGTCGGCGCCGTATTGCACATAGCTGTAAGTGAGTCCGCCCATGAATCCGTATTTGTCGGTAGCCGGGTTCTTGATTGGGCTCAACGAAGCATCGAATGCGTAAAGACCGCCACCAATGCCGTTGCCGCTGGTGCCGCTGATGTATGTAGCGCTTGAGGTTGCTATACCTTCGGTGCAATAGATGTTGCCAAAGTGGTCGCTTTCCATATTGTTGTCGATGTCTACGCCGCGTGGGTGATAGAAGCGATAACCGTTGATGTATTCAGGCGCCGACTTAGCTGCGTATTCCACTGCCACTTGCCATGTGTTGTTGCCTTCCTTGCCTTCGGCAATGATGTCGGTGATGTCGATGTCTTCGGAGTGCAAGCCTGCATCTTGTGCGCCAGTCTCGTGAGTCTTGAGCACATTGCCTTCAGGGTCGAAGATGGTGATGGTTGTTTTGTCGACAGGAGCGTTGAGCTTGTAGGTTGCTACGAAGCAATTGTCCTTAACAACGCCTTCCAGACCATAGGCAAATGCGTTTGCGGTGCCGGTAGTCGGGGTGTAAACCGGAGCCGATGCTTCGGTCCACTGATACATCTTGCCATCCACGATGAGGCTCAGCACCAGTTTGGCGGCTGTAGGCACGTCGGTGGCATCGAGTGTCACGTTGTGGCTGCCGTGAGCCGAGGCATATTTTGCAACCACAGGGGCGATTTCGCACTTCACGTCGATTTCCTTGGCTTCGCCGAAACCGTCGGTTACGTCGAATAGCTTCAAACCGCAAACAGCGCCGTCAACCACGTTTGGAGTAACCATAAGCGAGCGTCCGGCAAATCGGAAGTAGTTGGCGCCCATGGCAGCTGCCGGAGCAAGCGTGTTGGTGCCGAGAATGGTTTCCGCCTTGGCGTCGGCGTTGAATTTCCACTCCATTGGCGAGATGAGGGTGCCGTCGTAGGTGAAGTAAGTCTTGTCGCGAGGCGATACGTTCAGTTCGTAGGCGTCGTTTGTGGTGGTGACGTCGCGGTTGAACGCAGCGCTGCAGTTGGCACGCGAGGTAGAAACCATAGCGCCGTCGGCGATGCCGAAATTAATTATTCGCATTGCTTGTGAGGTTGCGTTGCCGCCAGTTGTCACAAAGTTGCCTTCGGCGAGCGTGCCGCTATATGTCATTGTGGTGCCCACCATAGCGCGGTTGTAGTTAGACGAGTATGTAGAAGTGAACCACAGCGACGAAGCACCCGGCAGACCGGTGTCTTCGTTTTTCTCCCATTTGTAGGCATTCATCGTGCCTCGGCTCACACCGTCGTCCGAGGCAATGCTTTCGCTGAAATGGTTCTTGCTGAGGCTCACGCCCACCAGCACGCCATCGGCAGTGAGGGCGATGTCCGACAGCTTGAGTTGACCGTTGGCTGGCAATGCGATGGCAGTCTTGTCGATTTCGGTTACTGTGCCATCTTTCACTGCATAGACATACGGTTCGTTAGTCTCGTCGAGAGCAAGGATGTAAGTCACGCCGTTTTTCTGAATTTGACGACGGATAGTCTTGCCGGCAAGAACATCGGCAGCCACGAGTTGGCTCTCGCTGGCTGTGCCCATGTTGTATTGCGAGAATAGGTGGAAGCCTTCGGCGCCTTCAACCGGGTCGGGATAGTTTTCATAGACGATTGTCGGCGGCACATAGCTTTCGCTTTCGAGCGAAATGCGTGTGTATGATGTCTCGGCAGGCTTTACAGTCACGGTTACTGCATCAGCCGGCTTATAGCCATCCATTTGCACTTCTACTGTGTAGGTGCCTGCAGCTAAGCCGCTGAACACGAATGCGCCGTTATAATAGTTGTCGGTGGTGTATTCGCCAACAACACCATCGGCATTCTTCAGTATCGCTTTGGCGCCGTTGAGCGGAAGGTATTTGTCGTCGCTGGTGGCGTTGGCGGTGTAAGCAGCATCAGAGAATTTCTCGTGCAAGTCGCGCACGATGCCGTAGATTTCGCCTGTCTGCTCTTTTTGCAAGCCAAAATAGTCGGCAAGTCCTCGAGCGTAGGCGATGCCTTCAAGGCGACTTACGTCGGGGTTCATGGCGCGGTGGCGCGAGGGTTGGTAGGTGTGGAAATAACCTTCAGAAAGGAAACCCGGCACATTGTGACGCAAAACGCCCAGATAGGCGCGTGCGCCGGTGTTGCTGTTCAAGCCCGAGCTGCCGTAGAAGCTAATATCGCCGCGCAAGTTCATGTTTGTCAGCGAGTAAGCAGTCCAAGGCTGATGCTCGTTGCCGTAGATGTATTTCCAGCAAGCCTGAGCCATAGCCTTCGATTCGGCTTGGTTGTCGGTGCCGAAGTCGGTTACGTCAGAAGGCACGGTGCAGTTGTCCCAACCTCGATAGAGGAATAGCGGGAAGTTGGTGTTTGTGCCTTCGGTGGCAGCGTTTGAGTGAATCGAAACAAAGCAGTCGAAATTGTTGTATTGCACCTCGGCTGCTATTTCGCTGAGCGAACGGTTGTAATAAGCCAAGTCGACAGGCACTTCTTTGCCATCGTTGGTGAGCTGCGTTGCAGTGCCGTTGTCGTCGTGATACGGGCCGGCTTTGCAGTGGCTCATCACAATGTTGTTCGACAAGTCGCGCGAGGCGCCAATCTGCCATCGCTCAAGTTCGCTGCCGATGTTTAATGTATTATCGTATTTCAAGCCGTATTCGCGCAGCTTGTCGAGCATTCCATAGCCTTTGTAGAGGTTGGTGTTACTCTCAAAGAAGCTCAGAGTGTCGGTGTTGAAGCGCGTATATTCGCCGTGTCCCACCAGAGTGCACGGGCGGTCGTTGGCTGTCCAGCTGCCATGACCCGGATTGATGTAAATGCGCAATGTTTCAACATTTGTCTGTGCAAATGCCGCAACGCTCGCCACGAGCGCTGTTGCTATTGAAAATAAAATCTTTTTCATGGCAGACAATTATTTAAGGTTAATAACAAAGAGTTCGCCATTGGCGTCGACGTAAGCTATATGCTTGCCGTCGGCAGTGGTGCTCGGGAACATAGCAATCTTGTCGGTGTCGGTCACAACCTGCTTGGTGCCGGCAAGGTTCGAAACGATGATACTCGACGAGGTGACAAATTCGCCATTGTCGCGGTCGTTCATACCCACCACCATGTTGTTGCCAAGCCATTTGGCTGCACGCAGTTCGCCAAGGTGCACGGGGTTGCTGCCGTCGATGTTGCAAACATAGCAACCTTTAAACGCCACCCAATACACAATCTTTGTCTTGTCGGGCGACAAAGCCGGCCACAGATAGCTTGCGCGGCCTTGCGGGTCGAGGGTTTTGGTTTCGCCATTTACGCTCACAACCAAATGACCATAGTCGATGCCCACCACAATGTCGTTGAGGGCAACGGCAGTTTCCTCAAGGTTGCGTTGCTTCAGACGGCTGTCGTTGATGGCGAGGGCGGTCTTGCCGCTGAATCGGTAGCCCGAAATATGGCGGCTCGGAGCCACCAACTCGGTTTCGTTGCCGGTGGCTACATTCACGCTGTGCAGCGACGTGTAGCGCAAATTGTTCTTAGTGGTGATGCGTCGGAACATGATGTTCTCGCAGTCGTCGCTGATTGACACGTCGAAACTGCTTGCATTGCGTGCTACTACAGTTTGATTGCCTGTGGCAACGTCGATTTTGGCAATTCCGCTTCCCGAAGGGTCGGATGCCACAAAGAATTTCCCGTCAGGACTGATGGTTGCAGTCGACACCCGCACATTTTCGGGCAACGGCACTCGCGTGGTGGAAGCAACGTCCACTAATTGAGCAAAAGCCGCCACACTGACACACATCAATGCTGCAGATAGTAAAAACTTTTTCATCTTAGGTTTTCTGTTTAAGGTGATTAATTGATGGTTTATTGAATAAAAAATATATCTCTCGTAGCACAACAACCTTCTAAATAAAGGTTTCGCAGTAAATTTACAACTAATCCGCTCATTCTGCAAGAATTTTCTGATTTTATTTGCAATTCGTGTAAGACGGCAAGCGCAGCGATGCCGGCTACAAAAAACGCTTATCTTCACAGGCTTGCGTTAAAAAGATAACAGAAAATAACCTAAAAATCCCTAAACATCATGGCAAACCACTCGCTCAACCGCGCGAGCGGTTGCAATTAGCTGGCAGTCAAACGATTATATATATTGCGATGAAAGCGCCGAAGGTGCTTCACTATGCTTAACCGCTGGTGTAGAGCAGCGAAACCTGCGGAGAAGGAATCCCACACAACATTGTTCGGCGTCGAAGACGTCGAACAATGTTGTGCCACTTCGAGGCACATATTTATGGCAGCACTCTTTCCGCAGGCTGCGCCACTTTGTGGCTTGTCAGCGGTTAAGCATAGTTTGCCATCTCCGATGGCGCTACTTTGCCACGGCATCCCAACATCTGCGAGAGATTTCTCTGTAAACACTTGATAATCTGTATTATTAACCGCGCGAGCGGTTGCAATTCGCTGGCAGCCAAATGATTATATATTGCGATGAAAGCGCCGAAGGTGCTTTACTATGCTTAACCGCTGGTGTAGCGCAGCGAAACCTGCGGAGAATCGAATCCCACACAATATATCGGCGTCGAAGACGTCGAACAATGTTGTGCCACTTCTGCGAGAGATTTCTCTGTAAACACTTGATAATCTGTATTTGCGTTGTTTAAAACCGTAGAACAAGAGAATGTGAGCCGCAAAAAGCGAAGGTCAAAATAGTGTCATTTAACTGAAAATAATTAACTTTGCATTGACAACAGTCTGATACCCAAAAACTGCATTTATTTATACAAAATTTTTATGAGTTTCATTTCGAAAATTCAAGATTCCATGCCTAAAACGAGCGAAAAAGTGGATGTTGCATCACTTGTTCGAGCATGGGCTAATATTCTCTTAGGATGTGTGTTAATGTCGATTGGCTATGCCGTGTTCATCAACCCATACAATATAGTTCCGGGAGGTGTATACGGGTTGAGCATTGTCATGCACAACATTTTTCCGTCGATACAGGTGGGCTATTTTGGTTATATGTTCGATATTCCGTTGCTCATAATTTCGCTGATATTGCTGGGCAGCAAGTTTGGCGGGCGCACAGCGGTGTCGGTGATTCTCACACCGTTTTTGATGAACATCATTGAACGTTATGCCTATCCTAATGCCGAAGCGCTGCGCACGCTCGACCCCTCGCAGCTGCTTGGCGGAGTGGTGAATATGACCGACCACCTGATGCTTACGTGCATCATGGGAGCGGTGATTATCGGGCTTGGCTGCGGACTGATGGTGCGCGGTGGAGCCACATCGGGCGGCACCGACGTCATAGGCATGATAATGCAAAAATATCTGCACACGCCGTTTTCGTCAGCCATACTCATCTGCGATGGCACGGTGGTGGGCATCGGCTTGCTGGTGATTGGTTTCGGTGTTGGTGTCGATGCCGAGGCAGGCACGTCGCCATCGTGGCTGCTCTCGTTGTATTCGCTCATTTCGGTGTATGTGATTTCGCGCACGGTGGCGTTTGTGATTAGCGGTATTGCCAACGACAAGATTATTTTTGTAATCTCCGACCTCGACATGCAGTCGCTGCACGACTATGTGCTGCGCGACCTCGACCGCACCGCCACGCTCATCAAGAGCCACGGCTTGTACACCGGCAACGAAAAAGAGATGCTGTTCCTGGTGGTTGACCGCCGCGAGGTGATGGGTGTGAAGCAGCAGATTCGCCAAGCAGACCCGCGCGCATTTGTGGTGGTGACCGACGCCTACGACATCTACGGCGAAGGCTTCAAGCCACTGCCCAAAGAAGGCGACATCAACCCCGAGTGATGTGGTTAATGTGCTCGGTGAAATTGTGTGCCGTGTAGTGGCTGGGCAATTGCATTTCTCGTGCATTTCAATTATCTTTGTGGATATACATAACTAAACTTTTAAATTAAACATCAATACAAGATTATGAAAAAGATTTTTTCGGCGTTGGCTGTGGTAATGCTTTTGCTGATTTGCAGCATGGGCATTGAGGCTGCTACACGCCTCGATGTGGGAACGTATAATCTGCGCAACAATCGCAACGACGATGCTAAGCAGGGTAATGGTTGGGATGTGCGGCGCGACGTGGTGGCTAAGTTGCTGCTCTTTCATGACTTCGACATTTTTGGCACTCAGGAGTGCTACAACGACCAGCTTGAGGACCTCAAGCAGCGCATGCCAGATTACGACTACATAGGCGTGGCGCGCGACGACGGCAAGAAAGAGGGCGAATACTCTGCCATCTTCTATCGCACCGACAAGTTTGAGGTGGTGAAGAGCGGGAACTTCTGGCTCAGCGAGAACCCCGAAAAGCCCGGGCTGGGTTGGGATGCCGTGTGCGTGCGCATTTGCACATGGGGATTGTTCCGCTGCAAGGACACCGGCAAGGAGTTTGTTTTCTTCAACTTGCACATGGACCATGTGGGCAAGGTGGCACGTGTGAAAAGTGCCAATCTGGTGCTCGAGAAAATCAAGCAAATAGGCAAGGGTAGACCGGCAATTGTCACCGGCGACTTCAACGTCGACCAGACACACCAATCGTATGCCGAAATTGTTGGCTCGGGAATGCTTGTCGACAGCTACGACGTGGCTGAAATGCGATATGCCCTCAACGGAACTTTCAATGCTTTTAAAACCAACAATTTCACCGAAAGCCGCATCGACCACGTGTTTGTGTCGCCCTCGTTCAAGGTGAAAAAATACGGCGTGCTCACCGACACTTATCGTAGCCCCGTGGAGGAAGCACAAGCCGGCACCGAAGCAAATGCTCCGCAAGAAATCAAGTTCAAGCATTTCAAAGCCCGCACTCCAAGTGACCACTTCCCCGTGAAGGTGGTGCTTGTTTGCGACTGATTTGTTGGGAAAAAAATAATAACACATAACTAAAATCGTTGATATGAAGAAATTATTGTTACTTGCGCTTGTTGCCGTGTTGGCTATGCCTGCCTACGGCGCAAAAAAACAACGTAAGACTACAAAGAAAACGCAAACCGAGGCACAAATCGACACCCGCTATCGCGACGCCTCGCTGCCCATCGACCAGCGCGTAGAAATATTGCTCTCGCAAATGACCCTGAACGAAAAAGTGGGTCAGTTGCTGTGTCCGCTCGGGTGGCCCATGTATGAGAAAAAGGGCAATAAGGTCGACATATCGCCGCTGTTCAAGCAGCGCATGGATGCCCAACCGCTCGGTTCGCTGTGGGCTGTGTTGCGTGCCGACCCTTGGACGCAAAAAACGCTGGTCACCGGCTTGAATCCGCGTTTGGCTGCCGAAGCCCTCAATAAAATTCAACGCTATGCAGTGAACAACACCCGTCTGGGAATTCCAATACTCATTGCCGAAGAATGTCCGCACGGCCACATGGCTATCGGCACCACTGTGATGCCTACTGCCTTGGCTCAAGCCAGCACATTCAACAAGGCGCTTATGCACCGCATGGGCGAGGTGATTGCCCTTGAGGCTCGTCTGCAAGGTGCCAACATCGGTTACGGTCCGGTTATCGACATCGCCCGCGAACCTCGTTGGAGTCGCATGGAGGAAACTTTTGGCGAGGATCCTTATCTCACCGGCGTGCTTGCCACTCAGGTGGTGCGAGGCATGCAAGGCGATAACATTGCCGACGGTCGCCACGTATATTCAACGCTGAAGCACTTTGCCGCTTACGGCATTCCTGAAGGCGGATTGAACGGCGAATGTGCCAACATCGGGCAGCGTGCTCTGCTCAGCGAATATGTGCCGCAATTCAAGCGTGCCGTTGAGGCTGGAGTGGGAACAATCATGACTTCCTACAACTCGATTGACGGTGTGCCATGCACCGGCAACCGCTGGCTGCTCACCGACGTGCTGCGCAACCAATGGGGCTTTAAAGGATTTGTTTATTCCGACCTCCAAAGTATCGAAGGCATTGCCACAACTCACCGTTGCGCTGCCGACTACGAGGATGCTGGCGTGATGGCGCTGAAAGCCGGTGTTGACATGGACCTCGAAGGCAACTCGTATAAGCACCTTGTCGACGCTTATCAAAAAGGCAAAATCACCGACGACGACATCAACCGCGCCGTGCGCAACGTGCTTCGCAAGAAGTTCGAAATGGGATTGTTTGAAAATCCTTATGTTGATGCCGCTACCGCAGCAAAAATTGTGCGCTGCGACGAACATCGCCAAGTGGCTCGCCAAGTGGCTCGCGAAGGAATCGTGCTGCTCAAAAACGACGGCATATTGCCTCTGAGCAAGTCGCTCAAGCGCGTGGCTGTGATTGGCCCGAATGCTGATGTGGCTTACAATCAGCTGGGCGACTACACTGCTCCGCAGGACCGCAAAGAACTGCGCACTGTGCTCGATGGCATACGCTCGCATGTGGCTCCCGGCACACAAGTGGTCTACGAAAAAGGCTGCGCCATTCGCGACACCACACAAAGCAATATTGCCCACGCCGTGCAAGTGGCTAAGGAAGCCGACGTGACGGTGCTGGTGGTGGGCGGTTCGTCGGCTCGCGACTTCAAGACCGAATACATCTCAACCGGCGCTGCAAAGGTTGACGAGAACGCCACGCTTGCCGACATGGATTCGGGCGAAGGCTACGACCGCGCCAGCCTCAATCTGCTTGGCGACCAAGAGAAACTGATGTCGGCTCTCATCAACGCCGGCGTGAAACTGGTGGTTGTATACATCGAAGGTCGTCCGTTGAACATGAATATTGCCTCGGAAGGCGCCAACGGCTTGCTCACTGCCTGGTATCCGGGCGAACAGGGAGGCGAAGCGGTTGCCGACGTGCTGTTTGGCGACTATAACCCTGCCGGCCGTCTGCCTGTGGGCATCCCGCACAATGTAGGTCAAATTCCGGTGTTCTATTCTAAGCGCCCGTCGCACAACTACATCGACAGCAAGGCAGCTCCGCTCTATTCGTTCGGCTACGGCTTGAGCTATACCAAATTCGATTATTCCGACCTCACCATCACGCCCGGCGACGGCAAGGATGTGTATCAAATCGTTAGTTGCACAATCACCAACACCGGCAACTGCGACGGCGACGAGGTGGCGCAACTCTACATCCGCGACGAAGTGGGTTCGGTGGAAACACCGCACATGCTGCTCAAAGGGTTCCAGCGTGTGAGCCTGAAGCAAGGCGAAAGCCGTCGCGTGGAATTCCGCTTGACATTCGACGACCTTGCCCTCTACGACCTCTCGCTCAAGCAAGTGGTGGAACCCGGCACCTTCAAAGTGATGGTGGGCGCTGCCAGCAACGACATTCGCCTGCGTGGCTCTTTCGAAGTGAAATAATACAAATCTTTCAACAACCAATAAAATACGATGAAACGAATTCTATTTTTTATGAGTGCTGCCCTCATCGTGGCTATGGCTGCTGAGGCGCAACCAATTACCGAGAAGTTCGCACGGTTTTTGACCATCCCGAACAACTATGTGTGCTATCGCACTGCCGACAAAATTAATGTCGACGGCAAGCTCGATGAGAAGTCGTGGCAAAACGCTGCCCCGGTGGGCGCTTTTGTCGACATCAGCGGCGAAGGTTTCCCGACACCACGCTATAACACTCAGGCGAAAATGCTTTGGGACGACGAATATCTTTATGTGGCTGCCGAACTCGACGACCCTCATGTTTGGGCTGACATCAAAACCCACGACGAAGTGGTTTATTACAACAACGACTTCGAAATTTTCATCGACCCCGACGGCGACACTCACAACTATTTCGAAATCGAAGCAAATGCCATCGGCACAATCTTCGACCTCGCTATCGAGAAGCCTTATCGCGCTCCTACTCCCACTTTCGTGCAATTCCAATGGGATTGCCCGGGAATGAAGGTTGCAACTAAGGTGCACGGCACGCTCAACAATCCAAAGGACACCGACAAGGGTTGGACCGTTGAATTTGCCATCCCTCGTAAAGCCATCGCTCAGAGTTTCGACAACTATCTGAAAGCCGGCAACTATCTGCGCATCGGCTTCTCGCGCGTTGAGTGGCAATACGAACTGGTGAACGGCAAATATCAGCGCAAGAAAGATGCTTCGGGCAAATATCTCCCTGAGGACAACTGGACATGGGGTCCTACCGGACAGATTGCAATGCACATGCCTGAGCGTTGGGGCTTTGTTTACCTGAGCGACCGCACCGTGGGCGCTGCCGATGCCAATGTGAAGTTCACTTATCCTGCCGACTTCGAAATCGAACGCCTGCTGTGGGCTATGTTCTATGCTCAAGAGGAACATTTCAACAAGACCGGTCGCTATATGTCTACTGTATGGCAATTCGGACTCACCGACAAAGAGTGGGCTATGCTTCCAAAGGGCGCTAAGCTCAGCGTTGAAGCCATCAGTCACGATTACGAAATCACCGTCACTAAGCCCGACGGCAAACAAATCTACATCGACGTCGACGGCTATCTTCGTCGCCGCTGATTTGCCCGAATAGCACAAAAACAGCAACCCCTGCCGATGCTTGTCGCAAACGACACTCGGCAGGGGTTGACGTTTTTTCTCATTCCGAGACTGTGTAATAATAGGTATTAC
This sequence comes from Bacteroidales bacterium, assembly GCA_004557385.1. GTDB lineage: Bacteria > Bacteroidota > Bacteroidia > Bacteroidales > Muribaculaceae > SFTJ01. The sequence goes on from SFEA01000011.1 coordinate 35,517, forward strand.
CGTGAATCGCAGCCACCTAATCGGAATAATTCTATAATTACGCCACAGCCTCAATGAAGGCATTATAGCGTGCGCGGAGGTTATTCCACCACAACTTCGTCGATGAAGAACCACGAGGCGTGCCCGACGCCGTAGTGCCACGACGGACACTCAATGGTGCCTTCAACCTGCGCCTTCACATAGCGGGCGAGAGCGGGTTTTTCAACCTTAAATTCAACGAACTTAACGCTCGGGTCGCGGTCCTCGGCACGGTAGTATTCGCCAAGCGGAGTGTAGGTGGTGCCGTCGGTCGACACCGAATATTTCACGCCCTTTGGCAACAGAATCCATGCGCCCAGCTGGTGCAGGCAGTCGATGCTCACGCTCTTGATTTGCGTTTCCTTGCCAAGGTCAACCACAAACTCGGCGTTCTTGCCTTCCCAGCCAACCCACGATTCAACGAAGGTGGTGCCGCCGTAAAGTCCGTCGGTGAGAGCCGTCTTGCCCAATTCGCCGTAGTTGCCCGAAGGCGCTTCGCCAAAGGTCACCTTGGCGCCGGCGGCCAGATTGTTGCCTCGGTGTGCAAGATAGCGGGTGCGATAGAGCTTGCAATAGTCCACAGGGTGATTGTTGCGCTCGTTCACCGTAGGCACGTTGTATTCCTTCACTCGACTTTCAAACAGGTCGAGGTGGGCGGCAGTAGCGGCGGCATCCTTTATGCCGGTGGCGCGCTCTATTTCGAGCTGAGAATATTGCAGCGGCAAGCGCGAGAGGCGCACGCGGTCGAGATATTTTTTATCGGCAGCCACAGCGGCTTCTGCCTTGTCGAACAGTTCGTTGTAAGCCTTCATGCAGTTGGCGTTGAGCATGCCGTCTTTGTGTGTCACCGGCGAATCGTAAATCCACAGGTCCTTGCCGCTGGCAAGCAATGCGCCTTCAATCATCTTGGAGTATTGATAGATGTAAGGAGCCGCCTTGCCATAGTAGCCATTCATAAACGCCTGCATGAGCGAATCGCAGTCGAGGTTGGGGTTCCACATCAGCTTGCTCACCATGTAGGTGCGCATTTCGGCAAAGTCGCCGCCGCGCGAGCTGGCTATCTGCGAGAAATGCATGGTTACATGGTTCTTTTTGAACAACTGAATGTTCTTTTGCAGCACGTGGAAGTTGGGGAACGGCGACAGGTAGTTGTCGAAGTTGATGCCGTAGTCCCACACAAAGATGTTATTCGAAATCTTGCTCCAACCCTCAAGGGCAGTCACGAAGTCGCGACCCGAAGCGTTGTCGGTGAGGGGCACCTCGCGTTTGCAGTCGATGTCGCACAGCATGATGTTGACGTTGGGCAGCGGTTTCACCTTCTTGGGCGGATGCATGGTGAACAGATAGGCAAGCGTGCTGAACTGCTTGTCGGGGAAACGCTCGGCAAGTTTGTTCATAAAGCGGATGAAGTTGCCCGAAAGAGCGCCTTCCTCTTTGTCGACCTTCTCACACTCCGGGCAATGGCAATTGGTGAAATTACCGTCGTTTTGGCTCACCGAAATCATGGTCTTGCCGGGGTTGGCTCGGAAAATCGAATCGATTTGCGCAGCCGCAGCCTCGAATACGGCTGGGTTGGTGAGGCACCACTGGCTGGCATGTCCCGGACGGCGTTTGCCATTGATGAACGAATAGTATTCGGGGTGCGACTCGCCATAACGGTCGGAAGGCAGAATGCGGTTGAACGTATGCACCCAGTTGCCGCCGGCAAACTCATCCTTTGGCTCCTCGAGGCGGAACCACAAGCGATAAAGCGGGTCGGATGCCATCGAGTAGTTCTGCGACTGGCGATAGCGGAACGCCGGATTCTCGTGATGGTTGGCAATCACGGGCAGCGTGATTGTGCTCATCTGCGGCACATCCAATGCGCCGGCAGCATAATAAGCCACGCCAAGATAGTTTTCGAGCAGAGTCACTACGCCGTAAATGGCGCCCTTGTCGCCGCCGCTGCTGATGTAGAGCACGTCGCCGCGGCTCTGCAAGCGGAAGCCGTCCTCGGTGAGCCCGTCGGTCGACCCCTCGCCAATCACCACGTCGCCTCGCTTAGCCTTGCCATCAACAATGTCGATGGAGGCGCCGCTGATGCGCTTCACAAAATCCTGCAGCAATTCGGCAGCCTGAAGGTTAACCGCGTCTGAGCGGTCGGTTACGATGCGCGCCGTTGCTTTGCCATTTTTCACGATAGTTTGTTCGGCTTGAGCAATGCCCGGCAAGAGCATCGCTGCAAGAATGATGAATAATGTACTAAGTAATGTCTTTTTCATGTCGCGACAGTTCAGTTTTGTTATTTTTATGGTTATGTTGCAAAAATGCCAATTCCAGTTTCTGCAAAATTACTGATTTTTGACAGAACGGCAAATACAACGCCCTTCATTATGCCTATCAGTCATTTGATTCTTAAAAAAAAGAGGGTGTTGTGTAAAATTTACGCAAAATAATTTGGAAGTAAGAAATTTGTTATATAATTTTGTGATGTAAATTTTACACAAGGTGAAACTTTACGGAAAAATTTTGTTGTAAATAGATAGGTTACTTAGTTATTTTTCTTCTATTAATATAAGGAAAGCAATTGTAGAATCTTTAAAAACGAAAACGATTATGAAACGAGTTAAAAACAATGCAACCGTTGAGGTTATGGGCGTGAAGTTTTTCGGCGTAAGAGAAATGATTAGATATGCCAGAAGCGAAAGACCAAAGTATGGTGTGTATGTTGGCGAGGACTCGGAGCGTTATCCGTGTTTCGATTATGAGGACTATGCCACAGAGAATCGCTATTACACCAACTTGGTGTTTGCCGACAGCAGGGAAGAACTTGAAAGAAAGTTGAATAGACTGCGAAGCATGAATAAGCCCTCATGTAATTACAACAAGCTCACTGCCAAGCTTCACCCGATGGCATATTGGAGGGGCGACAACAGCGACGATGTGATTTTCACCGAGGAGGGTGATGACGAATGATGTGGCGTGGGTTTGCAATTTTTGGTGCCCTTGTGAAGATTTAGTATGAATAATTTGTGGTTATAATAAATAAAAAAACAGAATATGAGCATTACCGACGAAAATAAAAAGTATTGTTATAAGTATCCGCACCCGAGTGTCACCACCGATTGTGTCATTTTCGGTTTCGACGGAGCAAAGTTGAATGTGCTGCTGGTGCAGCGTGGCATCGAACCCTACAAGGGACGATGGGCTTTCCCGGGCGGTTTCCTGAATATGGACGAGAGTGCTGAGGAGGGTGCAATGCGCGAGTTGCAGGAAGAAACAGGCTTGAAAGGCGCTTACATACGCCAATTTCACACCTTCACGGCTCCCGACCGCGACCCTCGTGAGCGCATCATCACCATTGCCTACTATGCTTTGGTGAGGATGCAGGAGGTGAAGGGCGGCGATGACGCTGCCGATGCGCGGTGGTTCGCACTCGACGAGGTGCCGCATCTGGCTTTCGACCACGACCAGATTCTGCGAAAGGCTGAGAAGGCGTTGCGCCATCAAATTCATTTCGAACCCGTGGGCTTTGAACTGCTGCCCGAGGAGTTCACAATCAAGGAATTGCAGAACCTCTACGAGGCGATACTTGACGTGCGTTTCGACCGCCGCAACTTCTACAACAAGATGAAGCGCCTCGGGATGCTTGAACAGACCCACGAGACCGTTAACCCATCGCAGAAGAAAGAAGCCTTCCTATTCCGCTTCAACAAAGCGAAATACGATGAGCTGAAGCAAAAGGGATTTAGATTGGAGTTTTAGCGTGAACGAAGTAATAAGGTATGGTTTATAATGATAATGTTTTCAATGAAGAATCTTTCCATAAATTGATAGCAACAAAATTGTCGGATATCAGTTTTCGTGAGGACGGCATCGTAAATGCTTGCAATAAATACATTCAATTTTTGGGATGGGAAAATGGTGGCGCTCATTTCAGAATTTTACTCAATGAATGGATGTTTGACAAAATACTTGTAGCTCATGAAGGTGATTGGACAAGCGAAGAGGGGATGTTGTGTCATCCTCCTTACAAACGCTATGAGGAAGTGCAGGAAAAACTTGGGAAAGGACTTGTTTTCCGGCAAAAAGGATTCTCAACGGTTAACCACAGGAGTCTTTTTCTATTTGAGATAGATAAGACAAGTGATGAACACATACTTGCTGTTCCACCAACGGGTGAAGAAATTTATTTTGAAATATATGGGATAACCAAATCGGGTGATTTGGTGTTGTTTGTAGAAAGAGAATTATAAAATCAATATTATGTTAGGAGCAATCATAGGCGACATTGTGGGCAGTACCCGCGAGTGGCACAACATAAAGACAGAGGATTTTGAACTGGTTCCCAATGGAAGCCGGTTCACGGACGACACGGTGATGACACTTGCTGTGGCAGAATGGCTGATGACTGACCCGGAGCATCAACCCGAGACATTGGTGGCATGTATGCAGCGTTTGGGAAGGAAATACCCTCATGCCGGCTACGGCAAGATGTTCTCTCAGTGGCTGATGAGTAACCATCCGCAGCCTTACAACAGTTTTGGCAACGGTTCTGCCATGAGGGTAAGCCCCGTGGGTTTGTATGCCAATTCTCTTGAAGAGGCAATGGAGTTGGCACGTATCACGGCTTCCGTTTCACATAACCATCCTGAGGGCATAAAGGGAGCACAAGCCATAGCAGGTTGTGTGTTCTTGAAGAAGAACGCCGGTTGGCGAGCTGAAGAAGAAATTCGCAGGTTTGTAACAGAAACAATCGGATATAATCTTGATTTCAATTTGGAGGACATACGAGCTGCATACCGCTTCGATGTTTCTTGCCAAGGCAGTGTGCCAATTGCTATCAAGGCCTATCTCGAACGCAGCGGTTACGCTACTGAAAAGGCGCTGCGGCTTGCTATCTCCATGGGTGGAGATTCTGACACCATTGGAGCCATGACTGCATCAATTGCAGGGGCACAACCTTTTTATATCATTGGCGGCAGTTTCTCTGATGTCCTCGTCAATCAATGCCGTGCACTGCTTCCGGCCGACCTGCTCGGCATCAACGACCGCTTTGAGGCTTTTGTCAGCCGCCCATTGCATCAATCCTATTATATAGGTAAGCGTCTGTTTGCAGGTGAATATCCCGGGGACAAGTATGGGGAATTGGCTGAAGCAAAGCTGAATGGGATGCATCGCTTTGGCGTGCGTCATTTTGTTGACCTCACCGAAGAGGGCGAACTGCTGCCTTATCGCCAACAGTTACCCAATGACACCACCTATCTGCGATTCCCAATTCGGGATGTGAATGTGCCTAAGTCGGTGGAGGCGGTACATCAACTCATTGATAAGATAGAATACCTGATGCAGCAGGACGGATATACCTACATACATTGTTGGGGAGGTGTAGGCAGAACGGGCACTATAGTGGCGTGCTATGAAGCGCGACAGATGGAAGAGCCTACATTGGAGAAGGCACTTGCGGCTATGCGAAGCCGTTTCTCGAAAATGCCCAAGGCTTCACACCGCAGGGCTCCCGAGACGCAAGAACAGATTGATTTCGTGCGCCGGTTTGTGGAGAGTTGCAAACAAAGAGTGTGAGAGTGCTACCTCAACAGCATCGCCATAGATGATAGAAAACAAGGTTACTTTTGCCTCTATGCTATCATAAAGAAGAAACAATATAATTTTTGAATTATGGACAAGAATATAATAAAAGACAGAATAAGAGGCTCGCTTATAGGCGGTGCCATTGGAGATGCGTTGGGCTATCCAGTTGAGTTTATCTATTCCTTCGGTGAGATACAACGTAGATATGGCAACAGGGGCATTACCCGGCTCGACACCAAGCAATGGTGTACGGATGAAGACAGCAACGGAAAGGCTGTGGTGTCGGACGACACGCAGATGACCCTTTTCACTGCCTGCGGATTGCTAAATGCCAAGGCTGATAATGCGCCATTCCTGCCATCAATCTGCGATGCATACATAGAATGGTTGCTGACGCAGTCGGGCGTAAAAAAGAAGGGCTACGACCGGTGTTGGATAAGAAATGTGCCTGAGTTGAATGTGCGTAGGGCACCGGGCAACACCTGTATTACATCGCTGAACGACATCTTCAGGGGCGCAGAGCCAATCAACTATAGCAAGGGTTGTGGTGGCGTTATGCGCATTGCCCCGATTCCGCTCTTTGGCGCAGTCGATAGCCAATTGGGCATCGAAGATGTTTGCAAGCTGGCTGCCGATGCTTCGAAACTGACCCACCAGCATCCGTTGGGCTATATCCCGTCGGCTCTTGTGGCTTACGTCATCTACAAGTTGGCGCAGGACGAAGCACCGACTCGCGACAAATATAAGGATTACATCCTTGAAGGACTTGATGCGATAGCCAAGTTGTTCACTGAGCAACAGACTGCTGTGGAACAATTTACCCATTTGATAAAAACCGCTATACAGTGGGCTGACATCCCGTCTGACGATGTTGTCACCATAGAGAATGAACTTGGTGGCGGATGGGTAGCGGAAGAGGCAGCAGCAATAGCTGTATATTGTTCGTTAGCATATTTCGACAATTTTGAAAGAGCAATGATTGCTTCCGTGAACCATAAGGGCGACAGTGACTCCACGGGTGCCGTTACCGGAAATATCCTTGGCGCAGCCATTGGTTATGATGCCATTCCGCAGCATTTCAAGGACGATGTGGAGTTGCACGACGTGATTCTTCACGTCGCCGACGACATGTGGCGTGGCGAAACCACCAAGTTTTTAGTCGGAAATTAGCAGAAATCGGCAAATTATTAGTCGGAAATCAGCAAAAAACGGCGAATTATTAGTCGGAAATTAGCAGAAAACAGCGAATTATTAGTCGGAAATCAGCAAAAATTGGCAAATTATTAGTCGGAAATTAGCAAAAAACAGCGAATTATTAGTCGGAAATCAGCAGAAATAAGCGAATTATTAGTCGGAAATTAGCAAAAATCGGCGAATTATTAGTCGGAAATTAGCAGAAATTGGCGAATTATTAGTCGGAAATTAGCAAATTTAGCGGCATAAAGCAAATGGAAGAGGTTGATATTTAGATTATTAATAAATTTAAACTACGATGTACAGCAGAGAATATACACCCGAAAGGATTTCGGAATTGAAGGAGAACGAGATATTTGTGTTTGGCAGCAATTTGGCAGGCGCACATGGCGGCGGTGCCGCAAGGTTTGCTTTCGAACGTTTTGGCGCCGTATGGGGCGAAGGTGTTGGGCTGCATGGACAGACCTACGCCATCCCCACCATGCAGGGTGGTGTGGAAACCATCAAGCCATACGTTGATGATTTCATCAGTTTTGCCAAAGAGCACGCCGAACTCACGTTTTTCGTCACCCGAATAGGTTGCGGCATAGCGGGATTCCGCGATGAGGAGATTGCTCCGCTCTTTGCCGATGCCATCGATGTTGAAAACATCATCCTTCCGAAGGAGTTTGTCGACGGCATGGCATCGGGTGCCAACGATAGTTTCAAACCTGAGCGATTCCTAACAGCGCAGAATTTCTACTACAGCCTTGCCCTGCAGGAAATCATCGATGGACGCAAACGATCGCACTGGATATGGTTCATCTTTCCGCAGTTGACAATATTGGGTCGCAGTGCCAATGCCAAGTATTACGGCATCAGCGGACTCGACGAGGCGAAGGCTTACCTTAGTCATCCAGTTCTTGGTGCCCGACTGCGCGAAATCACTGCTGCCCTGCTGCAGCACCGTGGCGAGAAGGCGGAGGATATACTTGGCGGTATAGATGCCCTCAAGGTTCGCTCGTGCATGACGCTCTTCGATGCCGTTTCGCCCAACGATGTATTCAATGAAGTGCTTGATACATTTTATAATGGCAACCACGATGAATATACGCTGCACAATATGTGAGAGAATAGGTGGCTACTTTTGCCTCTATTAGATAATATAAAGAAAAAAATAGAATGAAATGAAATACAATGTAAACAGCCTGTTGCAAAGCAACAAGGCATATTCGAGAGACGACTTTGTGTTCTTTTGGGGACATGACGACCGTGGATTCAACGTAGGCAAGTCATGCCTGAGCCAATGGTATATGTGTCTGTTTAATGTGGATAACATATATTACAACTGCGCAGAGCAATATATGATGGCAGAGAAGGCTCGCATCTTCGGCGATGAGGAAGCATGGCAACAAATCATGGCATCGTATGACCCTATGACCATAAAGAAACTGGGCCGCAAGGTGCGTAACTTCAATGCGCATGTATGGAAGAAGAACTGCCAAAAGATTGTCATGAGAGGCAATCTCGCCAAATTTTTACAAATTCCCGGACTTAAGGAATATCTGCTTGGCACTGGCGACAAGATATTGGTTGAGGCATCGCCCAAAGACACAATTTGGGGCATCGGACTTGCTGAAGATGCACCCGAGGCGAGCAATCCACGCCTATGGCAAGGCGAGAACCTGCTGGGCTTCGCGCTGATGGAGGTGAGGGATATGCTCAGAGAAAAAGAGGAAGATTCGGCGGAAAATGTTTCGGAGGAGGATATGAAGAAAGCGTTGCTAATGTGGACGATGGGCGCAGGCAATTCGGCACGTCGCTTCAACAACGAGGACCCGATGCCTGAAAAAACTAAAGTGGCAAAGCCTATGGGCGACCCTTTGACGATGTTCGTGTCGGTGCCACAAAATCATTATCTCACTGCCCGGCAGATGGATGTGATTAAGTGGGGACACATCCCCGATGCGATGGAAGACCATTGGTATATGTTTTGCGACGATACCACTATCAACTATTTGCGCAGCTGGACCGGTTTCCACATCTTCGAAGCCCATTATGAGAAATGCGGCGACGAATATCGCATCACCGAGTTGCGCATCAACAACAACCCGGATGAGCTCCGATTGGTTAACGCTGATGCTGCCGTGGCGTGGTTTTATGCGCTGCTGGTGAGCGAATACGGCGGCGATGCCTCGGCATACTGGAATGCTGCTTTTTAGTTACAAGATGGCGTCAGCCGGCATGACGGTCGGCTGAATGCCTTTCATACTCAATGAGATACGGCTTGTTTTGGCACGCAATTTGCAGCAATTTTTTGTGTAAAAAGTCCCGTTTTGTTTTACTGAAAAACATGGCTTGGAGAGCATTTTATTCCAGGGGAAAGATAGTATCTGATTTTTTTTTGAATTTTTGTGATATAAAACGGGTTACTTTTCAATCTATATAGGCATAAACATCAAAACAATTATTCACTACTCTAAAAAACACAAACGAAGATGAATGAAATGAATCAAAAAACCGACAACACTAAGACACAGGTCTTTAATGTGATTATCCTCGACCGTAGCGGTTCGATGGAGTGTATTCGTAAGGCTGCTGTAGATGGCTTCAACGAAACTTTGGCTGGCATCAAAAAGGCGCAGGAGAAGTTTGCCGATTCGCAAGAACATTTTGTGTCGTTGGTGACTTTCTGCAGTTGCGAAATGCAGCACGTATTCGACAAGACACCTGTGGCTGATGCTCATCCGCTGACGATGGCCGACTATCAGCCATGTTGCTGCACACCGCTCTACGATGCCATGGGCTTCACGCTCACAGCCATGCACAAGCATGTGAATGACATTGACGACGCAGTGGTGGTTGTAACCATCATCACCGATGGTTTGGAGAACGCCTCTCGCGAGTACAGCGGCAAGAACATCAAGGAGCTTGTTGAACGTCTGCGTGGCGAGGGCTGGACATTCACCTACATGGGTGCCAACCAAGATGCCGTAGAGGTGGCAACGGAATTGTCAATCCGCAATTCGCGCAACTTCGATTATAGCTGTGCAGGCACCGCCGTCGCAATGGAGAAAGATGCCAACACGCGCATGAATTTCTTCTCACGCCTTTCGTCGTTCAAGAAAAACTGCTCGGGCGTGGACAACATGTCGCGCGAAGAACGTCTCAAGCGTTACACCACTATGGCTGACGAATCATTTGATGAGGAGGAAGGAAAATGAAGACCAATATATCGATGAAACGTGCTTTCATTCTGCTTTGGCATGGATTGAAAGCAATCATTGTTGGCATTGCCAACTGGATTGTTGAATTGTTTGGCATGAGAGATGGCTCGAAGTATGGCAAGATTCTACGTCGCATAGTGGGCAGTTGCTTTGCGTTTATGATGTTGCTGATAGCCATAGCTGTAGGGTCGGAATTCTGCCGCTCAGTGTATGGTTGGTGGTCGAACCGTTATGATTCCGACGAGCAATGCTACAGCCAACGTCATGTGTCGGAGAATGTGTCGTATTGGTATGACGAATATGGCTACGGCAGTGGCTACCTCGAAACAGTGTCCGGCAAGAAAACCATCAAAGGCATTAGTTGGATTGCCACGCCATTGGGCACCGACTCGCTGGTGTGCTACAGCAACGGCAAGAAACGCGGCTATTTCAACAAATTCACCGGCGAAGCAGTCATCGAACCGAAGTATAATCACGCATGGATTTTCTCCGATGGTGTTGCTGCTGTTGAAGATGATGGTTGGATAAAGTTTATCGATGCCTCGGGCAAGGAGGTTTTCAGCCCCGGAATCTCCTATAAATCAGGCGACGATTATGTGTTTCACAACAAGCACTTAGTGGCGTTTAACGACAGGGCTGGCGCTTATGGATTGATTGACACTAAGGGTGACTGGGCACTTAAACCGGAGTATTCGAGCATCGAGAACAACAAGGACTATTGGTTGCTATACAAAACTGACAGCATGAGCGTTGTTAACTCAGAATTCCAAACTGTTATTCCGTTTGTGAAAGGCCGAATTTGGGTTGGAGATAAGGACATAATTGTCATTAAGGATAATCACGTCGCTCAGTTATATGCCAAAAATGGTGATGTAATTGAAGATTTTTGCATAAGCGGCGTGAATTGCCTCACATACGATACCAACGAGTTGCGCTACGACACAACGAAACTCTACAATGATGATGGCACATTGTTCAGTGAGACTAAGGACGACGAACCAACTATTGTAAAGAAAATGGCAAAGTGCCGAAGTTACGAATCGGAAATCGGATGGTATGGCTTGATATCAACCGAGGGCAAGATAATCACTCCGCCAATGTATAGCAGCATCGAAGCTATTGGTTACGACACTTATTTGTGCAAATTCTACGATTCTTCTGGTGTGATACTGAATGGCAAGGGCGAACGAATTAAATAAGACGCTTTTCTGCGCCACAGTTTGCTTATCGGTTGCAGAATAAGCGGGCAAGGTTACTTTACGGAATATAATATAGCCACATCGGCAACCAGATGTGTTTGCCTGATGAATTTCGGCAGGATGGAAGGACTTTTGTTCACGCCACCCTGCTAAATTTTTCGGGATGTAACAAGTAGTCCCTAATTATGGTTTCGCAAGGCGGCAGCACGCATTATTTTCCATTTTGTGCAGTTTAGATAGCTAAAAACTTTCCATTTTGTGCAGTTTAGGCACCCAAAACTTTCCATTTTGTGCAGTTTGTGGCGGAAAAATTTGCGTAAATCATTTATTGTTAGTAATTTGCGGGTGTTATTTAATATGTTGGCAAAATGGACAGAATAGAGAAGATACTTCGCGACCAAAGAGAGGAGCTACTTTCAACCGATTTTACGCAGTTTGTTTCCCGAAAAGAGGAGGCAGAAATTGACCTCAATAGCAAGCTGGCGCAAATTGTCATAGGCGTGCGTCGGTGCGGAAAATCCACTCTGTGCCAGAAAGTTCTTGTGCAGAGTAATGTCAATTTTGCGTATGTGAACTTTGACGACGAAACGCTTGCATCTCTGCAAAGTTCGCAACTCAACGATGTGCTTGAAATGCTATATCGCATCTATGGCTCGTTTACGCATTTGTTTATGGACGAGATTCAGAATATCGCTTCTTGGCACTTGTTCGTCAACCGGTTGTTGCGTCAGGGCATTCATCTTGTTGTCACTGGCAGTAATGCAAATCTTCTCAGTGGCGAACTTTCCACTCACCTCACCGGACGATACAACGAGATTCGTCTTTTCCCTTTCTCGTTTGCCGAGTATTGTCAAGCAAATGAAGTTGACACCGGCGCCCTCACCACAAAGGCGAGGGGTGAGCTGCTTCATACACTCGACACATATCTGATGCGTGGAGGTTTTCCTGAAACGCTTGCTATGCCTCGACAGGACAAGTATATCAGTTCACTGTATGCGGCCGTAATATCAAAGGATATTTGCCAGCGCTATAAGGTGCGCTACAAGAAGACTTTGCAGCAGATAGCAAACTCGCTTCTCGACCATTTCTGCCAAGAGTTGTCGTACACACGCTTGCAAACTGATTATAAGCTGAGTTCGGTGCATACGGTCATGAATTATGTTTCATATCTCGAAAATGCTTGTCTCTTGCGCCTTGTGCCACGGTTCTCATTCAAGAGCATCGAACGACAGACACAACGCAAAGTATATGCCATCGACAACGCTTTTATCACCGACCACGATGATGCGCTTCAGACCGAAAGCCTTGGTTGGCGATTAGAGAATGCTGTGGCAATCGAATTGCTGCGTCGTATGGAGTATGAAACTCAGCAGATATTCTATCTTCGTCAGGCTAAGAGTTACGAAGTGGATTTCTGCATTGTCGACCGAAACCGTGTCACCCAACTGATTCAAGTGACCTATAATTTCACCAATCCACCGACTAAGCTTTTTAACCGTGAGATAGGTGGTTTGCTAAAGGGGGCTGCTGCCACTGGTTGCAACAATCTCACCCTGATTATGATGTCGGGCGAGACTGGCGATTTGGAGGTTGACGGCATGACGATACACCGTGTTCTGGCAAGCGATTGGTTGCTGGGTAGGGATAACGCATAGCCACGGCTCGGTTGGCTGCAATGTGGAAGGTGTGTCGTAATAGTTTCTGCCAAGAATATCACTCGCCACGTCTTAGAGAAAGGCGAGAAGCCGAACCTTTCTCTAAGATTTAATAGAAAACGATGAGATATTATTCGGATTACTATAATGATTCTGTCTCAGTCTGTGATATAATCACTTGTCGTGAATATGGATGAGAGGTTGGCCAAAGAATGTGGAAAGCATCGAAATTGTTCTTAGTGTGAAATTGTGTTGACCGCTCAACCATTTAGTCACTTCACTCGGTTTCTTGCCAAGGGCCTTGGCAAACTGCAGTTTGGTCAAACCGCGTTGTGTCATCAACTCATAAATTCGGTTTGAAACGGCAAATTCCATTGCCACTTCCTGCTGTATGGCAGGAGAGGTGTTTGCCAACATTTCGTCAAATGATGTATTAATCCGCTTCATAAGTCAAATGTTTTATCAGTTTCAATGATGTTTTCTGTTACCGAAATCGTGCCATCTTTTACACCAGCTCTCATTAATCTGTCAAAGTTCTGGAGTGTGATAACATATCCTTTGAGGGCATCGTCTTCATCGTATGTTCTGGTTTTCTTAACACCTCCATTGCCGAGAATGAGTATTTTGTCAGACAACCGTAAGCAATAAAGACGAAGTTTGGACTTCAATACTGGCAAGGCACAAACTCTATCGTTCATCTTGCCTTCTGGGCGAAAGAAACGTTCCAAAGCACCAAAATCAGCAATACGTCCAAGTATATTCAAAAGACGCTCAAAGTCCTCATTATACTCCAACTCATTTCTGAATTTGGCGTAGAACTTTTCAAATTCGCTATCATCATCTGATAGGAATTGTATTGTGTACATGGTACAGTTTTTAGCATCTGTAACCAATTTCAATTCGGCTTCACTCATATGTTATAAAGTTTTGTCGTTGCAAATATACGAAGAAAATTTAACTTATAAGTGAAAAATAAGTCTGCATTTATGCTTTATTATACAAAAATCTGCTTTACTGCATGAAATCAGTTATCATATCCACTGCTTCTCCTCTCTTTTTGTCAACAATGTTGCTGTAGGTATGTGTTGTGGTTACTCTGCAATGCCCCATAGTTTGCTAATGGTGTAAAGGTTAACACAAATAGTGAGCATAATGATGGCACAGCCTATGTCTTGATAGTTGTGAATTACTCCTTAGATAATTAAAAAACTTTCCATTTTGTGCAGTCTAGATACCTAAAAACTTTCCATTTTGTGCAGTTTAGGCACCCAAAAACTTTCTATTTTGTGCAGTTTGTAGCTGTAAAAAACCTTTGTATCAAATAGTTGTGCAAGTGCGCATAAATTGGCTGTTTTTATCGTTGCTTGAGCATGTGCTGGCGCAAGGGTTGGGGGAGTCGCTCTATGGCGTAGCGCAGCATGGTGCGAGGCATGGTGGCGGCACGAGGATTAGCAGCATAGGGCGTGGCGACGGGTTCGTTGAGCCAAGCTACAAGACGCGTTTGGTCACGCTTGCCGGCTTCGCGTAACAGCCATCCCACAGCTTTCTGCAGCAGGTCGTGCAGCGGACGGGGTTTGGCGAGGAATATCTCGGCAATGTTGTAGGTGTCGTCGAGTTCGCCACAGCGAATGAATTGCATAGTGCTTACTATGCCTATGCGCTGTTCCCACAGCGAGGCGCCGTTTGCAGCAAGCCGATAGAGCAGCGAGCGGTCGCGGTAGGTGAGCCACTCGCCCAGCAGTTTGTAGCAACTGAGGTCCACAAGGTCCCAATTGTTGATATATGCCGTGTGGGCGAGGTAGAAATCAATGCAACGGCACCGCAGGTCTTCGTCACGGCGGGCGTGGTTGAAAATCTCAATAAGAGTGAGCAGCGCAGCGAGCCTCACTTCGTGATATGGGCTTGTGATACATTCCTCGAGGTGGGGGAATTCGGTGGTTTGCCAACATTCCTTCGCCACAGCGCGAGTCACCGGCACTTTGATGCCAAGAAAGCGGTCGCCTTCGCCGTATTCGCCTTCGCCGCACTTGAAGAAGCGCGACAGCCCCGGCACCTGACGCTCATCGGCGTAGCTCAGCATCGTGGCGAGTAATTTGTTGTCGTTCATTGTTCTTACTAAGGTTATTTTGCAAATAGATAGTTGTCGTAGTAGATTTGCGATTTGCCTGTTTCGGTGTCGTAATATATCGATTTAATCACCAGCATATATTTGTCGGTGGTGTAGATGTGGTCGTCGTTAGTCAGATACACTTTGCCATTCTTGTCGACGTGGTGTCGCAAAGGCTGGTTGATGATGGTGTCGCTGTCGATAGTGACAACCACATTGTTGCCTGACACCGATTCGTAAAAATTAGTTACCAATCGGGTGTATCCGTTCAAATCAACATCAGCATCCAACTCGTGGTTGAAACCGTTGTTTTTTGTTTCTATACTCTTGTTGATTTTGCCGTATTGTGCCTCTACTGCTTCGTCCGACGTTTCGTTGCTCAAATAGCGGTAACACGACACAAGCTGTTGATATTTGTCGGCTTGCTCATCGGGTACGGTTTCTATATATTTAATCTTGTGCGACTTGCTGTCGTATATGCCCAGTTCTGTAGCAATAGCCGTTATGCGCGAGCGTTGGCAGCTAAGCCCGATGTGTCGTGCCGAGATGACTGGGATGTAGCTGAATGTGGCAATCAGCAGGGCTGCACAGCCAAGTATTATGGCAAACCGCTTGCCGCGAACGGCAATCAGTACCACCGAACCAACCACCATCACCACACCTGCCAAAGCCATGTAAACGCGGCTCTCGGTGAACGAGTATTGCATTATGCGGTAAGCCAATCCGGTCCAGAACAGCACCAGCAAGGGCAACGATATGTAGCCGAACCGCTTATAATACCAATCGCAGAAACGGTTGGGAATCACACGGTTGATGAGCATTCCCACGAATGCAACAATGTAGAATGCTGTAATCATCGCCGCCAAGCCGCCAAGTGGCAGTTGCCATGTTGCCACAATCTTCAGCATATAGGCATATAGAATTGCCGTGTACACTATTATTGCGCCGCCAAGAACGTAGTTGAACATAATGTCGAAGAATCGCAGATGTATCACCTTGTTAGCCACTTTGGCATTCATGCTTATCATGAACGTCAACGGAGCCACTATGCAGGCGGCAAATCGCGCCACATGATCCACTGCCGCCTCGGCTGTGCTGTCGAGACCGAAAACATACACCACCGAGTATATGATTGCTACGGCAAGCACACAAAGTGTGCCCAGCATCACCAACGCCATCGCTGCCGAGATGGTCATGTTGGCAAAATGCTCGCCCTCGCTGCGGTCGCTGCGACCAGAGTGTGAAAGCAGTATTGCCATGGCAGTGAGCAGCAGCGAAAAACCGTATGCCATGGAGTCGACAAACCTTGCAGCGTCAACAGCCAGCGCCACCACAATCAGTGCCGCCGTGGCATAATATGCCCGATGCCATTTGCTGCCTGCGGTGACGTTGTTAACAGCATAAACGGCACCGAAAACAATGGGCATCAGCAACATGGTGTTAATGTACGAGCCTTCGAGTTCACTAAACAAGTATGCAGCCGCACACACCAGCAATTCCACAATGCGCGATTCGCCTATGCTGCGTATCTCGGCGATGATTTTTTTGATGTCGATATTCATTTTTTTTGATGTGATGTTTGTTAGCCAAATGATTCCTGTGATGAGGTGTGGGTTATTTGTCGTGGAAGCGTTGCATAATCACTGCGCACGAGGCATCGCCGGTGATTGACATCGTTGTGCGAGCCATATCCACAATGCGGTCGATTCCGGCTGCAATGGCCACGCCTTCAATGGGGATGCCTGCCGAGGCAAACACCATTGCCATCAGCGCCAGCGAGCCGCCGGGAACGCCTGGCGTGCCGATTGATGCTATAGTTGCCGACAGGGCGATGGCAAGATATTGCTGCATGTTCAGGTCCATGCCGCAGCATGTGGCAATGAACACCGATGTCACGCCCAGATAGATTGCCACGCCGTCCATGTTGATGGTGGCGCCAAGCGACAGCACAAAGCTGCCAAGGTCCTTTTTCACGCCAAGGCGCTCGGTGCATTGCATGGTGTAGGGCAGTGTTGCCACCGACGAGTCGCTGGAATAGGCAAACAGCATTGCGGGAGCCATCTCGCGGAAGAAGCGCAACGGATTCATGCGCGCCAGCAGCGCCACGCACACGGCATACACCAGCAGGGCGTGCAGCACGAAGCACAGATAGTCGGCGCCGATGAGCACTGCGTAGGAGCCAATCACTTTAGGTCCGTTCACTGCCACCACAGGCATGAGCATGCAGAAAACGCCAACGGGCGACAGTGCAAGTATGTAGCCCAAAATCTTTGTCACCACGGCATTGAGGCTTGTCACCAATTCGCGCAGCGCCTTGCCTTTCTCGCCCACGTGCACAATGGCCACGCCAAACAATATGGCAATCACTATAACTTGCATCATGCTCATGGTGTAGATTGGCTCGAGGATGTTTTTGGGGAAGAAGTTCACTATCTGGTCGATGAGCGTTACTTTCACCACCTCGGTGGCGTTGGGGTCGGCGTTCAGCGCTATCACCGGAAATTTGCCTTTTATCAGCGTCGACACCGTGAGCCCGAGCGTAACTGCTATGATGGTGGTGAACATAAAATAAGCCAAGGCGCGGATGCCCAACCGCCCCACTTTTTTCACATCTTGCATCTCCATGATGCCGCTGATGATTGAAAACATCACAAGTGGAACCACCACAAACTTCAGCAGGTTGAGGAAGATGGTGCCGAAGGGTTTGATGTAGGCTTCGGCAAATTCCACATGGTTTTGCATGGCATAGCCTGCTATGCAAGCCAGCACCAGGGCGATGAGTATTTGAATTGTTAGCGATAGCTTTAGGAGTGATTTCATAAGCGAGCTATTGTTTGAATTACTAAATATCAAATGCTATTTTGCAGTTGTGGGTTCGTTCACTGTTCTCAGGAATTGGCTGATGTGCGCTTCGTTGTTTTGCATCTGTTCGGCAAGCACGTCGTGCAGTTGGCTGTATATTTCGCCAAATCGCTGCAGTGTTGCGGCTTGGCTGCCGGGGTTGTATTGCAGGCGAAGCGGAGCCGACTCGAGGAATCCGAAACGCTCGGTGTAAACCAGTCCGCAGTTGATTTGCTTGTATTCAGCCACGGCAGTGCGCAGACGGCTCATGTGGGCTTTTGTGCCGTCGGCAATGGTGGTGTCGCCATCGGGCAGGGTGAGCGTAATCACGGCGCCTGTTGCGCAGTCGATTTCGCCGCAGTCGATTGTGGCTTCGAGGTCGTGACCGTTGTAGCTGCATTCAGCCGGCACGCCGTTCACTTCAGCCTTGATGGGAGCTAATTGGCAGGGCAATGCAACGGTGTAGTGGCGCGTGGCCGGCATGTCGGCATACGAGCCGGTGCGGGCGCCGATGGTCACCTTCAGCTGATTGCCGCTGCGCTGGTAGGAGAGTGGCGTGGTGGCATATTCGGTTTCGTAGCGGGCATCCTCGCCGTTGTCTTCATACATCACAAACTCGCCGCTGTCGCCGCCGGGGAACACGCGCACCGTCACCGGTTGGCGGGTGCCCGACAAGTTGTTCACTTTGCCAAAATATGGCAGCAGGCTGCCGGCTTTCACATACACAGGATATTCGTCGATGCTGAACGGGCGCTTGAATGTGGCGCCGCCTTGTAGCATGGTGCCGGTGGCAAGCTCAAGCCATTTGCCTTCGGGCAGCCACACGTCAACCTGCGAATATTTTTCGCCTTGTGCTATGGGTTGAGTGATGGGTGCAATGAGCAGGTTGTCGCCGAACATATATTCGTTTTTATAGGTGTAAGCCTCGTTGGCTTCGGGATAGTCGTAGTACATCGGTCGGCAAAGCGAGATGCCGGTTTCGTGGGCTTGGCGGCACATCGTATAGATGTATGGCACAAGGGCATAGCGGCCGTCGACAACCGCCTTCAGGCGTTGCTGCACAGGTTTGTCGAATGCCCAAGGCTCTTTGTTGAGCGCCGGGTCCTTGGTGCTGTGCGAGCGCAATATGGGCAGATATTCTCCCATTTGCATGGCGCGGGTGTAGAGCTGCGGGTCAACCGGGGTGCCGTGCTTGTGGCTCATGTGTCCGCCTATGTCGTGGCTCCAATAGCCGTAGAGCACGTTCGAAGCGGTGCTGTTGAAGTAAGGCAGATAGTCGAGGCTTTTCCAAGTGATGTAGGCGTCGCCCGAGAACCCAATCTGATAGCGGTGGTTGCCAAGTCCGCCCCAGCGGTGATAGAGCATCGGGCGCTTTTTGCCTTGGCGCTGCATGTCGCTGAACCAGATGTAGTTGCACCAGAATGTGTTGCTCAGCCCCGGCACTTTTTTGTCGGTGAGCCATTGCTGCCAGTCGAGCCACCAGAAGTCAACGCCTTCGTCCATGTAGGGGTGCAGATAGGTGTCGAACAGGGCTTTCACAAAGCGCTTGTCGCTGCCAAGAAATTGCACAGCTTTGCCGTTGGTGTTGCCGTAGCGACGGGCAAACTCGGCATATCGTTTCTCGTAGGGGCGCACGCCGTCGGCTGGGTGCAGGTTCATGGTGGTTTTCACGCCTGCATCGTCGAGGAATTTCAGGAATTGCTTATAGTCGGGGAATAGGCGTTCGTTCCAGTCCCAACCGGTCCAGCCGCCACCGGCTTCGGGCGAGATTGGATGCCAGTCCATATCCACCACCAGCACGTCGAGCGGAATGTCGAGGCTCTTGAAGTTGCCTATCAAGTCGCGAAAATCTTGGTCGCTGTAGCTCCAATATCGGCTCCACCAGTAGCCAAAGGCGTAGCGCGGCGGCAGGGGAATGTTGCCGGCAAAGCGGGTGAAGCTTTTCAGCGCCTGCTTGTAGTTGGTGCCGTAAATCATGAAATACCAGTCCTGAGCGCCCTCTGCGCTTGGGCGAGTGGTCACCCAATCCCAGTCGGGGTCGCCGTCGAACAGCAGGCTGTGCGAGTCGTCAATCAGCGTCCATCCGTCGCGGGCAAGCAATCCGTCCTCAATGGGCATGGGTTTGCCAGCGTGCATGTTGCCGTCGTAGCCGTCGAGGGTGCGATAGGTGCCTTTCAGATTGCTTTTTTGTTGCATGCCTGGTTTCCAACCGATTTCGCGAGTGCCGGCCGACTTGGTGCCTGCAATCTTCAGGTTGTCGTTGGCGAAAGCTCCGCTGCCAATCTTGTAGGTGAGCGTAAGCTGCGAGGTGGCTATTGTGAGTTTTTTGCCCGACACTTTTCGGGTGTGCTTCACCGGAGCGTAGTTGCGCTCTACGGCAACGAAACTCTTGTTGTCAATAAACTTGCCGTCGGGGGCATATTCCATTCTCACTGTTGATTCGTCAACGAGCGTAAACCTTACGTTCGAGTCGCTGTAGACCACTTCGGCTTTGGCGTTGCCTGTCAGCAGAGTGGTTGCCGCTAATAATGCGATTATTCTTTTCATATTGTGACTATGGGTTTTTTATTTATTGCTGAGAGAATTTTGTGGAGCCGATGCTGCTGCAATGCGCTGCTGCATGTTGGCGCTGAGCATTTTGCCGTAGAAAAACAGCTCTTGCAGATGCAGGCATCCGCGCGGAAACATGTCGCTCATCTTGGGCAGCATATACGGGTCGGGGTCGATGTTGTCAACCACCAGCACCTGTTTCTTCGTGTCGATGCGCACGGTCACGGGTCGCTTGGCATCGTGTGCCACCACCGCTGTGCCGTAGGGAAAATGCGGGTCGTGGGCTTGTGTGGCTTCCGACTGGCTTTTCAGCACGGCGCGTTGCTGCGAGGTGGTCCAACTCACAGGGTTGATGCACGCCACGTTGTCGGGGAAAAGCACGTTGCCCAAAGTGGCATCGCCCATGTCGGCAACGGTGTTGAAGCACACCACCACGCCACGGTCGGTGGCGCCGCGCGCAAGTCGCACATTGGGGTGCTTTAGGTCGGAGGCACTCACGCGTCCGCCCACGGCATAAGCCGCCACCATGCGCTTGAGGGTTTCGGCATCGAGATGCTTTATTATTTCCACCGCAAGGCATGCTCCTTGCGAAAAACCGGCAAGCACAAACTGGCGCCCGCCGTTGTAGTGTTCAAGATAATAGTCGAACGCCCGCAGCACATCGCCTGCTGCTGTGGCGCGCACCTCGTCGGCGCGCTCTGCCGGTGTGCCGAATGTGGCTTGACGATAGTAGGGCAGATAGAAATTGGTGCCGTTGCCAAAAATCTGCTTAGCCAGCTGACACGATAGTTGCCATGCGCGGCGGTGCTTGGCGCTGAGCACGTCGGCATTGTAATGCGTCACGCCGCACGAGTCCTGCCACGCACCCACGCAGGTGGGCAGCACATAAAACACGTCAACATGGCTGCCAGTGTTGCCCTCGGCACCGCTCCACCAGCACTCGGCTTGCTCATATTGTGGCGTCGCCGGCTGAGCCGCAGCAACCAACTGGAGTATCAACGCTATTGCCAGCGGCAACATCCTTTTAAACAAATGTTTGCTCATAATATATATTATCGAAACATTAATGCGATTAACTATTTCAATGCAAATATACGAAAAAATACTTTTTTTGAAACTGGCTTATTATATACTTATTAATATCAAACAAAAAACGCCTATCTTCACAGACTGGCGTTAAAACAAAGATAAACTGATTCGCCGGGTTTGCAACCGCTCCGCGGTTGGTTATGTGGTGGTGGCATCGGTCGTCCCCACATAGTCGCCTACGGCGCCAATGCGGGGTTACTCAAATTGTAACCGCTCTGCGGTTAATATCAATGGCAATCAAATGATTATATATATTGCGATGAAAGCGCCGAAGGTGCTTCACTATGCTTAACCGCTGGTGTAGCGCAGCGAAACCTGCGGAGAAGGAATCCCACACAATATATCGGCGTCGAAGACGTCGAACAATGTTGTGCCACTTCGAGGCACATATTTATGGCAGCTTTCTTTCCGCAGGCTGCGCCACTTTGTGGCTTACGCACAAAATTTCTCGGTTTTGTAATGAACAATGCCGATGCTGCCGATGTTCTCATATCAGAAGCCCTTTTTGTGGCGAAATCAATTAATCAATAAACCGATAAACAAACATAAACATAGAATTATGGCAACAGAATTCTTTAAATGCAATCATTGCGGCAATGTGGTGATGAAAATGGTGGATAGCGGTGCGCCCTTGGTGTGCTGTGGCGAGAAGATGCAGCTGTTGGTGCCCAACACCGAGGATGCAAGCACCGAGAAGCATGTGCCTGTGGCAACGCGCATCGACGAATGTCTGATGCGAGTGGATGTGGGCAGCGCACCCCATCCGATGCTTAGCGAACATCACATCCAGTTCATCTATGTAGAAACCGAGCACGGCGGTGTGCGCTTCGACCTCACCAACCAGCCCCAAGCGCAGATGTGCGTGTGTCACGACCGCCCGATATGCGTCTACGACTACTGCAACCTGCACGGCCTATGGCACAGCGAATTGTAGGGCAACAGTGAATGCCTTGCCCACACTCATTTGCACAAAGTAATATCCACACTCCGCACCCCCCCTGTCGAGCCACCTCATCGGTACTTGGCAGGGGAATTTTGTGTTGCCGAGCTTTGTTTGGGTTTGGCGTTTGGCTAAAAATTGCTATTTTTGCAGTTAAATGATATTCATAAACTAAAAACTAACCGTAATTCGTTTGTCTATGACTAAAATCTTTCTACCAATAAACAAAACGGCGTGCGCGGCGGTGCTTTCAGCTGTTGCCGTGTGCTCGATGGCTAAGGAAAAAATAGAGTTTGCCAACACCATATCCATTGGCGATGCCGATAGCCCTGCCATGATAGTGGAAAAGGCTGCCCACGTGGTGCCTACGGCTAACCAAATGAGTGCGCTTGAGAACGAGTTTATTGCGTTCATACATTTTGGGCCGAACACGTTCACGCGCATGGAGTGGGGCACCGGCAAGGAGGACCCGCGCATTTTCGACCTCAAGACGCTCGACACCGACCAGTGGTGCCGTGCCATGAAGAGTGCGGGCATGAAGATGGTGATTTTCACAGCCAAGCACCACGACGGCTTTTGCCTGTGGCAGAGCCGTTACACCACTCACGGCGTGATGTCGACGGGTTTTCGCGGCGGCAAGGGCGATGTGCTCAAGGACCTTGCGGCGTCGTGCCACAAATACGGCTTGAAGTTGGGCATATATCTTTCGCCAGCCGACCTCTATCAGATTGAAAACCCCGCCGGGCTTTACGGCAACCTGAGCAAATACACCATGCGCGAAATACCGCGCGAGGTGCCGGGGCGTGAGTTTGCCAACAAGACGAAGTTCCGTTTTATGGTAGACGATTACAACGAATATTTCCTCAATCAGCTGTTCGAACTGCTCACCGAATACGGCGAGATTCACGAGGTGTGGTTTGATGGCGCGCACCCCAAGCGCAAGGGCGGTCAGCGCTACAACTACAAGGCGTGGATGGAGCTTATTCACACGCTTGCGCCCAAGGCTGTGGTGTTTGGTCGCGAAGATGTGCGCTGGTGCGGCAACGAGGGCGGCGGCACACGCTCCACCGAGTGGAATGTGCTTCCCTATGTTGAACACCCCGATTCGATGACCGTTTTCCCCGACATGATGGCTGAGGACATCGGCAGCCGCCAAAAGTTGCTCGAGGGTAAGTTTCTGCATTATCAGCAAGCCGAAACCAACACCAGCATACGCGAAGGCTGGTTTTATCGCGACGACGACCGCCAGCGGGTGCGCTCAGCCGACGATGTGTTCGACATCTACGAGCGCTCGGTGGGCGGCAATTCCACGTTTCTGCTCAACATCCCGCCCAACCGCGAGGGCCGTTTCTCCGACGAAGATGTGGCGGTGCTTGCCGAGGTGGGAAAACGCATCGCCCAAACCTACGGCAGCAATCTGCTCGAGGGCAATGTCAAGGGCTTGAAACGTCTGTTCGACGGTAACAATCGCACCTATGTGGAACTTAACAACGAATTGGTGATAGATATGAACAAAGCCGTGACCTTCAACCGCGTGGTGCTGCAAGAACCGGTGGCAGTGCGTGGCGAACGCATCGAGCAGCATGCCGTCGACGCATGGATTGACGGTGCTTGGCGCGAGGTCGCCCGCGGCACCAACATCGGCTATAAGCGCATACTCCGTTTGCCTGATGTCACGGCAAGCAAGATTCGCATACGTGTGCCGGCAACGCGCGCCCGTGCTGCGTTGAGCACCGTGTCGCTGCATCACTATGCCTCACGTCCGCCTCAGCTGTCAATCGCGCAGAGCCCCGACGGCAAGGTGACCATCAGTGCAAAGAAGCAAGACTTCGGTTGGAAGCTGCACAAAGAAGATGCTGCGGCAAACCTGAATGTGGGCTTTGCGATACACTACACCACCGATGGCACGCAGCCCACAGCTGCCTCGCCATTGTATGCCGCTCCGCTCGTGCTTGAGCCGTGCGTTGTGAAGGCGGTGGCTGTGCTTGGTGCCGAAAACGGAGCCGTAGCCACCCAGCAGATATGCTATGCCAAGAGCGAGATTACGCTCACCACCAAGGCTGGCGAGGCTGATAAGCATCCCGTTGCAGCAGCTGCCGACGGCAACGCGCGCACCTATTGGCAAAGCACCGAGCCAGGCGTTGGTGCAGCGCTCGCCATCGACCTTGGCGCAACGCGCACGGTGCGTGGCTTCTGCTATGTGCCGCCCGTGGGCGTGTCCACTGGCTTGCTCGCAGCATGCCGCTTGAAATGGAGCGCCGACGGCGTGACCTATCACGATGCCGGCGAATACACCTTCGGCAATATCGTCAACGAGCCCAGCGCCCGCTATCACTATTTGCCTTCGGGCATCGAGGCGCGCTATCTGCTCATCCAAGCCACCCAGTTGGCAAGCGGCGACGCCTTGTGCGTGGGCGAGATTGGCGTGTTCTGAGCCACCACGAAAAACGATTGATGTGTATTGAATAGGTTTTCATATAAAAAAGAGGGCAAAATAATTAGCATTAAAATAAGATGAAGCAATTAAGAATTGACATTCGAGGCATATTCGCAGGGGCAGCATTGTCGTGCACATCGCTGCTCACGGCAGCGAAAACCGAACCCGCGCCTAACATCGTGCTGTTTATGGTCGACGATATGGGATGGCAGGACACGTCGCTGCCGTTTTGGAGCGACACCACGCAGCTCAATCGCCGCTACCACACGCCCAACATGGAGCGCTTGGCAAGCCAAGGACGAATGATGACCTCGGCGTATGCTTGCAGCGTGAGTTCGCCCACACGCATAAGCCTGTTCACCGGAATGAACGCCGCCCGACACCGCGTCACCAATTGGACTCTACATCGCAATCAGGAAGTCGACAGCCCACATCCGCTATTGTGCTATCCGCATTGGAACGTCAACGGCATGACACCCGTCGACAGCATCGAGCGTGCCTGCTATGCGCTGCCTCTGCCGCAAGTGCTTCACGACAACGGCTACCACACCATACACTGCGGCAAAGCACATCTCGGAGCCATCGGCACACCGGCTGCCAACCCGCTCAATCTGGGCTTCGACGTCAACATAGCCGGGCATGCCTGCGGCGGTCCGGCTTCCTATTTGGGCGAAGACAACTTCGGCAACTGGCTCGTCGACGGCAAGCCAAACATTTGGGGAATACCCGGGCTTGAGAAATACCATGGCAAAGACATTTTCCTATCCGAAGCACTCACGCTCGAAGCCATGGCTGCCTTAGACCGCCGCCCACGCAACAAGCCGTTTTTCCTATACATGTCGCACTATGCCGTGCACGTGCCGCTGAACAAAGACAAGCGATTCTATCAGAAGTATATCAACCAAGGGCTCGACCCTCGCGAGGCAATGTATGCCGCGCTCCTCGAAGGCATGGACAAAAGTTTGGGCGACCTGATGGACTACCTTCAGCGAAACGGACTTGAGCAAAACACCATAGTGATATTCATGTCGGATAACGGCGGACTGAGCGCTACCAACGCCCGCGGCGGCGAACTGCACACCCACAACCTGCCGCTGCGCAGCGGCAAAGGCTCGGCTCACGAGGGTGGCATACGCGAACCAATGATTGTGAAATGGCTCGGAAAGGTGAAGCCCGGCACGCGTTGCGACAGTTATCTCATCATCGAAGATTTCTATCCCACCATCTTGCAAATGGCAGGCATCGACATGCCAAAAACACCGCAGCACATCGACGGCGTGAGCTTCATGCCGCTGCTCACCGACGTGGGTGCCGACCCTTCGCTCCACCGACCGCTCTATTGGAATTTCCCTAACAACTGGGGCCCAACCGGACCCGGCATCGGCGCCACCTGCACCATTCGCAACGGCGATTGGAAGCTGATTTACTACTACGAAACGGCAAACTATCAGCTATACAACATAAAACAAGACATCGGCGAAAAGCACAACCTCGCGGCACAGCACCCCGAAATAAAAGCCGAACTGGCACAGCAACTCGCTCGCTATCTGCGCAGCGTCAACGCCCAGCGCCCAGTGTTCAAAGCCACTTCTCGCCCCGCCCCTTGGCCCGACGGCAAATAATGCCACGGCACTTTGCGGCAACTTTTTTTTGATTATTAAAACAACATCCCCAAAAATAAGATGATTAAAAGATTCCTTACAGTAATTCTACTTGCGTGGGCAGCCTTTATCGAGACACCCATAACGGCACAAGCTCGCGGAACTATCGCCGATGTGGGCATAAGCATTATTCCGCAGCCTCGCAGCGTGCAATTGAAAGACGGAAATTGGCAACTGCAGCAAGGTGTTGCCATAGGTTGCTCCGACGTTCAGGCTAAGCAGGTGGCGCAATTCTTTGCCGACAAATTGCAGCGTTCCACAGGATACACCATTCCGGTGGCCGACAGCGGAGGCATTACACTGTGCATTGACCGAGCAAGCGGTTTGGCTGAGGAAGCTTATAGGCTGAGTGTGAAGCCCGATGGAGTGAAGGTGGTGGCAAGCACACCCAAAGGCTTGTTTCGTGGCATGAGCACGTTCATGCAGCTGTTGCCTGCGCAATTGGAGAGCCCTTGTGTGGTGAAAGGCGTGAAGTGGGCAGCCCCATGCGTTGCGATTGCCGACGAGCCGCGATTTTCCTACCGCGGACTGATGATTGACGTGAGCCGTCATTTCATTGGTGTTGAAGCTCTGAAAAAACACATCGATATGCTCAGCACGCTCAAAATCAACAAACTGCATTTGCATTTGAGCGACTATCAAGGCTGGCGCATCGAAATTAAGCGCTATCCTCGCCTCACCGACGTGGGAGCGTGGCGCCGTGGCATAAACAATGACATTTATGGCGGCTATTACACGCAAGACGAGATGCGCGAAGTGGTGAAATATGCTTCGCAGCGATTCGTCGACATCATTCCGGAGATTGATGTGCCGGGGCACACCATAGCTGCCATAGCCGCTTATCCCGAATTGTCGTGCACCGGCGAGCCGCAGCAGGTGATGAGCCGTTTTGGCGGTCACACCACTGTGTTGTGTCCGGGAAAAGAAACCATGTTCGATATGCTTGACGGCATCTTCGCCGAGTTGGCTGATATTTTCACCAGCGAATATTTTCACATAGGTGGCGACGAGTGCCGAAAAAATGCTTGGAAACGCTGCCCCGATTGCCAAAAACGCATCAGCGAACTCGGTTTGACCGAGCAAGACGGACACTCGCCGGAGGAACGCCTGCAGAGCTATGCCATTGCCCGATGCGAGAAAATACTTGCCAAATACGGCAAGAAAATGATTGGTTGGGACGAGATTCTGCAAGGCGGACTCGCGCCTGACGCCACGGTGATGAGTTGGCGTGGCGAGAAAGGCGGCATCAAGGCTGCCATGATGGG
Source organism: Bacteroidales bacterium (assembly GCA_004557385.1). GTDB lineage: Bacteria > Bacteroidota > Bacteroidia > Bacteroidales > Muribaculaceae > SFTJ01. The sequence continues at coordinate 63,250 of SFEA01000011.1, forward strand.
TCATAACGTGATTATGACGCCAGGCAGCGCCGGAATGTATCTCGACCACTATCAAGACAACAAATTTGCCGAGCCGATGGCTTGGGGCGGATATGCTCCGTTGAGCAAAGTGTATGCCTACAATCCTGTGCCCGACACGCTGGTGGCTATGGGCAAGCAGCAATATGTGCTTGGCGTGCAGGGGAATGCTTGGAGCGAGTGTATGCCCAACGAGCAAATGGTGGAATATCGCGTTTATCCGCGCATCGTTGCCATTGCCGAGGTGGGGTGGACCAATGTCGAGAATAAGAACTACGACGATTTCTGTCGCCGAATGGAAGCCGAACGCCTGCGTATGGATTGCCACGGCATAAACTATCACATCCCAATACCTGTGCAGCCCGATGAGTGCCGCAACCATGTGGTGTTCACCGGCGACAGCGTGCAGCTCAGCTTTGTTGCCGAGGGCATCAGTAGCATGGTATACACCCTCGACGGCAGCGACCCGATTGCCTCGTCGGCTGTTTACACTTCGCCCATCACTTTCACTCGCAGCGGCGAGGTGCGCATTGCTTCGGTGTTGGCTTCGGGCAAAATGAGCGTGGTGCGCAGGGTGAAAGTTGAAAAGCAAAATTTCGCCAAATCGTTGGCGGTGGCTCCAAAGAATGAGGGATTAAAGTTGCAAATTGCCGATGCGTCTATCAAGGAATTGAGCGAGATGGCGAGTGTAGGCAATTGGCGCGACACGGTGGTGACTTCGCTGAAGGAGCTGCCGCGGTTGCGTGTTGCTGAAACGGGCGATGCGGTGCCGTATGTTGCCGTTGCCCGAGGCTATGTGAATGTTCGGCAAACTGCTGTGTATGAGTTTGCCGGGGGCGCTACGCGTGTGTGCATCGATGGACAGGTGGTGGTTGACAACGACCGTCGTGCCGTGGTTGACTGCGGTGGCTCGCGCTCTATAGCGCTCGAGGCTGGTTGGCATGCCATTGAGGTGACACAAATATCGAATGTGATATGCGGATGGAGCACCCAGCAGCGCAATGCCGAGGTGACTATGCGGCGATATGGCGATGATAAGTCGGTTCGCATTAGCGATTGTGTGTTGGCTCATTGATTGCCGTGTGCTACGAAATTGAAAAATGTACATATATTTAAACCAAAACAAAAGATATACAACCATTATGAAACTGAATTTTAAGGCGATTTTTGTAGTGGTGCTGTGTGCTGTGATGTGGTGCACGGCGCAGGCTCAGCAGGTGGCAATCATTCCGCAACCTGCTCACATTGAGCAGCATAGTGGCTCGTTGGTGTTGCGTGCCGACATGACTATGGCTTATGATGCCGAGTGCGAGCCTCAGGCACAGTATCTGCGCGAAGCCATATTCCGTAGCACGGGGTTCGACTGGAAGACCTCTGCAAAGAAAAATCGTGCCAGCGTGGTGCTGTCAATCGATGCCGAGCGCGTGCCTGCCTCGGAAGGCTATGAGTTGAGGGTAGATGCCAGGCAAGTGCGAATCACAGCACACGACAATAGCGGCTTGTTCTACGGCATTCAGTCGCTTTTGCAATTATTGCCGCCCGAGGTGCATGGCAGAGAGCTTCAGCGCGATGTGGAGTGGCGTTTGCCGCAGGTGTTGGTGAGCGATGCCCCTAACCATCCGTGGCGAGGCATGATGCTCGACGTGGCACGCTATTTCTTCGACAAGGAGTTTGTGAAGCACTACATCGACATGATGGCGATGTACAAGATGAACAAGTTGCAATTCCACTTGATTGACGACTCGGGTTGGCGCCTCGAAATCAAGAAATATCCGCGCCTCACCGAAGTTGGCGCTTGGGCTGGCAAGGACCAAAACCGCTTGGGTGGATATTATTCGCAAGACGACATAAAAGAGATTATCGCATACGCCGCAGTGCGTGGCGTGGAGATTATTCCCGAAATTGAGTTTCCTGCCCACATGCTGTCGGCGGTGGTGGCTTATCCGTGGCTGTCGTGTACCGGCAAGCAGCACGAGGTGCCGCGTCAGCACTTCATCAGCCGCGACCTGCTGTGCGTAGGCAAGGAGTCGTCGCTGCAGTTTCTTGCCGATGTGCTCGACGAAACGGTGAGTCTTTTCCCGTCGAACTACATCAACATCGGTGGCGACGAAGCCGTTTACGACCGTTGGCAAGAGTGCCCTCTGTGCAAAAAAGTGATGCAACGCGAAGGCATCACCAAGGCATCCGACCTGCAAGGTTATCTCACCAACGTGGTTGCCAACATGATGAAAGCCAAAGGCAAAACCGTGGTGGGCTGGGAAGAAATCATACAGCGAGGCAAGGTGAGCCAGCCGGTGGTGGCAATGATGTGGCACGAAGTGAAGGACACTATCCAAGCCACGCAAACGGGACACAAAGCCATCTTGGCGCCGGCAACCAACGTCTATCTTGATTTCCCCGAAAGCCGCACTCCGGGCGAGCTGAAGGCTGCCACTTGGATGCCGCCGATTTCGCTCGAGAAGTGCTATTCGATGCCAATCAACGACTATTCGTCGTCGTCGACCGTGCTGGGCGTGCAGGGCTGTTTCTGGAGCGACCAGTTTATTCACGGCACCATTCTGCAGGAGCTGCCGCAGCTCAACGAGGACCGTTCGGAACGCTATGCCGAGTATCTCACTTTCCCGCGACTGCTGGCAGTGGCTGAACTTGGCTGGTGCAGCAACGCCACCCGCAGTTTTGCCAGCTTCAAGCAGCGCATCGGCAGCCATTATGCGCGTTTAAGCTACAAGGATTGCAACTATCGCGTTCCCGAACCCGACATCATGAAGATGACCGAAGCCGATGGCAAAGTGCGCTTTGAATTGGCTTCGCCCGTTGCGGGTGCCACCATCCGCTACACCACCGATGGAAGCTATCCGCATAGCCATTCGGCTGTTTATAGCGCTCCTGTGACGGTGGAACGCAAAGAAGATTTTCGCGCCATCACCGAGGTCGACAGCCGCCACTATTCGTTGCCATTATATTTTGCGCCCGACTTCTCGGCATATAAGCAGCATGGCGATTTCGTTGCCGAATGGAAGCCTAATATGCTTGCCGAGGGCAAAGGCACATGGCGCTTCGAGTCAACCGGCAAGATGGTGGGCAACGGCACCTATCAACTCACATTTGTTTGCACGCACGGCGCGGCGCTCAGCCTTGGCAAATTGACGCAATATAAGCGCGACGAAGTGCTTGCCGAGGTGATGCCAACTGCAGTGGCTGAGGGCAGCGCTGTGGTTACTTACACCATCGAGCAGAGTGCTTTCGAAGCGGGTTTGCCGTTCTTTATCGAGGTTGAAACCAACGGCAACGCTTCGGGCAGCTATGGCTATGTGTTTGTGAAAAAAGTGAAGTGAAATGCATATTTAAAAACTCATTTAATCATGAAAAAACTAACAGTGATGGTTTCGGCTCTGTTGGCGTGGATGGGCGCAGGACAATGGGCTGCGGCGCAGAGTAAGCCGAATGTGATTTTGATAATGACCGACCAGCAGCGCGGCGATGCCCAATATCAAGGCATCATCAAGCAGATGAAGCGCGAAATGATGCAGCTGCGCCAGCAGGTGGGCGACACCGACGCTTCGTCGCAGCGCATGCTCGACATTCTTCGTGGCGAGGGCTTGGAGTAACAGCTCCCGCGGCTTGGCATTTTGCTTTTCAAGCGTTGTGGCGGGTGATTCTTTCTTAAATCGCAATTGCGCAACAGCCCCTTGTTATGCTTGCAGGTGGGCTAAGGCTTTGGCAATGGCTTGCACAGCGTCGGTGATTTCGGAGTTCGACATCGAGGCGTAGCCGATGCGCAGCCCAATTGTGCCGTCGCTCAAGGTGAATAGCGGCACATTCACGGCATAGCGCTGCAAAGCTGCTCGCACTTGCTGCTCGCTGGCGGCGCAATTGAGGGTAATCCACAGCGCAAGCCCTCCGTGTGGACGGTGGTAACGCACATTGTCGCCCAACATATTGGCTATGACTTCCGAAGCATGGTCGAGCCGCTGGCGGTAGACTTTGCGTGAACGCTTAATGTGACGGCCTATCACTCCGCTGTCGAGCATCTCGTGTAGCGCTTTCTCTTGCACCGTGTCGCCCTGAATGTCAATCAGTTGCCTATAGTTGGCAATTTGCTCGATTGTGTCGGTCGACGATGCTACATAACCTATGCGTATGGCAGGGGCAAAGATTTTGCTGAATGTGCCAATGTAGATGTAGTTGCTTTTTTGCAGCATCGACGAGAGTGGCAGCAGGTGCTGACCGCCAAATTGAAAGTCGGCTCCGAAGTCGTCTTCAATCACCGTGAGGTTGTGCGAGAGTGTGAGCTGCTGAATGTGCTGGCGTCTGGTAGTGGACAGTTTCACCGTGGTGGGATATTGGTGGCGTGGGGTGAGGTAGACGGCTTTGAGGCTGCAGGTGTTGCAAAGCTGCTCAAGTTGCTGAGTGTTGATGCCTTCAGCGTCAACCTCCACAGGGTGCACCTCCAATCCTGCAGCGGCAAAGGCTTTGTAGGCGTTGCCATAACCGGGGCTTTCGATAGCCACATGGTCGCCGCGCTTGAGCACCGAGTGAGCCACAAGGTAGAGCGCCATTTGCGAGCCTCGCACAATGCACACCTCGTTTTCCTCGATGGCAAGGCTACGCGACTGCCTCAGCATGGAGGCTATTGAGCGGCGAAATTTGTGGTAGCCGGTGGGCGAATTGTAGCCGAGTGTTTTCCATTGGGCGGCGCGATTGAACAGTTTGCGGTAGGCTCGCGTAAACTCGAGGAAAGGCAGCAGGCGCGTGTCGGGGAATCCGTCGTTAACGGTTATTGCTGCCGGCATGTCGCCCTCTACAGGCGATTGAGCCAAACACGAACTTGAACCGGAGTGGGCAAGAGGTTGCGACGGTGCGATGAAGAGCCCCACACGGTTGCGCGAAACGAGTCGGCCTTTGAGCAGCAGCAGTTCGGTGGCATGCACAACGGTCTTGCGGCTCACGCCCAGATGTTTTGCCAGGTCGCGGCTCGATGGCAACATGTCGCCCGGCTTGAGAATACCAGCGCTTATGTTCTGCTCTATGCCGAGGGCAATTTGTTCAAACAGCGAGGTGCCTGTGTTATTGGCATCTACATTGATGATGATGTTGCATTCGTTTTTCATCTGGACTCCTTGTTTTTGTTCGTTTTGGACAACTTTTGTTAGACAAAGTTAATGTATATTTGCCAAAAGACCGAAAATAATATGAAAAAGCCTAAAAAAATTCCGCTAATAAGCAATCTCACATATTTGCAGAAGGTGCTTTTGCTTGTGTTGTGTGGGGCAGTGGTGGGAGCAGGAGCCTATTTCTGCTATCTGCTCAGAGTTCACACCTATATGGGCGACGACTCAAAGGCGTGCATCAATTGCCACATCATGACGCCCTATTATTCCACGTGGATGCACTCGTCGCATGGCCGCGATGCCACTTGCAACGATTGCCATGTGCCTCACCAGAATGTTGCCAAGAAATATCTTTTCAAAGGCACCGACGGCATGAAGCACGTTTTTGCCTTTGTTACTCGCAGCGAACGTCAGGTGCCCGAGGCGCAGCAGGCTTCGTCGCAGGTGATTATGGACAATTGCATCCGCTGCCACACCGAGCTCAACACCGAGTTGGTGAAAACGGGCAAAGTCGACTATATGCTCACCCAAGCCGGCGAGGGCAAAGCGTGCTGGGATTGTCACCGCACAGTGCCTCACGGAGGCAAAAACTCGTTGGCATCCACCCCTAATGCTGTGGTGCCTCTGCCCGACAGCCCGGTGCCTGAATGGCTGCAACAAATCATGAACAAAAAATAAAAAACACAATATTATGGATAACAAGAAATTGAAATCGTGGCAAGGTTGGTGCCTTTTTGGCGCTGCCATGGTAGTAGTGTTTATTCTCGGCATCCTCGTTTCAACGCTTGCAGAGCGACGCAGTGAGGTGGCAAGTATTTTTAACAACAGAAAGACCGTTTTCGAGGGTCAAGAGAGCCGAAACGACCGCTATCGTTCCGACTTCCCTCGCGAATACGACACTTGGGCTGCCACTGCCGACACCTCGTTTGCATCGAGGTATAACAGCAGCGAAGCAGTCGACGTTTTGGCTCAGCGCCCCAACATGGTGATTCTTTGGGCTGGTTATGCTTTCTCGTGGGACTACACCACTCCGCGCGGACACATGCACGCTGTTGAAGACATGCGCCGCACATTGCGCACCGGTGCTCCTACCACCACCACCGACGGCTCGAACCAACCAGGCACTTGCTGGACTTGTAAGTCGCCCGACGTGCCTCGCGTGATGCAAGAAAGAGGCATTGCCGAGTATTATAAAGCCAACTGGGCTGCTTGGGGCAACGAGATTGTGAATCCTATTGGTTGTGCCGACTGCCACGACTCGAAGACTATGGACCTGCGCATTTCGCGTCCGGCTCTGATTGAAGCCTTTGAGCGTCAAGGCAAGGACATCACCAAGGCTTCGCAGCAGGAAATGCGTTCGCTGGTGTGCGCTCAATGCCACGTGGAATATTATTTCAAGGACGACCCAAACACTCCGGAGAAGGACCAATATCTCACATTCCCTTGGGATAAGGGCTTCACTGTGGAGGAAATTGAAGCTTACTACGACGAAACGGGCTATTACGATTACATCCATGCCCTGTCGAAGACTCCTATTCTTAAGGCTCAGCATCCGGGCTACGAAACATCGCTCTTGGGCATTCACGGTCAACGTGGCGTGAGCTGTGCCGATTGCCACATGCCTTACACCACCGATGGCGGCGTGAAGTTCTCCGACCACCATGTGCAAAGCCCGTTGGCTCACATCGACCGCTCTTGTCAGCAATGCCACCGTCAAAGCGAAGAAACGCTCCGCGAAAATGTATACGAACGTCAGAAGAAATGTTTTGAGGTGCGCGACCGCTTAGAGGACGAATTGGCAAAGGCTCACATCGAAGCAAAAGCTGCTTGGGAAGGCGGTGCTACCGAGGCTGAAATGAAGCCGGTGCTCGATGCAATACGCAAGGGTCAATGGCGTTGGGACTTTGCTGTGGCAAGCCATGGTGCTTCGTTCCACGCTCCGCAAGAAATCACTCGCATTATGAGCCACGGTCTCGACTATGCTCATCAGGCACGTTTGGCTTTGAGCAAGGTGCTTCTGAAACATGGCATCGAAACCGTGAATATGCCTGATATTTCCACAAAAGAAAAAGCTCAGCAATTCATCGGACTTGATATGGCTGACAAAGAAGCAAAAAAGAAGGAATTCCTTAACAACATTGTTCCTGAATGGTTAAAGGATGCCAAGGCAAAAGAGAGAATTTGATTTTTTTATAAGGGGGTTAATCGCCATATCGAGATAGGACAATGTGGGAAAAACCGTGGGAAGTTAAGGAAGCAATAGCAATTGGGGCAGGACTCGTGATAACTGGAATCCTGCTCCAGTTTTGTGTGGGAGCAGTCAACTGGTCGCTGTTCGCTTTTCCTGTGAATGTTGTGGTGCTGGTGGCATTGTTGCTGCTGGTGGCGTGCGGCTATGCCTTTAGCAACCGTGTTTATGTGCTGGAGTTTCTCGTCTCAGGCTCATCGGCAATTGCCTCAATAGGCTATGCAGCAACGCTTACGGTAGTGATGGGATTGGTGCCGCAGTCGGCACATCCCTCGGGCGAAGTGTTCGGCATCACAAACATGTTGTCGTGGTGGCCGTTTGTGCTTGTTTATTTTTGGCTTACGCTGATAGTTGGCATCGTGGGTTTGCGTCACGCAGTGTTGCTCGTCAGGGGCAAAAAGCGTTCGCTGGCAACGCTGCTTTCGCACGTGGGACTTTTCGTTGCTATTGTTTGCAGCACCTTGGGTAATGCCGATGTGCAGCGCCTAAAGATGTCGTGCAAAGTGGGCAGTCCCGAGTGGCGGGCGCAAGACGAGGGCGGCAAGGTTGTGGAACTTCCGCTTGCCATTGAGCTTCATGAGTTTTCAATTGAGTATTATCCCATGCAGGTGGTGATTATCGACAATGCCACAGGCAAGACGGTGACCGACAGTCCTTGGGAGATGGCTATGACCAAGCAAATGGAATATGCCGCCGCAAACGTCACCGATTCGGTTGACGTGCATTATGTTGAATGGCACAGCGTTGGGGCAACAAGCGCTGCCTACGTCGAAGCAGTGAACAAAGCCGATGGCAAGAGTAGGCAAGGCTGGATAAGCTGCGGCTCGTTTGCATTTCCTTATCATGGGTTGAAGCTCGACGACTGTCACTCGGCTGTGATGCCCGAGCGCGAGCCCAAGCGCTTCGCTTCAAGCGTGAGTGTCTACACCAAAGCCGGCGAAACATTCAGCGACACCATTTTGGTGAACAAGCCATTGAACGTAGACGGCTGGAAAATCTATCAGCTTTCCTACGACGAAGCGCTTGGCCGCTGGAGCGATGTGAGCATCTTCGAGCTTGTGAAAGACCCGTGGCTGCCGGCTGTATATTGCGGCATAGCGTTGATGTTGGCTGGGGCAGTGTTGTTGTTTTTAAATAGTGGAAAGAAAGGAGTGGAACAGCGATGATAACCTGGAATGAGTTTTTATTGTTCTCGCTTCCTGCTGTTGCCTTGTGGGCATCGGGCGCATTGTTGGCGTGGAAGCAGAAGCGAAATACTGCCATCTTGCTCACTTTGGCAGGAACAGTGGTTTTTGCTGCGTTCATTGCCGGATTGTGGATTGGACTTGAGCGCCCGCCGCTGCGCACCATGGGCGAAACGCGCCTATGGTATTCGTTTTTCATGCCAGTGGCTGGCATCATCACCTATTGGCGTTGGCGTTTCAAATGGGTGCTAAGCTTTTCCACAGTCATGTCGGTAGTTTTTGTTTGTATCAACCTTTTCAAACCCGAAATTCATAGTAAAGCGCTTATGCCGGCGCTTCAGTCGCCTTGGTTTGCGCCTCACGTAATTGTCTATATGTTCGCCTATGCCATTATGGGCGCGGCATTGCTGGCGGCATTGTGGATGCTTTATAGCAAGAGCAGTCGCGAAATGGCTATGACCGACAATTTGGTGAACATAGGCTTGGCTTTTATCACTATTGGCATGCTGTTTGGCGCTGTATGGGCAAAAGATGCTTGGGGACACTATTGGAGCTGGGACCCGAAAGAAACGTGGGCTGCGGCAACGTGGTTCATCTATCTGCTTTATGTTCATCAGAGGCACGCCTATCCGTTGAAGCACAAGGCGGCTCTTTGGCTGCTGGTTGTTGGTTTCGTGTGCCTGCAAATGTGCTGGTGGGGTATCAACTATCTGCCTTCAGCTCAAGGTGCCTCAATCCACACCTACAATCTCAATTGAGCGGTTTCGTGCCCTGCGCTATCTGCCGGGGCATTCACCCACGCGGCGAACTGGCACCATGATATGCTCTTGCCGATTGGCAAGGTTTTGGCTAACGGTTGTCCGACTCGCGTTGGCGGTATTCGCTTGGCGACATACCCATAATTTTGGTGAAGATGCGCGAGAAATAAGCAGGCTCGCTGAATCCCACTTTCTGTGCCACCTCGTTGAGCTTCATCGACGAGCGCTCGATGTATTGGCAGGCGCGGCGCATCTTCAGCTGTATGTAATAGTTGATGGGCGAATAGCCCGTTTCTTTCTGGAACAATGCCGAGAAGTGCGACGGCGAATAGTTGAAATTAGATGCAAAATCGTTGAGCGAGAGGTTGTTGGCAATATTCTCCTGCATGTAGTGTATAACGAGTGTTGAGAAGGTTTGCTCCTCCTTGATGTTCACCGACGAGGCCATGTTGCGGAAAGCCTTGAGGTTGATGAACGACGACAGGAACGGATAGAGGCACATCGACGCATGCACCATAAAATCTTCAACGTAAGCCATGGTGAAGCTCGAATAGATGCGTTCAAACAAGTCGAGGCGAGCTTGCAGGCGCGAGTCGTTGCCAGGCAGAATGGAGCGGGTCATTATGGGATAGGTGACAAAATGATTGGCGAGTGAGCCCTGAAAATGCACCCAATAGATGGTCCAAGGGTCGTCGTTGTCAGCCCAAAAGGTGTAAGGCATGCCGCTCGGCAAGATGATGTATTGGTTTTCGTCTACCGGGTGCGGCTCGCCACCCCCGATGCTGTAAAAGCCCTTGCCCGACACGCAATAGATGAGCATGCAATAGTCGGTGCCCTGCGGCTTTTGCACGTAGTGATGCCTCACCCGTGGGAAGAAGCCTATTTTTCGCACATACAAAGGGCTCACCAATGGCAGTTCGCTGTATTTGTTGAGAATGTCCTGCGGAAGCGATAGCATGCGTTCTCCCTTGAAACCTTCCTTGATGCCTTTCATATCCAAATAGATTGTAAGTTTCTCGTAAGTTTGCCTCTTCGGCGGGCATAAAATACCCCCTTTTGCAAATATACGTTTTTTTTGTCATACCGCCAACACTCGATTCGCACTTAGTTCCAAGATTCCGCTCTGCATGGTGCATAAAGCGTTGTCGGTGCGATGATGTGGAGGCGTGTGGCAATATGCCCGGTGGCTGCCGCGAGTGGGTATGTGATAGCGAAGTGCTATGTGAATAGGGCGTATTGCCATACGCCCCTATAATTATCGGCTGTAACCATTTGATAACCAGCGATATTAACCGCGCGAGCGGTTACAGTTTGTGTAACCCCACGTTGACGGCGTTAGCCGGCTACGTGGGGAAAGCCGAATGCTTACCGTCATCCACAACCGTGGAGCGGTTGCAGACCCTACAGCAGTGGAAATTCGCGTCCTGTCCGGACGCTGTGATGGTGGGGTGTCTGATATCCGTGGGTTGCGCCCAAATGGGCTTACCCACGGCTAAGTGCCTCGCCTCAACGGCTCGGCGTCACATGCTTCGCATGACATGGCACATGCATGCGAGAGGCTATTATGCCCAACGTGCGTTAGAGTGGCTTGAAGTCGCTTGCCGGGTGTTTGCAAAGCGGGCAAACGAAATCGGCTGGCAGAGGGTCTCCTTCGTAGATATAGCCGCAGATGGTGCATACCCAGCCTTTCTTCTTAGCTGCTTGAGGAGCCGGCTTGATGCTCTTGTGATAGTAGGCGTAAGTAGCCGAAGCTGTTTCGTTGAGCACGAATGCGTCGTCGAGCTCAGCAATAAACATCAGGTGGGTGCCCAGGTCGATGGTTTGCGTGACGGTGGCACACAGCACAGCGTTCACGCCTTCGGTGATGTAAATCACGCCGTTGTCGGCACGCGAGAATGTGATGCCCACTGCCTTGTCGACAATTGCTCCGCTCTGAAATCCCCAGTGCTTGAAGATGTCGAACTTGGCGGCTTCAGAAAGTATCGATACATTAAAACGTCCGGTGCGCTCAATCATGCCGCAGGTGTAGTTGGCTTTGTTCACAGCCACGGTGATGCGGTTGGGTGTAACGGTGACTTGTTGCACAGTGTTGGTGATGCAACCGTTGTCTTTTTCGCCCTCTCTTGCTGTTACAACAAACAGGCCGTAAGAGAGTTTAAACATTGCTTTTTCGTCCATAGTTGAAGTAGTTTATATGATATTTTTGAAGCAAATGTAATAAAAAATATTCAACTATCTGACGACGTAAGTTTCATTTTTTGCAAATATACGTCGAATCAGCAGCCTACGTCGGCGAAACATTTGCTTAACATCATATTTTTGCTTAACTTTGAGCAAAAGAATTTTTTTACATAAAAACCGATAAACTAATGAAACGAAATCTTCTAACCTTGCTTGCGGTGGTTGCAATGGGCTTCACAAACCTGTGCAGCACAATGCAAGCCGATGTGAAATGTTACAACCGTGGCATTAACATCATTCCGATGCCTCAGGAATTGGTGGCTACCGGTGGCGAATTTGCGCTCACTGCCAACACCACTATTGGTGCCCAAACAACCGAGGCACGAACCATAGCCGAATTCTTTGCTGCCAAAATCAATCAGTCGACCGGATACGCTATTAAGGTGGCTACAAAAGGCAGCATCAACCTTGTCATCGACCCTGCAATGAAAATGGGCGACGAAGGCTACACTTTGTGCGTGAAGCCCGCCGGCGTGACAGCCAAGGCTAAAACTGCTCAAGGCTTGTTCTATGCTATGCAATCGTTCTTGCAATTGCTTCCTGCCGAAATCGAAAGCCCTACGGTGGCTAAGGGCGTCAACTGGACTGCTCCTGCCGTTTGCGTGAAGGACGAGCCCCGCTTTGGCTATCGTGGCATTATGCTCGACCCTTGCCGTCACTTCATGCCTGCTGAAAACGTGAAGAAATACATCGACGTGCTGTCGTTGTTCAAAATCAATCGTATGCACTGGCACTTGACCGACGACCAAGGTTGGCGCATCGAAATCAAGAAATATCCTAAGCTCAACAAGATTGCCACCAGCCGCGTTGACGGCGAAGGCACAATCCATGCCGGCTACTACACTCAAGAGCAAATCAAGGACATCGTTAAATATGCAGCCGACCGCTTTATCACAGTGGTGCCTGAATTGGAATTACCTGGCCACGAAATGGCTGCCATCGCTGCTTATCCAAAGCTGTCGTGCAAAGGCGAGAAGTCAACCCCTCGCGTCATTTGGGGTGTTGAGGACGTGGTGATGTGTCCGGGCAAGGAAGACATGTTCAAGTTCCTGCAAGACGTGATTGACGAAATGGTGCCTCTGTTCCCGAGCGAATATTTCCACATCGGTGGCGACGAATGTCCAAAGGCAAGCTGGAAGGAGTGCCCGAAATGCCAAAAACGCATCAAGGAACTCGGTTTGACTGCCGACAAGAAGCACTCTGCCGAAGAAAAGCTTCAGAGCTACGTTGTTCAACGCATGGAAAAATATCTTGCCACTAAGGGCAAAAAAATCATCGGTTGGGACGAAATTCTCGAGGGCGGTTTGGCTCCGTCGGCAACCGTGATGAGCTGGCGTGGCGAAGATGGTGGCATTGCTGCTGCCTTGATGGACCACAGCGTGATTATGACTCCTGCCGGCAACGGTATGTACCTCGATGCTTATCAGGGCGACTCGAAGATTGAGCCCGTTACCATCGGCGGCGGCACTTCGCTAAAGAAAACCTATAGCTACAACCCAATGCCCGACACTCTTGTGGCTATGGGTAAGCAAAAATATGTGCTTGGCGTGCAAGGCAACACGTGGTCGGAATATATGTATAGTGAGGCCAAGCGAAACTATATGATTTTCCCGCGCATCTTGGCTGTGGCTGAAATCGGTTGGACTAACCTCGACCGCAAGAATTACACCGACTTCGAACGTCGCATCAACAACGCATACGTGCGCCTCGACGGTCATGGCATGAACTATCACATTCCAATGCCTGAGCAACCCGGTGGCTCGTATAACCAAGTTGCTTTCACCGACAAGGCTGAACTCACTTTTACTACTTCGCGTCCGGCTCGCATGGTTTACACCATCGACGGCAGCGAACCCACTGCTCAATCGGCTGAATACATCGCTCCGCTGGTGTTCAACAAAACCACAACACTCAAGATTGCCACTGCTCTGCCTTCAGGCAAACTCAGCACCGTGCGCACCATCAACGTGGAAAAACAAGCCCTTTCGCCTGCAAAGGCTGTGGCATCAACCACTCCGGGATTGACAATGAACGTGTACGATGGCATGTACCTCAACGTGGGCGAACTTGAGGCTGCAAACAAGCCGGTTAAGGAAACTCTCACCATCGACAACACCCGCGCTCTTTCGGGCCACGTTAAGACATCGGAATCGATGCGCGGCGTTAAGCAATATGCAGCCGTAGCCACAGGTTATGTCAACATTCCTGAAGACGGCGTATACGTGTTCTCGTCGAACCTTGAAGAAGTGTGGATTGACGGCAAACGCCTCATCGACAACGGCGGCGAAGTTAAGCGCTTCTCGCGCAACGATGCTTCGATGGCACTTGCAAAGGGTCTGCACGAAGTGAGACTCGTGTTCCTTGGTCATGTGATTGGCGGTTGGCCTTCGAACTGGGATGACGGCAGCCTGAACATGCGCAAGGTTGGCGACAAGAACTTCCGCAAGCTCGAAGGCGACGACTATCGTCACTAATTCTCGCTGATTTCACACGTTTGAAATAAACTTTAGCCCGAGGCTACGCCAGCATTTAACTGCTGCATAGCCTCGGGCTTTTGCTATGTTTTAAAATCCGTATCGCTGCTGCGCCTTGGCTGTTGCGGCAGTGGGTTGTGGAGGCATATAGCATCAAAAATCATCCGCCTGTAGACCTGTAGGGTATATAGCAAAACACCCGGATACCTCTCGCAGAAATCGCAGAAGTGGGTGGTTGGTTCACTCAGATTAATCAGATTGATAGGATTATCTGCGCATATCTGCGTAATCTGCGAGAGATTATCTTTGTCACCTGCTGTGAAAGGTCTCTCGCAGAAAGCGCTGAAATCGCAGAAGCAGGTACGTCCGAACAGGACGCGAATTACCTCATCTGAGTTTATTGGCTAAACGCTTTTCACCAGCATTTGCCGTCGGCAACGAAGATGCTTGAGGCTGGCATGTTGATGGTGAGAGGAGTGTCGATGTCGATGTTTTTGTCGACAGGCAGCCCGTCGGGCGCTGTTTGGCGTGAGAACGAGCTTTTCAGTTTCACCGTGCATTTCACGTGGGCGGGTATGTCGAGCGCTTCACGCAGGGTGATGGTGATGGTGCGAGGCTTCACGTCGCCGTTGCGCAGTGCCAAGGTGCAAGCATCGCCTGCCCAAGCAGCCCAGCCGTAGATTTCGGTTTGTTTGCCGTCCCATGGATTGCCGCCTACCCAATGCACATCGGGCAGAATGCGGGCGCAGCGCTGCTGCCAGCGAATACACTCGGCCAGGTCAGCCCACAAGGCTCCGGCGCGGCCGTTATTGTCACGTATGCTGTCCATCAGTTCGTAGTCGCAATAAAGCTCAACCATAGCCGAACCGCAAGCAAATGCGCAACGCATTTCGCGCACAATGCCTTCATAGTCCATGTCTTTCGACACAGCGCCCCATTTCGACAAGATGAAGCCGTGAGTCATGAGCGTGTTGATGGGGCAGAGTGGCGAACGTTCAACAAAGTTTTGATGCACAAGGCGGTCGCGATAGGTAATCCAGCGCTCGCGGTCGGTGCCCACGCCGGCTTCGGCATAGTCGGCTTCCTGACGCCAAACGGCATCGGTGAAACGGAACCAGAATGGCGATGCCCAAGTGCCCACGGTGGTGTTGATGAAAATGTCGGGGTTGGCGCGGCGCACAGCGCTCTCGATGCGAATTATTGCCTCGGCGTTGTTGCAGCCCACATCGCCTTCGTCGGGACCTACACTGCTGAATTGTGCCGAGATGCCGTCGAACTTGAAGAAGCGGAAATCGTAGTCGCGCACCATGTCGGTGCAAGCGTCGATGAAAAATTTATAGTAATCGCGGTTGCTCAGCTGCATGCCGCCTTTGTCTTTCCAGAAGTTGCGGCGATAGGTTCCGCTCTCGCCATAGCCGCCCACCGGACCTAACCAAGCACCGATGCCGGCTTGCATGCTTTGTGCCGCCAAGTCGATAATGTCGAAGCGTTGCGGAAAGTTGGGATTGAAACGCCAAGTGCCGTATTCGTCCCATCCATCATCCCACACAAACGCTTTGGGAGCAACGTGATAGGGCTTGTAGAGGCTTTTGTGCCAATGCTTTATGACGTCGAGGCATTGCGTGTCGGTCATGTTGCCTTTATAGTCGGGATGCTTGGCGTTGTTGCGGTCAATGTTGAGTTCATACCACGAGATGTATACAGGCATCGGTCGCCAAGGCACGGCGCGTTCACGTTCGCTATACGCCAAAAACGAGCGGCGTGCTTGGTTAGGGGCAATCAAGCCCACCACAGCACTCACTTGCCACGGCTCATCGGGCGTGAGCACGTCGCGTCGATGCCAATAGCCAGAAATGACTACTTCGCCACGCTTCTTGCCCTTGTTTACGCTGTTAACGCCCATAGGGGTTTCCAATCCGGCAAAAATGTGGCTGCTGGCAATCACCGCACCGCGTGTGTTGCCTACCACTTTCGGCATCTGGCTCTCGTCGGTGCATTTCACGTTGAAGTTCATTGCCGTGATGCCTTTCATGTTGATGTCGGCATCCGTAGAGATGACCATTTCGGTGCGCAGATAGTGAGAGTCGTCGCGCAGCACCGCTTGCCAGTTCACGGTGATGCCGTCTTTCACAAATTTTGCGCTCACAGCCTTGCCCGAATAGTGTTCCGAGAAACGGCGAGTGCCTTTTACGGGCGTCAGTGGGCGAGTGGTCACCATCTCGAGGTGCATATCGCTCGAGGTGAAGCGCTTACCGCCGTCGAGCTCGATGGTGAACAAATTGTCGCTGGCACCCAAGCCCATTGCCTCGCAGCCTGCAAACGTGAGTTTGCCGCCGGCGCACACAAATTTTGCCGAGAACAAATCGTTGCCAAGCACATATTCGCTGCGGTTTTTGTCGGCAACCGATTTTGCCCAAGGTGTTCCTGGTTGTTTGGGCTGTGGAAAAATCACACTGTTTGCCTCGAAGCTGAAGCATGCCGACATTGCAATTGCAATGATTGCCGCCCTTGAGACCATTCGGCGATAGAAACTTCTTTTCATGATATCGTGCACAATTTTTTTGATTTAATTTGTCGCTAATGTTGTTTAGTGGTAGGGTGGTGATGCATCATTTTGCATCATCTACAAATTTAATAAATGTTGGCACACCTTCACAAGCATATCGCCAAAAATTTTATGCAATCATGCCTATATGTTATGATTTATTGTGATACTATTTGTTTGGCGATGCCGCCGAAAACTCCTAACTTTGTGTTGCAAAAGCAACGATTGCGAAAAAAGTAGATGAATAATAACACAAGTGGAAAATTTAATAATTTCGAGAAACATGGACAAGCAGCGTCACTACATAGCCATCGACTTGAAGTCGTTCTACGCATCGGTTGAATGTGTTGAGCGAGGGCTTGATGCGCTCAACACCCACCTTGTGGTAGCCGACAAGAGTCGCACCGACAAAACCATTTGTTTGGCAGTGTCGCCGTCGCTCAAGGCATACGGCATAAGCGGCAGGGCGCGGCTGTTTGAGGTGGTGCAGCGTGTGAAAGATGTGAACAACCAGCGTAGGCTCAAGGCGCCGGGTGGCACATTCACCGGGCGCTCGTCGTCGGCAAGCGAGTTGGCTGCAAACCGGCAGTTGGCGCTCGACTATATAGTGGCACCGCCACGCATGGCGCATTACATCGCCTACAGCACGCGCATCTATAAGATTTATATGAAATACATTGCGCCCGAGGACATCCACGTCTATTCAATCGACGAGGTGTTTATCGATGCCACAAGCTATCTCGACACCTACGGCATGACGGCTCACGAACTTGCCATGACCATGATTCGCGATGTGCTTTCGAGCACCGGAATCACTGCAACTGCGGGCATTGGCACAAATATGTATCTGGCAAAAATCGCTATGGACATCGAAGCCAAGCACATGCCTGCCGATGCCGACGGGGTGCGCATTGCCGAACTCGATGAGATGAGTTATCGCCGACGGCTGTGGAACCACCGTCCGCTCACCGATTTCTGGCGCATTGGTGGCGGCACGGCTCGCCGGCTTGCCCAATACAACATGTTCACAATGGGCGACGTGGCGCGTATGTCGCTGCGCAGCGAAAATTTCCTGTATCGGCTGTTTGGCGTGAATGCCGAGTTGCTCATCGACCATGCTTGGGGCTGGGAGCCGTGCACCATAGCGCAAGTGAAAGCCTATAAGCCCGAAACAAACTCGCTGAGCAGCGGTCAGGTGCTCACGCGTGCCTATTCGTTCGAGCAAGCACGGGTGGTGATTCAGGAAATGGCTGAGGCGCTGGCTCTCGACTTGCTCGACAAGAATCTTGTCACTAATCATTTGACAATCAACATCGGTTACGACTTCGAAAGCCTCACGCGCCCCGATATTGCTGCCACATATTGCGGCGAGGTGGTGGTTGACCACTATGGCAGGCGTGTGCCAAAGCCGGCGCATGGCAGCACCCGACTCGACGAACATACTTTTTCGGCACAAATCATCACTCATGCTGTGCTCACGCTGTTCGATTCGGTTGCCGATGCAAAGCTGCTTTTTCGACGCCTGAACGTGGCGTGTGGCAATGTAATCAGCGAACAGCGCGCCCGGCAGATTCGCCCTGTGCCGCAACTCAATCTGTTCAGCGACCGCGAAGCCATTGCTCAAATGCAGCAGGCTCACGACCTCGCACTCGACAAAGAACGGCGAATGATGGAGGCTACGCTTCAGATTAAAAAGAAATTCGGCAAAAACGCTTTGCTCAAGGGATTTAACTTCTCGGAAGGCGCTACTGCCAAAGAACGAAACTCGCAAATAGGAGGACACAAAGCATGAACGAAAACTACGACGACATAATTAACCTGCCACACTACGAGCCTAAGCATCACAAACGCATGCCGCCGGAGATGCGTGCTGCGCAATTCGCTCCTTTTGCCGCCCTGACAGGCTACGACGACGCAATTGCTCAGGCTACCATCCAGAATGCCCAACCCGAAGCGCCGTCGACAAGCGATTTTGTTGATGAGCTTTGACAGCAGGATAGGATATTTTTATTTTAACAAATTTTAATGATTGCACCGTGCAAGATTTGCCTCATGGCACCGATTAAAGGGTAGAATAATCAAAATTCGAGATATCCATGATATATTATAGGGTTAATACAAAACACAATAGATATTGTTCTAAAACATTTACTCAGTAGTTAATAAACAAACACGCAAAACAATGGGAGGTGATTGCATTACATCAATGCATCACCTCCCAAATTTTTATTTTGAAAAACTCCTAAATGCTTGTTTATCGTTCGGCGGCAGGCAGGGTCGAGCCGATTTTGTCGAACGGGATATTGCCGGTGAAGCCTTTAGCGGCATCGTTGCCGTCGGGTGATACATGATATTCAACGGCAAGGGCACTTGCCGAGCACAATGCGAGCATTGTAAAGAGGTGCTTTAGTGGTTTCATGAGTCTTTTTTTGAATTTAGCTTGTCGCAAAGTTAAGCACAATATGTCATATTTTTCTTGCACAATATTATTATTCGGTATGACAATCTTTCGGAAACAAACACATTAACATCGCCTACCGTTGTTCCCCATAGCAACAGGGTCTGCAACCGCGCCGCGGTTGATGCCTTTGGGTTTTATCGGCTATCCCCACGTAGCCGGCATCGCTGCGCTCGCCGTCAACGTGAGGTTATTGAAATTGTAACCGCTCACGCGGTTGTGTGCGACGGTTGGCAGATGCAGAAAGGTGATTGGCTCACACAGATTAATTGGATTTTTATGATTTCTCTGCGCCATTTGCGAGGGGGATGTTCCTCATACTAAGCTATAACAACCAACTATGTGCCATCGATATTAACCGCGGAGCGGTTACAGTTAGTGTAACCCCGCATTGGCGCCGCAGGCGACTATGTGGGGATGCCATCCGCACCCTCGTGCCTACACAACCGCGGCGCGGTTGCAGACCCAGCTGAAGGAAAAATTAAAATTGTCCGTGGAGGACATTCCCATGTTGGATTCGCAGCGAATTAGGCGTCCGAACAGGACGCGAATTACCACAGTCTGCTGAATCTGCAACCGCGCCGCGGGTGTGTGTCAGCAGCTATTATTCCTTAGGGTGTATTGCTATACGCCCCTACAAATCAAGGCGAAATCCTATATATAACCATTTGATAATCAGTAATATTAACCGCGCGAGCGGTTACATCTTCAATAACCCCACATTGGAGCGAAGCGACTATGTGGGGAAGGCTGAACGCACCCCACCACCCACAACCGCGGAGCGGTTGCAGACCCAACAGAAGGAAAAATTAAAATTGTCCGTGGAGGACATTCCCATGTTGGATTCGCAGCGAATTAGGCGTCCGTGGAGGACGCGAACCGAGCGACAGCGAGGTTGTAGCCGTGGGTGAGCGAAGCGTAACCCACGGACCATGACCGTCCCCGATAATGGCGTCTGGACAGGACGCGAACCGAGCGACAGCGAGGACTTAGCCGTGGGTGAGCGAAGCGTAACCCACGGACCACCGCCGCCCCCTGATAATGGCGTCCGGACAGGACGCGAATTACCACAGTCTGCTGAATCTGCAACCGCGCCGCGGGTGTGTGTCGGCAGCTATTATTCCTTAGGGTGTATTGCTATACGCCCCTACAAACCAAGGCGAAATCCTATATATAACCATTTGATAATCAGTGATATTAACCGCAGAGCGGTTACATCTTCAATAACCCCGCATTGGCGCCGTAGGCGACTATGTGGGGAAGGCTGAACGCACCCAATCATCCACAACCGTGGAGCGGTTGCAGACCCAACCGCCGCGCCATTGTGCCCGATGTTGTATTGGCTTCTCAAGTTGAAGCCATCCGCAACCTTGAAAAAATGCGACGCACCTACAACATGTTGTATTAGCCTTTCAAAACAAGGCCATCCGCAACTCGACGGCAACACAAAAGAAGCCTTGGTGGGTTGTATTAGCCTTTCAAATTAAGGCCATCCGCAACGCGCATATAACTACACTCTTTGCACTTCATGTTGTATTAGCCTTTCAAAACAAGGCCATCCGCAACCGTAAAGAGCATCATGAAATGGATCGGCATGTTGTATTAGCCTTTCAAATTAAGGCCATCCGCAACAATATAAAACTCCTATAGCGTTTGCAAAGTGTTGTATTAGCCTTTCAAATTAAGGCCATCCGCGCGCTCCACGTTGTTGTATTAGCCTTTCAAATTAAGGCCATCCGCAACCGGCAAACTACACTATTATTTTAGTGTTAAGTTGTATTAGCCTTTCAAATTAAGGCTATCCGCAACAGATTGTGTTCACACATCGCAGCAGTCGAGTTGTATTAGCCTTTCAAATTAAGGCCATCCGCAACAATATAAAACTCCTATAGCGTTTGCAAAGTGTTGTATTAGCCTTTCAAATTAAGGCCATCCGCGAGAGAGAGAGAGAAAGCAAAGGAGCGTATAAGTTGTATTAGCCTTTCAAATCAAGGCCATCCGCAACCAAGGGATTAATTAATGGTGATGACTGGATGTTGTATTAGCCTTTCAAATCAAGGCCATCCGCAACACGATGTTTGCAAAACACTGTGTATCAGTAAGATATAACATGTTTTGCTCATAAAAATGAGATTTTGTGTTTTGCTTTAACAAAGATAACCGTATTTTTTTAATCCTAAAAGTATTTATATAGAAATGTCTTGATGGAATTGAAAAATAATTGTAAATTTGCGTTTAAACGCCATTTGGCGACACCATAACAACTATCTAACAACCCAAAAAACTTAAAAGTATGAACCGACCTAACCTCGTAGAAAAGAACAAGCATATTTTTGGCACTTATGCCGTTATGGCTATGAACAACGTGCAGATGGTGTTTGAACACATCCGCAAAATTGCCGGTTTGCCCGATATCACCGACGACACCTATCGGCCCGAAGACCTGTGGACACACCCTGTGATGGCTGTACTGCTGAAAGCCAAAAATGGCGAGCCCACCGACAACGCCACCACTCAACTGATTGTGGAAAAGATGCTCGACCAATTCCCGTTTCTGCGCATCATGGGCGAAAACCAGCGTGCCTTTCGCAGCAAGAAGGACGAGAAAAAAGGTTCTGCCGAGAAGATGCTTGGCGCCGTGGACATCTACGACGTGATGAACAGCATGCTACGTGTGGTGAAGGCTTATCGCGACGCCACCGAGCACCTGATGTTCGACTCATCGCTGTGGAACGACGGTTCGCCTTTCCTGAAATATAACGAGCAAGTGATGGCAGGCGTGATTGAGAACTACTACGGCGTGGCGTTGCGCAACGTGAAGGAGCGCTTTGGCTACACCACCGACGACCTGCGCTTCATTCAGGACCATCGCATGAAGGACGTGCGCGTGCCGGGCGAACGTTTTCTGCGCAAGACCTACGACCTCGACTTTTTCCTGAGCATAAAAGCCACCAACGGCGACCGCACCGGCAAGCTGCACCTCTCGGGCGTGGGCGTGACGCTGCTCATCTGCCTGCTGCTGCACAAGCAATACGTCACTATCATGCTCTCGAAGCTGCAAGGCATCTATGGCAAATATCGCGCCGGGTCGAAGGAGCGACAAATCATTTTGCGCTCGTTTGCCATCAACGGCATTGTGCTGCCCAAGGAGCGCATCCGTTCCGACAAGAGCGAGATGTCGGTGGCGCTCGACATGATAAACGAACTGAAGCGCTGTCCGCGCGAACTGTTCGACGTGCTGTCGGTTGACGACCAAGAGCGATTCCGCTTGCAGTCGGCTGATATGGAGGACGTGCTGCAGATGCGCCATTCCGACCGCTTTGCACAGCTGGTGATGCAATATTTCGACTATGGCGAATTGCTGCCCACCATACGCTTTCAGGTGAATATGGGCAAACTGCGCTATCTGTTCAACGCCGCCAAAAACTGCATCGACGGCGCAACGCGCGTGCGTGTGCTTGAGCATCGGCTCAACGCCTACGGGCGAGTGCAGGAGATGGAAGCCAAACGCAAAAATGCCACCGGCGCCTTTATAGGCACCAACATTGACGTGCGCGAGTTCGACGAGGTGCGCCGCGACGATGCCAACCCCGCCAACTATCCCTATGTGGTGGATACCTACACACATTATATAATTGAGAACAACAAGATAAACTTCACCTTTGGCGAACAACTGCCCGCGGTGGAAAACGACGGCGGCAAATGGTATGTGAACAACATCATAGCCCACTGCAGCATGAGTGTGCTCGAACTGCCCGCAATGGTGTTCCACAGCCACCTCTACGGCGCCGCCAAAACCGAGGCGCTCATCCGCCGCACCTGGGACAACTATAACCGCCTGTTTGCCGATATGCGCGACGGAAAACTCACCAAGGCAAACCTCGGCACCTATGGCATAGCCGAAGCCGACATGCCCGCCAAGGTGCTTGAAGCAGTGAACGGCGGCGGCAAGAGCCACGGCTATTGGGCGCATGTGCGCAAAGAAATTGATGAGATGCTCGCCGACACCGAACGCCGCATCACGCGCCTGAAAGACGACAAACGCGCCGTCGACTCGAAGATGAACAAGATGGGCAAACGGGGCTTTGTGCGCATCATGCCCGGACGCCTTGCCGACTGGCTGGCAGAGGACATTGTGCGGCTGCAACGCTCAAGCCTAACCGGCACCGAATACGGCACCGACCGCATCACCGGCTTGAACTATCGCACATTGCAGGCTGCCATAGCCACATTCAACTCCAACCACGACATCGTAGATGGCGAATCGCTGAAGGCTCTCACCGATATGTTTGCCAAAGCCGGTCTGACCATCCGAAACGGCAAAACCGCGCATCCCTTCCTGTTCTTCGTGCTGGGCAGCAAGCCGCGCAACACCATCGACCTCTACGAGAGCTATCTCAAACAACGCAAAACCTATCTCAGCAACCTGCTGGAGAAGATATCGAACGACACCCTCGCCAAGACCGACATCACTTTTGTCAACCCCGAGAGCGCCCGATTCAGCCAACGCAATGCCGAATATTACCGCGACACCGCCGCCGACTATCTCGACTACCACGCCATCGAACTGCCTCGCCAAATGTTTGAGCCCGAAATAAAGGCTATGCTCAAAAAACTGCCCGAGATGAAAGATGTGGATTTCCAAAACGCCAACGTCACTTATCTGATTGCCGAATATCTCAAGCGCTTCTGCAACGACGATTTCCAGCCGTTTTACAACCTCAAGCGCAACTATCGATACATCGACATGCTGGTGTACGACACCGACAGCCGCGGCAAACTGCAACCGCAATACACCACCGTTGCCCGGCGCGAGGAGTTGTGGGCTGACCGCAACGATAAGGTGAAACGATATCGCCAGGCAAAGGTGAATGCATTATACCTCGACCCCAAAAACCGGCTGAGCAAAACGGAAATCGAAGCACGCGTCGACAAGAGCATAGCCAATGCCCGCAACGAATACACCTCCACCGAAAAGGTGATTCGTCGCTACAAGGTGCAAGATGCATTGTTGTTCCTGCTCGCCTGCGACACCATCACCCAAAACGTGCAGCTCGAGGGCAAACGCTTC
This sequence comes from Bacteroidales bacterium, assembly GCA_004557385.1. Taxonomy (GTDB): domain Bacteria; phylum Bacteroidota; class Bacteroidia; order Bacteroidales; family Muribaculaceae; genus SFTJ01. The sequence continues at coordinate 87,358 of SFEA01000011.1, forward strand.
AAGCTCAACGCCGTAGAGCCGAGCGCCGAAACCGGCATCCTCTCGGAAGTGATGCCAATCAACTTTGAGTTTACGTTCGAAGGCAAACGCTACACGCTGCATGCCGATGGCATGAAGATTAAGAACTACGGCGATTTCTTCCGCTTAATCAACGACCAACGCCTGCCGTCGCTGCTGAACATTGTGGGCACCACCCAACTCGAAAAGAAGCAGATGGACGAGGAGTTGAGCAACTACGACAACTGCCGCCCCGAAATGGTGAAAATGATACTCGGACTTGAGAAGGAAATCTACACCCGTTTCCCCGAAAAGAAGAATCTGGTGTACGAGATTGAACGATTCAACTTCTCGAAACTGATGGCAGAGATGGTGCGCGAAGGCATGTTCAGCCACGACGACCGCAACACCATCAACCTCATACGCAACGCCTTCTCACACAACCGCTATCCCGAGAAGGTGGTAATCAGCGGGTTGTGCATACCGGAGGTTGCCAAGAGCTACGAAGCCAAGATGAGCCAGATGGCGCACCTGCCCGAATAACCCTTCGGGTAGCATCAAGGTTGAGTAGAAATTGGTATTCTCAAAAATATCACATGCTTTGTCGCCTGAAAGGCGTGACGCCGAGCCGTCGAGGCGAGGCATTTACCCACGGCTAAGTCCCATCGGCTAAATCCTTCGGGGTCACGCCCTTCAGGCGTTTAATCGTGAATTCGCAAATAATTATATAACTATTACACAGCCTCTATCCTATAATCCAACGGCTGCCGGGGATGAGGCTAATCAGTTTCGATGTGACGGCGCATGCCGCGAAGGTGAGCACGGCGATGCACGGAATTGCCAGTGCCACGGGGATGAGCGGCTGGGCAGGATTGCCGGCAACGATGGCTGAAGCAATGGGTGCCAAGAACAGCAAGTGCATCAGATACATGCCGAACGACAGGCGCGACAATTCGCCGATGATGCGTGGCGCTTTTGCCTGCTTTATGCACGAGAATAAGATGAATGCTCCGAATGTGGCACACAGCACGTTCGGCGTGCAGAATTCCCACGACCATTCGAGGCGTGGCGTGTCGATGAGGCTGCCCGGAACGCCCTGCCACCAGAACGACCATGCCGTGAATGCGGCACCTGCCACAAAGCACAGCGAGCCTATTGCCAGGCGTTTGCCCGTGCTCCAACGCAGGTGGGTGCGTATGTAGTGAGCCAGCACCAAGTAGCCCAGATAGCCCGAGCAATACCACAGCATGCTGAAGTGATTCCAGAAACACTCGCCCCATATTTCGCCCGAAATCCATTGATGAATCCACGGAATGAAGGTGGAAGCAGCAAACAAGGCAATGAACAGGAGTTCGTCGCGCGCCGAAGCACGTTCGAGCCACGGCGACACCACCGGCATGATGAGGTAGAGGCTGATTAGAGGATACATAAACCACAGGTGACCGCCCATCGACGGGAAATTCAGAGGCAGCATGGCGAGGTCGTGAATCGACTGCTCAAAAGTCATGGCGCCCCATGCCAGCGGCAAGAAGCAATAGATGAGGCTGAAGATGATGAACGGCGGCAGGATGCGCACAAAGCGCCGGCGATAGAACTGCGCCATGCCAACACCCGGCTTGAGCGGAACCAGCAAGAATGCCGACACCACCATGAACAGCGGCACGCAAGTGCGCCCAACACCGCCATCGTAGAATGCCACCCAAAAGCGGTTCGCCTCGTTGGCGAGCATCGACACGTTGCCCGCAAGCCCCGACGAATCGGCTGCATAGAAATTCTCGCTTGCATGCACAAGCATAACCATGAAACATGCCACCACACGAATGTAGTCGACAAACACTATTCGCTCTTGCTGTTGTCCTGCCATAATTGTCAAAAATAAGTCGTATGTTTTAAGGTTCAATTCTAATTAATGAGTTTTCACAAAGTTAAACAATTTCCCTTTCATTTTCAAAGCATATTTGCTGCTTAAACTCCACTTTTTTAAGCCATCGTAAAATAATTTATCGGGTTTTTATTGAACGAGGTGCGTGAAAAACGCAAAAATTGTTGTAATTTTGAAAATCATTATTAGCCAAATGGCGCCGTCGATGAATCTACGCACTGCTTTTTGCGCCTGTTGATGAAACTAATAAGTAAAAAAGATTGTATTAAAGAGGAAACATTACATTTTTTTGATTATGGCAAAAATAACCAAAGAGGCTGCTTTGGCTTACCACTCGCAGGGCCGTCCCGGAAAGATTGAAGTGGTTCCAACAAAGCCCTATCAAACGCAAACCGACTTGAGTCTGGCATACTCGCCTGGCGTGGCTGAGCCTTGCCTCGAAATACAGAAAAATCCGCACGACGCATACAAGTACACCGACAAGGGCAACCTGGTGGCAGTAATCAGCAACGGCACCGCGGTGCTTGGGCTTGGCGACATTGGCGCGTTGAGCGGCAAGCCGGTGATGGAGGGTAAAGGTCTGCTGTTCAAGATATACGGCGGCATCGACGTGTTCGACATCGAAGTGAACGAGAAAGACCCCGACCGCTTTGTGGAAGCCGTGAAAGCCATCGCGCCCACCTTTGGCGGCATCAACCTTGAGGACATCAAGGCGCCTGAGTGCTTCGAAATTGAACGACGCCTCAAGGCAGAGCTCGACATTCCGGTTATGCACGACGACCAGCACGGCACTGCCATAATCTCGGCAGCCGGACTGCTGAATGCGCTCATTGTTGCAGGCAAGAAGATTGAAGACGTGAAGGTGGTGGTGAACGGAGCCGGTGCGGCAGCCATCAGCTGCACTAAGCTGTATGTTAGCCTTGGCGTTCGCTGCGAAAACATCGTGATGCTCGACAGCAAAGGCGTAATCACCAACGACCGTCCTAACCTCAACGAGCAAAAGCGCGAATTTGCCACTGCGCGACGCGACGTTCACACCCTTGCCGAAGCCATCAACGGTGCCGACGTGTTCCTCGGCTTGTCGAAAGGCAACATCCTCACCAAAGACATGGTGCGCTCGATGGCTAAAGACCCAATCGTGTTTGCACTTGCCAACCCGGTGCCTGAAATCACCTACGAGGACGCCATGGATGCCCGTCCCGACGTGCTGATGTCCACCGGTCGCAGCGACTATCCCAACCAAATCAACAACGTAATCGGTTTCCCATACATCTTCCGCGGCGCACTCGACACTGCTGCCTCTGCCATCAACGAGGAGATGAAGCTGGCTGCCGTGCATGCCATTGCCGACCTTGCCAAGAAACCTGTGCCCGACGTGGTGAACAAGATTTATCATGTGAACAACTTCACTTTCGGACGCGACTATTTCATTCCTAAGCCCGTAGACCCACGACTGATTACCGACGTGTCGATGGCTGTTGCCCGTGCCGCCATCAGCAGCGGCGTGGCTCGCAAAACCATTGACGACTGGGACGAATATGCTGCCCATCTGAAGCGAATAATCGGGCAGGAAAGCAAACTCACCCAGCAGTTCTACGAAATGGCACGCCGCAACCCGCAGCGCGTGGTGTTTGCCGAAGGCGCTCACCCAACCATGCTCAAGGCTGCCGTGCAGGCACGCGCCGAGGGCATCTGCCACCCAATTCTGCTCGGCAACGACGAACGCATAGCCAAGCTGGCTGCCGAACTCGAGGTGAGCCTCGAAGGCATTGAGGTGATTAACCTGCGCCACGACCGCGAAGCTGCCCGCCGCGAACGCTTTGCCCAGATTCTTGCCGACAAGCGTTGCCGCGAAGGATTCAGCTTCGAGGAAGCCAACGACAAGATGTTCGAGCGCAACTATTTTGGCATGATGATGGTGGAAACCGGCGAAGCCGACGCCTTCATCACCGGCACTTACACAAAATATAGCAACACCATTAAGGTTGCCAAAGAGGTGGTGGGCATTCGCCCCGGATTCAAGCATTTCGGCACAATGCACATCCTCAATAGCAAAAAAGGCACCCTGTTCATTGCCGACACGCTCATCAACCGCCGCCCAAGCACCGAGACGCTGGTTGACGTGGCACGCCTCTCGGAACACGCCGTGAAATTCTTCAACCGCACTCCGGTAATGGCAATGCTGTCGTATTCCAACTTCGGCAGCGACAAGGACGGCAGCCCGGCAAGCGTGCACGAGGCTGTGAGAATACTGCAGGAAGAAGACCCTAACCGCCCCATCGACGGCGAGATGCAACTCAACTTTGCCCTCGACCGCCAGCTGCGCGACCGCAAATATCCGTTCACTCGCCTCAACGGCAAGGATGTGAATACGCTGATTTTCCCTAACTTGAGCAGCGCCAACGCCGCCTCGAAGCTGCTGCAATTCATGACCAACGACGTGGAGGTTATCGGCCCGATTCAGATGGGTTTGAACAAGCCTATCCACTTCACCGACTTCGAAACCAGCGTGCGCGACGTGGTCACCATCACAGCCATCGCCGTGATTGACGCCATAGTGGAAAAAGAGAAATCCGCAAAATAACCCAGACATCGCTGTCGGTTAGTGTATCTCTCGCAGAACCCGCTGAATCCGCAGAGGTGGGTGATAGGCGTGTGGGGCGTATGGCAATACGCCCTAACACACACGCAGGCGGCGCAGAACGGGGAAGTATAACAAGCACTTCGGTGGGTTATGCGAGAGGTGTTGTGCGGCGTTGATGATTAGTGGGGGAGGGCGTAGATTTCGTCGATGGCAAACGGCTTCGACGAGTGCAGTTCAATCACCCATTTTGCCGGTTGATTCGCATCGGAGCAAGTATCTGACGCACCGAGGTGCAGCATTATGCCTTCAATCCATGTGTCGTGGCGCGAATAGGGGTAGGGCTGCGGTGCCGCAGTGTCGATGACGCTCGTTTCGCCGTTGGGCAGCGTTGCACGCAGAACAATTTTTTCGGGCAGATGCAATTGGCTTTTTTCGCTGTTGAGCAAGCGAAGGAATATCCTATCGGCGCCAGGCTGAGCATCGAGCGTGATGCGGTGCGTGCCGGCATCGAATCGTTGCCAAGCCCTGTTCGAAGGGTCCTCGTCGGCAGTCACTCCGTCGGTGAGAGGCTGGGCGCTGTTGCAAGGCAGCAAGTTTGCCAGCGTGCCGCACATCGATTGCTCGAGGGTGTGCAGCAGCGGGTCGCCGTTGAGCCACGCCATGTAATTCTCGGCGGCAGAACGTGCTGTGAGAGGGTCGCCAAGTGCAAAACCCTTGGTGCCAAGGTCCCATATTCCACAAGTCATAAACGAAATAATTCGGCTCACTCCACCTTGCGAAGCCGCCACTAATTGGCTGAGCACGCGCGGCATGGCAGCAGGCACGAGCGCCGAACTGCGGCTGTTGGTGCCGGCTGTCCAGGTGAACAGTTCGCAGTTTGCCCAAAACTCAATGCCGGTGCGGTTGTGAATAGCCTTCATGTGTTTCCACGCTTGTTTGAGTCGGGGCATGGGATAAGATTCGCGCACACAACCCACCTCGTCCTGATAGGCAATGATGTCGACTTTCAGCCGTTCGATTTGCTTGGCGAAACGCGGGTCGGAAAAATTGCAGCGGAAAAACCCGTAAGGCGAAATCAGTGTTTTCTTGCCCGGAGTGATGCTGTGAGCTCGCTCCACCAGTTTGTTCACCGCCACAACGGCGTGGTCGCTCAACACCGGACCGAGGCAATCTTCCACCGGCAGATACCAGCCGTAGAACGAGGTGCGATTGCCGTAGATTTTAGCCAATTCGCCCATTATTTGCAGTTGACGGCGCAGCGTGGCTTTGTTGCGCAGGTTGTCGTCCTGGTCCTTAGCCCAACCGATGGAAAGAAACACCTTCATGCCCAGGCTGTCGGCAGCTTGCAGGATGGCGTCGACAGGGCTTTGCTGGTGCGTGTAGGCGTGCGGCATCAGTTGCGACGGGTAGCAAGCCTTGCCCTCGTTGGCAACAGCCATAATCACTGCATATTCAATGCCCATAGAGTGCATTTCGCACATTTTGGCGTGCCACAGCGCAGGGTCGGTGCAATCCACCCCGGCAGGGTTGGAATATTGGTTGCGTTGGTCTTGATAGAACAGGTTCACCCAGCTGCCGGTGACGGGCAGCACGTCGGCAGCCCTCAGCGACAACGAGCCGAGCAGCCACAAGGCGCAAGCAAAGGCAAGATTACGGTTCATAAACGGGACTTATTTCAGGGTTATTTCGTCGACAAACACAAATGCGTTGGAGTTGGGGAAAACGTGCCATGCAGGCAACTGCTTCACGCTCTTTACAATCACGCGCACATAACGCACGCGGCGTGCCTTGAACTGCTCGCTGTGACGAGCCACGCCAAACTCTTGTTCGCGGCTGATTTCGGGATAATCCTTTTGGAACATCGGTGCAAACTTCTTGCCGTCGGTGGAACCGAGCACTTCAATGCCGGCAGCGTCAACCACGCCGTCGCACTGAAATATGCAGCAGTTGAAGTCTACCTGACTCACTTTTGTGGCTTTGCCGAGGTCGATGGTAACGTCGCAGTCGTTGCCCACGAAACCAATCCAGCGACCGGTGCGATAGTTGCCGTTGCCCACGAGTCCGTCGGTGAGCGTAGGAGCGCCGTCGAAGGCGTAGTTTTCGTTAGGCTGACTGTTGAAGGTGACAGGGCAGAACGTGGCGACGCCGTTCACGGTGACGGTGTCAACCAGTTCGCGGCTAAGCTTACCGCCTGCCATCGACACGGCACGCAGTATGCTCGATGCGCCGATGGTGAACGGGCGAGTGTATACCGGCGACTGCTCGGTTGGCTTTGTGCCGTCGAGGGTGTAGTGAATGGTGCGACCTTTCAGCGTTGTTAGCGTCACTTCGAGGGCGTGGGCATCGGTCTTTGGCGTGTATTTTGGCGAGATGTCGGCAAGGTGACGCGCGTAGTTATAGCCCAGCGCATCGTAGGTGGCAAACAATGCCGGCACGCGGTCGAGGAAGTCGTTGTAATTTTTGTGTCGGGCGTCGGTCCAAAGCACCTCGGCAAGCGCAGCCACGCGAGGCATAGCCATATATTGCACCTGCGAGAATGTGGGAATGTATTCGGTCCAGAGATTAGCTTGAGCGCCAAGCACGAGCGCCGATTCGGCAGCATTGAGCTGCTTAGGCACCGGTTCGAAGCTGTAGACGCGCTCCACCGGGATGAATCCGCCAATGGCGAACGGCTCGAACTGAGTCTCCTTGCTCTGATAGAAATCGAAATAGAGATGCGTGTTAGGCGAGAGAATCACGCGGTTGCCGCGTCGGGCGCCGTCGATGGCACCGGCATCGCCACGCCACGAGGTGACGATGGCATCGCTTGGCACGTCGCACTCAAGCACTTCGTCCCAACCAATCATTGTTCTGCCTCGCTGCTTGATTACGTTGTAGGCAAAGCGAGTGACATAGCCTTGCAGGCGGTCGTCAGCCGAGAATTTGCCTTTTGCGGTGATGCCTTCGCTTGCGATGCGAGCTTGGCAGCGCGGACATTCTTTCCAGCGTATTTTCGGGCACTCATCGCCGCCGATGTGGATGTATTGCGACGGGAATAGGTCGATGATTTCGTTCAGCACATCGCTGATGAATTGCATAGTGCTGTCGTTGCCCACGCAAAGCACCTCGTCGCTCACGCCCCATTGCGTCCACACATCGTACGGACCGCCAGTGCAGCCCAGATGCGGATAGGCAGCCAAAGCAGCGCGCATGTGTCCCGGCATATCAATTTCGGGAATCACCTCGATGTGGCGCTCGGCAGCGTAGCGAATCACGTCGCGCACCTGCTCTTGGGTGTAGAATCCGCCGTGAGGCACGCCGTCCCATTTGCCCGGATTGCGACCGATGACGGTTTGTGTGCGCATCGAGCCCACCTCGGTGAGGCGCGGATACTTCTTAATTTCGATGCGCCAACCTTGGTCGTCGGTCAGGTGCCAGTGGAAGGTGTTCATATTGTGCAATGCCAACATATCGATGAACTGCTTCACCTCGTCGACACCGTAGAAATGGCGGCTGACGTCGAACATCATGCCGCGATAGGCAAATCGGGGAGCGTCGGTGATGGTTACAGCCGGCAAAGCCACCTGTTGCGACTGGCTTTGCGGCAGCGATTTGCGCAGCGTGGTTATGCCACGGAAGGTTCCGGCAGCCGAGGCGCCGTTAATCACAATGCTGTCGGCACACACCGTGAGCCTATATGCTTCGCGGTTGGCGTGGCTGAGCGAGGCGTGCAGCACAATGGGCGTGCCTTTGCCGTCAGGTTCTACGGCGATGCCCGTCGACTGCTTGATGTATTGCGCAAGCAGTTGCGCTTCGGTTTGCAGAGCGGCGTCGCAGCGTATGCTAACGCCCTGTTGCAGCACAAAGGGTTCGCCCTGATTGCTGACTATCGAATTTGGTAAAGGAATCACTTGATATGAAGCCTTTGGTTGCGCCATGGCAGAAAAACCGGCAGCGGTGAGCACGGCTGCGAGGGCATATTTGATGGTACGTTGTATTTTGGTGTTCATTGTTTATTGTTTTGTGGGTTTATATTCAATTAAAAAATACTCAGGTGCGCCAAACACATTTGCGTCGGGTGAAGAACATGGTTATTGCCACAGCCAACGACGTGAGGATGAAGCCTTGCAGAGCACCCAACCACGGCGATTGGTAGAACACGCCAAACCAGCGAATCACGCCCAGCAGGTTGAGCACCGGGTAGATGGCAAGGTCGACAGCCACGTATGCCACCATGGGGTTTTGCCCCGATTCCACAAGGAAAGCAGTGGCACGATGCAAGCGGAAATAGTCGGTGAGCACGCTGAGGAATACCAGCGTGGCAAACGACAGCCCTGCTGTGGTGAACAGATAGCTTACTGTCACAGGGTCCTTCTTGATGCCGTCTTCGTATGCCTCGAAGCACAGCCCGAGAGCCACCATTGCAGCAGCGCAGGTCCACAACTGGCGCCACAGGGCGGTGTAGCCTTCGCCGCGGCGCACGAGGCAGTAGCCAACTACGAGCAGCAAGGCGTTGAGCACCAGATTGAGCACTAAGGCGCGGGTGTAGAGGCAGCACAAGTTCACAATCACCAACGCCAGAGCCGTGGCAGCGATGGCGATGGCTGTGGTGGGCTTGGTGGCGGTGTCGGTTGTGGTGTTGGCGATGTGCTTAAGCAGCATTTCGCCGGCGAATGTGCCGGGAATCACTATCAGCAGATATTCGAGATAGCGTGGTTGATAGAGCCACGGTGCCGAGGTGAAATGAAGCAGCCAGGCAGTCCACGAATTGGCGTCGGCGTTTGCCGAGATGAACAGAGCCATCACTGCACCCGTGACTGCGATACGAGCCATCGGGTGGTTGATGGTGAACACATAAAGCAGCGTGGCAGATACGCACACGTTGGCAAGAATGAGAATGATGATGTTGCTTTGCGAGAGCGAGAAGTCGCTGCCGTGCACCGCATATAGCAGAGCAGCCATGGCAGCAACGCCGGCTGCCGGCACCACTTTATGCACCCATTTGGGCAGGCGAGATGGCAAGCGGACGAATATGGCAAACAGCAGGGCAAATCCTATAAGGGCTATAACCCAGTTGCTCCAGCATTGCGGATTGCCGGTCATATAGGGATAGAGATGCTGAATGACGATGGCAAAGAACGCCAGTTTAATGCCTCGCCAAAGCGCATTGAGCGCCAAGCGCCATGTAGCTACGCCTTGCGAGTGCTTTCTGCCCACCGAGAACGGCAACGCCGCTCCGAGGGCAAACAAAAACGACGGAAACACCAGGTCGACCCACGTCAAACCGGGCAGATTGGGGTTGAACACATGGTCGGGTGGCGGCACTTGGGCATGATACATCCATCCGGGCAATATGCCGTAGACCACCGTTGCGCTAAGCACCATGGTGAGGATGGCGTAGCCGCGCAGGGCGTCGAGCGCCATGGCACGCTGTTTCACTGTGCCTTTGTTTGGTTCATTCCTTTCGATATTTCGTTCCATAGGTTATGTGTTATGATGTGAACAATGTCGAACACCATCACCCCGTCGCTTGAGCGCAGGTTTTCGGCAATGGCATCGCTGAGTTTTTGCGGAGATTTATAGAATTGGCTCACCAACACGCCGCCCAAGAAAGGCTTGCCGCCCATAATCGTGCGCAGGTTGATGTTCGAGCCTTCGACACAATACCACGAGCCTTGGCTGGCTTGGCTGTCGGTTTCGTTCCACACCTCGCTGCCGTGATAGTCGCGGAGGCGTATGTCGGTGTAATAGTTGCCAGTGGCGTAGATGTCGAACAATTCGGCTAAGCCGGTGTTTTTGTATGTAGGTGTTGCCCAAGAGGGGTATTGTTTCGACGGGTCGTAGCTTTTGCTGGCGAAATTCACGCCCACCTCGTAGTATGACGGATACCAGGCGCCGGTGTATGTTCCAAAGGCGAGGGCTGGGTTGACAGCCTTCACAGCCTTGCGAGCTTCGGCAAAGAAATCGCGTATCACATTGGCGCGCCATTCAATCCATTTGCCGAACCATTTGCCGGGCACGGCGGTGTGGTTGCGCCCTCCGCTCTTTTTCCATGTGAGGATGTCGTCGGGAAAATTTACCACCGTTTCCCCTATATATTGCTCAAACAACGAGCGACTGAGAGGCGAGAAGTCGGCTTGAATGCCATCGTAGCGGGCACGGTCGAGCATCAGTCCGTCGAGTGCGGGATAGCGCGAGGCAATCTCCTTCATCAGCGCGATGATGTATTGCTGATATTGCGGATGAGCAGGGTTGACCATTCCTCCGTATTTGTGTTTCTGTTGGGTGATAGGGATGATGCCGTGGCGAGGGTCGTAGACCATGCTTGCCCACTCGGGGTGCTCGCTGTAGATTAATCCCGAATCGTGATAGTTGTGCCCGGCGCAGAACACATTGATTGACGCCAGTACTTTTATGCCGTGGCGGTGCCCGGCGTCGATGAATTGCTGCAGATAGTCGAACGGTGCATCGAAGCCTTTTTCGAGCGGAGCAATGGCGCTTGGATAGAGCACATGCCCCGTAATTGGGCGCACGTCGACCACGGCATGAGTGAAGCCCAGCGAAGCTATTTTGTCGATGTAGTATTCAATGGAGTCGGCATTGCTGAAGCGCTGAAAGTTAGCTTCGCCGTCAATCCACATCAGTGCCGGCTTGTTGTTGGCGGCACCGGCTACGAGGCAGCCGATGAATGTAGTGAGCAGCGATATTATTAGTTTTTTGGTTAATGTCATAGATGCAGGGTTTTTATGAGTTTTGTAGTGTTAAAGCTTAGGCGATTGCACATCGGCAATGAAGACGTTGCCGAAGCGGTCGGTGGCATGCACTTGCAGCTTGGCAGCCGGGTTTTTGGGGCGGGCATGAAACATGTGTGGGTTGGTGATTGGCGAAATCCAATCGTAGAGCACCACCTTCTTATCGCTGCAATGAGCATGCGAGACGGGGTCGAAACCGGTGTATTGCTTCATGGTGGCAGTGGGCTTGCCGTCTTCAAGCAGCTCCACGCGCCAGCGGCTGTCGTAGTTCCACACGTTAGCCACCACCTCGTCGGGGTATTCGCTGGCGCATCCGGGCGGATAGGCGCGCAGCTGGTAGCTATCGGGGTAGCCGGCGCTTTTATACAGCCAGCTCACGCGGTTGCCGTCGACCATATACACGCCGTAGCCGCGCGGAGTGCCGTCCATACATTCCTCGGTGCGCCACCAAGTGCCGCACACGGCTGCCGTCACGTGCTCGTAGAGGCGGCTGTTGAATTCCAGATTCGCGTTGAAATGAGTGTGACCGCTGATGATGTGCGTATTGAAATCCTTGAACATGTGGTGGAATTGGCGCACGTTGGCAAGCCAATCGTAGTTGAACGTGGCGTGGTCGAGGTCGGTGCTTTCAGCCGAAGGAATGTGCATGAACACAAACACCAGAGCGCCTTTTTGCAGCAGGCTGAGGTCCTGTTCAAGCCAGCGTAGAGTGTTTTCGGGAATGTATCCGATATAGTTGATGCCGAAACCGGTGTAGAAATTATCGTTGATGAAAATGTAGTGGGCTTCACCGCAGTTCATCGAGTAGTGAGTGGGTCCGAAAAGGCGGTTGAAGGTTCGATAAGAAGTTTCGAACGAGCGTCCCCAATAGTCCATGTCGTGGTTGCCGATAATGCGAAAGAATGGCGTGTTCAGCACCTTGCAGGCATTGATGTAGCTGTCGAAAAGGCTTGGTGTGTCGCCCACGATGTCGCCGCAGTCGGTTGCGAACACCTTATAGCCTTGCTCGCTGAGTCGCTGCAAAGTTTGCTTGGTGTCGGGCACGATTTGCTTGGCGAATTGGTCGACGTCGGATTTCGATGTCACCTGCACGTCGGTGTGCACCACAAAGGCGTGTTTTGAGTCTTGCGAGGCTGAGGGCGTGAGGTGGAAATCGTAGATGCTGTCGGAGGGAGTGAGAGATTGATAGAATAGAGGAATTGAACCTTGGCTAAGCGGCACGTCGTAGCCCGAAGGTGTGGAGATGTATACAAAGCGGGTGTCGGGCATCGTGGCAAGGCTGTAGCAGCCCTGCGAGTCGGTGAGCACGATGTTCGAGCCGTCGGTGACAGCCACGCCGGCAAGCGGAGTGCCCTGGGCGCTCACACAGCCACCTATTGTGCGCAGCTTGATGCCGCCTGTAGGGGAGGCAGCTGCTGTGAGTGAAAACAATGTTGCAAGCACGAAGCCTGCAACATTGCGAGATAGAGATTTGCGTTTATTCACTTATGAAAATAAAGCTTTATCGGGTTGGTTAATTAGTTTTTTGCAGATATTGGGTGATGCCACTTTTCAGTGAGCTCCAATAGTTGAACATGCGCACGTGGCAGAGGTCGAAGATGAAGAAACCGTCGGTTTCCTGACAGCATACGTCGATTACTTGCGGAATCTTGCTCTGCTGACCGCCGTCGGTCCAACCGTCGCTGTTGCCAATGTCGGGACCGCCGTAGAACTTGGTGTCGCCTGCAAAATACTTCTTGGCATTCTTGCAGAAGCCTTGCACAGTCCATTCGCCCGAGCCGTAGATTGCCGATGCCGATGCGTATGCTCCGATGAACATAAAGTCGCAATGGTCGGCATATCCCCAGTTGTGATAGTTGGCGTTTGCCCAAGTGGGGAAGTCGCTCATGGTGTTGTATTTCGGGCTTGCCCAGTTTACGCCCGAAGCGTAGTACGACGAATACCAACCGCCCACATAGGCGCCGAAGCGAATCTTTGAGTTTACCGAATGAACCTTTTCGGCAGCCTTGACGATGAAGTCGTGAATGGTTTTGGCGCGGAACTCGAGCCATTGCTTGCAGTAGCGAGGCTGCGAAGCCGGCAGTGTGACGTCGGTTTCGGCAGGCAGGATGTCGCCGGGATAGTTGCTTACGGTTGAGCCGATGAATTGCTCAAACTTCTTGCGGCTATCGTCGGAGAAATCGCTCATGAGGTTGTAGTCGCTGTAGCGGCAACGGTCGAGGATGATGCCGTCGAGGTCGTATTTAGCCAAGTCGGCAATAATCTGAAGGACAAACTTCTGCACCTCGTCGTTGGCGGGGTTGAGGAATTTTGCGCCGTAGTCGGTTTCGGAGTCGAGCAGGTCCATGGTGTTGACGATGCCCTGAGAGGTTGAAATCGACGTAGCCCAAGCCTTCTTCGACGAGTCGCGGAACAGCATGCCTTCGCTGCCGAGCCCGTATGGACAGAGGTATCCGCCCACAAAGGTGTTCATCGAGGCGTTCACTTTCAGCCCCAGTGCATGACCTTCGGTGATGAAGGTCTGCAGATAGTCGAACGATGCGGTGCGTTCCACCCAAACATATTGGCTGCCTCGCCACACGTCCATACGCTTCACCCCTTCGCACACCGAGCTATTGAACAGCACGTCGCCGGTGGTTGGACGCACATCCACCACAATCTCGGTCACGCCGGCATCCTTGAGCTTTTTCAGCTCGGCGCGGATGTTGGCTTCGGAGTTGGCAAATTGCTCGAAGTTGCCGCCGGCATCAATCCACATGAATGCGTTGATTGATTTGGTGGGGTTTGGGTCGGGGTCGGGGTTGGGTTTCGGGTCGGGCTTTTCTTCGCCGGGTTTGTCCCACCATGGGTCGTCGTCCTCTTTCGAGCACGAAAGAAGCATGGAGGCAGCAAGGCTCGACAAAGCCAAAACGCGGAGAGAGTAGACAATATTTGAAATCTTCATCGTAGGATAAAATGCAAAAAAAAGAATCTAAATAATGCCGATGTTTTTATTTGAGCGAAACGCCGTTAACCACGCTGCGTTGCGAGCCGTCGCTTGGTTTGATGGTTTCCTTGCCATTAACCAACATGCACGACGAGCCGCCGCCGTCGAGGTTGCAGGTTTCGTCGCAACCGAGGTCTTTCATCACATTAGCCACGTCTTCGAGGGTCATGCCTGCAATGCCCGATGTCATGCCGTCGCCTTCGCAAACAAAGAGCACGAGCTTGTGGTCGGTGCTGTTGTAGCCGATTGCGGTGCGCGGACGGTTGCCTGTTGGGTTGATGAGCAGATATTCGTCTTCGTAGCTGTTGATGATTTCGTTACCTTTAACCAGCACCGGACCGCCACCAATGGCAGTGACTGCCTGAAAATCTTTTGCGCCGGCAGGATACGAAGCGTCGGGCTTGCGGCCGTTTTCGAGTGGCATAGGTGTAGGATACCAATAGGTGTGGTCTTGCAGGTCGGTCCAAGTCCAACCCACTTCAAACGAGCCGTCGGCTTTCTTGGCGAATACGCCGCGAGGCATATAATACCATGTTTCGCTCCAGTCGGGGCTGTCGACTTGCACGTTAGGGCAAACCAGTTCGCCGTTACGCCAAACGAGGCTCAGTGACGAGCCGTCGTAGAAGAAACCGCCGTTGATGATAATCGGAGCAGCGTCGGCTTCATAGAATTGGCTTGGTGTGCTGTAGCCTTCGGCGCCGCCAACCACGTCAAACTTAGCCTTGGTGGCGTCAGCCACTGCAATGAAGGCTTTCACGTCTTTGTCCTGCAGTTTGGCAGGGCTGCTGTACACACGAATGTATTCGGGCATTTCGCCGTAGTCCTTGGTGACGTTTGTCCATCCCTTTTCAACGTATGGGTCGACTTCGACAGGGGCTTCGGGAGTTTCCCATTCCCACATTTGCACATTGCCGTCGCCTTCGCCGTTGCACGACGCCATGCCAAGTGCAATCAGGGCAGGTAGGAACATATATTTGTTGATTTTCATAAATTCTGTTTAGGTTTATTTGAGTTAATGTGAAAAAAATAGCGATTGCCGCCTCGCGGGCGGAAGCGGCAACCGCGCTAAAAATTTGTCGACATCAACGCTTGATGCAGTCGGCAACGTAGCCGCCGAATGCCTGCGAGTTGTGGTCGTAGTAGTAGATGTAGAGTTTAAATCCGTCGGCGCTCGGAGCAATCACCACGTCGCCCGAAGCCACTGAGTAGCTTCCTGTCTGATACCAGTCGATGTTTTGGTTGGTGAGTTCGAGGCAAGCCAAGTCGGTGACGTCGTTACCGGTGAATTTGTTCATGTCCGATACGTTGTAAAGATAGAGTTGCGGACCCATGCCCCAAGCCGGGAAGTGGCTAACGACGAACAGTGCCAGATAGTTCTGGTTGTTGAACGCCTTCGAGTCGAGGCAGTTCGGGTTCAAGCCCCATCCTGTGGTGTCGGAGTTGAAGTTGCCGCTCACTGTGCCGTCGATGCTGATGAACGACAGGGTGCTCGGGCCGTAGTAGCTCAGGAATACGCCGTCAAGACCAATGGTGCGAGGCACAACGGTGGTGAAGTTGACAGGTGCGCTGCCCCAGCCGAAGCCAGTGGCTGAAACGTTCATCACTTGGTGACCTACACCCTTGCCGCCTTGCACTTGAATTACGGTAAATTCGCTGCAAGTAGATACGCCGTCGATGCCTTCGTTGGTGATTGTAATCACGGCGTTGGTGTTGATGTCGCCAATACACTTAATCTTCGAGCCCATTGGGAACGTGCTGCTGTTGGTGAACGAGTAAACCAGAGTAGGAGCCTCGGTTACCGACGAAGTGGCGTAGATGTTCACTTGTTCGCCGCCGGCTGCCTTGTTTACGATGAGCAGGTGTTCGGCTTCGTCGTTGGTGATGCTACCAGCCGATGCGCTGCCCAAGTTGATGGTGCCTTGCTTAGCGCCGGTGAGTCCGTTCACGTAGATTGGTGTGCTGCCGTCGCCTACGCAGAGCACCACTTTGCCCTTGAGGGCTGCAATGGTAGGACCAACGAAAGTTTCGTAGTTAGGCATGCCAAGGTTCGAAACCGGGTCGAAGTTGAACAGCAGTTCAACGCCATCCTTGTTGAAGCCCGAAGGAATCTTTTCAGGCACTTCCTTGAGCACGGTGTAGTTGCACGAGGTTACGCCGTCGTGAGCCGTAACGGTGAAGGTGACAGGCTCGTTGTAGTTGAGCGCTGTAGTGCTTGGGTCGGGGCTGATGGTGGCGTGTGCACTCACTTCGGCAGTTGCAAATGCTTCAGAGAGGTCGTCGGCAGAGATGAGCGACACCTTCTTGGCGCCCTTGTCGATGATACCGCTGATTTCAGGGTTGTTGATTGAGAATGCCAGCAGTTCGCAAGCGTTGCTCTTAACGCGTTCGCCGGTGATGATAATCTTCTTGCTCTTGCCTTGCGCGTCGGTGTAGGTGAACTCGTTCTCCTTGGTGAGGTCGAGGATGGTGAGAGCAGGCGAGATGAAGCAGTTTGGCGACAATTGGGCCTGAACGCGCACGTTGGTCATATACGGCGTGGTTTCGTCGTCGGAAGTCTCGGGATAGAACCAAGGCACAGGTATGACGAGGCGGTCGGGCACAGGGTCGCTGATTTCCAATTTAGCCATTTGCTGGTCGACAAACGGACCAGAGGTGAATATGGCGGTGAGGCTGGTGAGACCTTGGCGGTCGGCGGTTGGTGCAACGTATTGCGGGTCCTCGCAAGAGGAGAGTGCCGCCATCACCAGCACGAGAAGGAATAATATATTCTTTTTCATTGTGATGTTTGTGCTTTAAGTGTTAGTTCCAAGCGTTGTCTTGCGACATGAGTTTGTTGTTCTCCAATTCCGATTGCGGAACAGGCAACGTGTAGAGTTTCTGAGGGAAATTGCGGTTTTGGTCGTCAACTTCAACATAGTAGTAGGTGAACGAACCGTTGGCTTCCTTCACAATCTTGAATCCGTGAGCGCGGACGCCGGTGAATGCGGTGTGAGCCAGATTCCAGCGGCGCATATCCCAATAGTATTGACCTTCGTAGGCCAATTCCACTTTGCGTTCCTGGCGGATGGCTTCCATGAGTTCTTCGCCGCTCTTGTTGATGGCGGGCAGGCCAACAGCCGGACGGGTGCGAATTTCGTTCACGGCAGCAAGTGCGTTGCCGTTGTCGTTAAGGCGATAGCATGCTTCGGCGTAGTTGAGCACAACCTCGGCAAGACGGATGAATGTGAACGGCTTGGTGCACTTGGTGCTGTTGGCGAAGTAGTTTTCTTCGTCAACAAGCTTGCGCAGATAGTAGCTGGTGGCCGATTTGCCGTCGCACATGTCGTTCTTCATCCATTCGAGCCAGCCGTCGGCGCCACCTACATACGATTCGATAGTGCGGTCCTTCCAGTCGGCACCGTTGTAGAGAATGGTGTGGTGGAAGCGAGGTTCAAGCTCTTCGTAAGGAGGAGTGTCCTGAGTGCCGTGTTCGGTGTGCCAAGGAGTCCAATCGGGCTTGCCGCCGGTGGCAAGTTCAAACGATTCCACCATTTCCTGAGTAGGACAGCCGTAACCGCCGCTGATGGGGTTGTTGTATTCAGCCTTGTCGCCGCCCGGCGAGTAGTAGCAGTCGAATTGGTGTGTTTGAGCAGTGAGGTCGAAGCAGAATTGGAATATAGCGCCTTCGCCGCCAACGGTGTAAGGAGTTTCGAGGTCAGATGGCATCGAGTATCCCATTTCCATAACCTTTTCGGCAGCAGCCTTGGCGTCGCTCCAGCGTTCGGCAAAGAGCATCACGCGAGAGAGCAGGGCATAGGCTGCACCCGAGGTGAGGCGACCGTTAGGCTTGATGCTCACCGGCAGGTTCTCGCCGGCAAACTTGAGGTCGTCGTAGATGAGCTGATACACTTGTGAACGGTCGACAGGCTCTTTGTCCTTGTTGTATTCGTCCATATTGTCGGTGTAAAGAACCAGCTTTGAATAGCGCTTTGCCAGAATTGAATAGTAGTAGCCGCGGAAGAATCGGAACTCGGCTTCGAGTTCGGTTTTCTTGGCTTCGTCGAATGTGGCATACTTCTTCATGTTGGCAATGCTCTGGTTCACTGTTGAGATGTAGCGATAGAGCGAAGTCCAGCAGCCCAGATAGGCGTCGACGTAGCTCTTGGTGAGCGTCGACTGAGTGCCGTAGGCAAATTCCGAAGGGATTCGGTTGAGCGAAGTGTAGTTGTAGCCGCCGTATTTAAAGAGCGGAGTGAGCGCCTCGGAGAGCCCAATCGAGCAGTCGCGGGTGCAACCGGTGCCGTCGCCATAACCGTTGATGAGGTTTAGGTCCTCATACATGTAGTTGGCTTGCAGTTTGGCATAGTCATATTTGCTCCAAATCAGCTTGTCAGAAGCAGAGTCGTGTGGAGTGGTGTCGAGAAAATCGCTGCACGAAGCCAACGAAAACGCTGCGAAAGCCGACAACAGAAATGCTGATATTTTAGTTTTCATTGATGTCATGATTTTGTTAGAAAGTTAGAGTTAAACCGCCCATCACAGTGCGCTGTTGTGGGTAGTATCCGTTGTTAACCTCAGGCGATTCGGGGTCGAAGCCCTTAGGCAGGTTGTCGAGGGTGAAGAGGTTGTTGGCTTGGGCATAGAAGCGCAGTTTTTGAATGCCAATCTTGCCGATGATGCTGCGAGGCAGCGAGTAGCCAATCTGCAACGATTTCAGGCGCAGGTAGTCGCCTTTGCGGAACCAGAATGTCGAAGCCAATCCGTTGTCGCCGCCGTGGCTGCATTTGCCGGTGGTGAGGCGAGGCATTGTGCCGTTAGGATTGTCGATGTTGTAGGCGTTGGTGACGAGGAACAATGGCGAGTTGCCGCCTTCTTTGAAGGTCTGTGTCCAGATGGTGTTGTCGTCGTAGCCGTTGTAGTAGGTACCGGTCATCGACACGTCGAAGTGAGCACCGCCGGTGAATTGGGCGTTGAGGTCGAAGCCATTCCAGTCGGCAGCCAAGTTGAAGCCGAAGGTGATGGTTGGACGCAAGCCGCGACCGATGCGACCGCGGTCGTCGTAGTCGATTTTGCCGTCGCCGTTGAGGTCGACATACTTGATGTCGCCCACGTTAGGACGTGTGCCGAACCAAGCCGAGTTGTCGATTTCTTCTTCCGAGCGATATAGTCCGTCGGCTACCCAACCGTAGGTGGCGTTGAGGCTTGTGCCTGTAACTTTTTGCCATTCGGGGATGTTTGGTGCGTCTGGATATTTAATCCAGCGGTTCTTAGCCCACGAGAGGTTAGCGCCGATGGTGTAGTGCAACGGTTTGCCTGCAACCATAAACTTGTTGTTGTGTGTCACGAGCACGTCGATACCCTTGGCATCGGTTGCGCCGAGGTTGGCGTAGCTTGGGTGGTAGCTGCCCATCGATGGTGGATAGTCGCTGCCAAGCGATTGCAGGATGTCGTAGGTGTAGTTGTAGAATGCGTCGAACTCAATGGCGAGCAAGCCGTGCCACAGGGTGGCGTCGAAGCCGTAGTTGAGCGAGCGGGTCTTGGTCCATGTGAGGTTCGGGTTGGCAATGTAAGCCAGATAGATTGAGTTGACAGTGGTGTTGTCGAGGGTGAGCTTGTTGCCGAAAGCGTAGGTGCTGAGGTAGGCGTAAGCGTCGGAGCCGCTGTCGTCGCCGGTAAGACCGATTGATGCGCGCAGCTTGAGGTCGTCGAGCCAGCTTGAAGTGCCTTTCATGAACGATTCCTTCGACAGGCGCCATGCAATAGAGCCTGATGGGAAGAAGCCCCAGCGCTTGCCGCTGACGTTGCCTGCAAACTTATAAGAACCGTCGTAACGACCCGAGAATTCAGCGAAGTAGCGGCTGTCGTAGTTGTAGCTTGCGCGGAACACGTAGCCCATGCGGCGGCTCTGGTCGCTCCATCCGCCAAGGTTTTCCATGGTGCCCATGCTCAATTCGGGCAGCTCGGGGAAGTCGAGGTCCTTAGCGTAAGCGCTGTGGCCATTGCTCTTGTAGTCGCGAGCTTCAACAAGAGCCAAAACCGACACGTTGTGAACGCTGTTGAAGGTGTTGTCGTAGTTGATTTGGAAGTTACCGAGCAACTGTTGGCTGTAGGTTGAGCCTTCGCCAACTTTCACCGAAGTGCCTTTTTCGCTTTGCACGAGGGTGAACGAGCCGTCGTCCTTGTTGTATTGCATAACCTGGAACGGAATGTCGAGGTTCTTGTTGCGCGAGTTGCTGTAGTCGAATGCACCGCTAACCTTGGCTGAAAGGCCTTTCACCCATGGGCAATCGAATTGCAGCGAGATGTTGGTTGCCAGTTCCAAGCCGTTGGTTTTCTTGTAACCCGAATCGTAGATTGAGGCAAGAGGGCTGTTAGGCGACGAACCGTTGTTCGACACCACGCCGGTGTAGTAGCCGTCTTTCTTCGGGCTCAAGTAGGGGTGCATGGCAATTGCTTGGTGAGCAATCGAGAAGTAGCCCACTTCGGTGTAACCGTTGTCGGCACCACCCGAGTTGTAGCCAGGTTGCTTGCGGGTTGAAACCAAGCCGGCAGCACCCATTTCGAGTGTCCAGTGCTCAGCCAGCTTGCTCTCGAGGTTGAAGCGCATCGAGTAGCGGTCGTAGTTGAAGCGGTCGATGTTACCTTTTTGACCGAGGTAGCCAATTGAAGCATAGTATTTGTGGTTTTCAGTACCGCCTTGCATCGACAGGTTGTGCTTTGTGGTAGTGCCGGTGCCAAACACCTTGCCAATGTAGTCGTAATCCTCATAACCGTCGGTGAAATCGCCGTTGGTGGCAAGTTGGAACATCTCCTTGGTGAACTTGGGCACATATTGGCTGCGGTCGGTGATTTGACCGTTTGCCAGTTGGTCCATGAGTTCGCCCATGTTGTAGTAGTTCATAAACTGAACACCATTCATAAACTTAGGGAAGTTGGCGTTCATCGAGGCACCAATCGAGCCGTCGTAGGTTACGCGAGGAGTGCCCACGGCGCCTTTCTTGGTGGTGACGATAATCACACCGCCCGAGGCGTTAAGACCATAAACGGCAGTTGCGGCAGCATCTTTCAGCACCGAGAGGCTTGCAATGTCGTTAGGGTCGACTTCGTCGATAGGACGAGGCACACCGTCGACAATGTAGGTGACCGGCTTGCTTGAGCCGCGAATGCGCAGCGATGCTTGGTCGACACCAGGTTCGCCCGAGGTCTGGATTGATGATATACCAGCCACTTTACCACCGAGCATCTGAGTGAGCTGGGTGGAAGGTGACACAAGCAGTTCCTCGCCCTTGATGGCTGAAACGGCGCCTGTGATTGAAGATTTCTTTTGTTTGCCGTAGCCCACAACGACAACGTCGTCGAGGTTGGTGGCTGATTGCTTGAGCACAACGTCGATTGTTTTGGCGTTGCCCACTTTCACTTGTTGGGTAACCATGCCAACGTAGGAGAATGTCACGGTCTGACCCTTTTCGGCAGCAAGAGTGTATTTGCCGTTGAGGTCGGTGCTGACTCCGGCGTTTGTCTTGTTGATGACAACCGAGACGCCCACCAGAGGCTCTCCTTGTTCGTCGGTTACTGTACCCGAAATCTTTTGTGCAAAACCGAGAGCCGGAATTGCAACCATAAGCATCATCGCTACAGCTATGCGCTGCAGTATGCTCATCGAATTAGATTTAGAGTTTAACTCCATAGAACGTAAGTTTTAAGTTGTTGATATTGTAGTTGTTGTTTGTTGATGTCGATAGATTGTTATTGAGAGAGTTCAGGACCGGCGGATGGTTATTTGGTCCAGTATTTCTCGATTTCTTCGAGGCTTTTGCCGGTGGTTTCGGGCACCAGACGCCACATGATGAGCATATAAGGCACGCACATTGCGGCAAAGAGCAGGAATGTGCCTGCAGGTGTGATGTTCTCAAGCAGCCACGGGGTGAGCTGCCCGATGAGGTAGGTGCCAATCCACAAAGCCAGTCCGGCAATGCTCATGGCAAGCCCGCGCACTTTCACGGGGTACATCTCGCTTAGCAGCACCCACACCACGGCGCAAATCGACACGGCGCAGAAGAAGATGTAGGCGAGGAAGAACACCAAAAGCACGATGCTGGAGATGCCCCATTGGGCGCCGAAGGTGAAATAGACGGCAATGGCAATTAGCGAAACAATCATTCCGCTCACGCCCCAATAGATGAGTTGCTTGCGGCCTACGCGGTCGATGATTACCAGCGCCAGCACGGTGGTGAGGGTGTTCACCAGTCCAATCATCACTTGGTAGAACAGCGAGTCGCCGCCGCTGAGGCCGGCGTCTTCAAATATCTTGGGACCGTAGTAGAGCACGGCATTCACGCCCATGAATTGCCCGAGAATGGCAATGCAAACACCAATGATGAGCGCTTTGAAGATGCCCGGGGCAAACAGCATGCGCCACTCGGCGGTGTCGGTGCTTTTTTTGCTCACTTCCTGCGAAGCGGCTATTTGCTCATCGACGGCATGCTCGGTGGTGTAGATGCGCTTGAAAGTGCTGCGTGCGGCATCGGTGTTGCCGCGCAATATTTGCCAACGCGGGCTTTCGGGTATGGCGAAAATCACTGCAAAGAACAGCAACGCCGGCAGCGTTTCCATTCCCAGCATGCCGCGCCACACTTCGCTCACGAAAATCGTATGTGCCCAATCGCCAAGCACGGCACCGCTCTGCGAATAGGCGAGCAATGCATAGTTCACCAGGTAAGCGCCGAGGAAACCCACAGTGATTGCGAGCTGATAGCACGACACCAGGCGTCCGCGGTATTGGGCTACAGCCATTTCGCTAATGTAGAGCGGGCACACAATCGACGCCACGCCAATGCCCACGCCGCCAATAATGCGGTAAGCCACCAACTCGTTGAGCGAGCCGCTGATGGCGCATCCGGCAGCCGACACGGTGAACAGCACGCCCGAGATTATCATGGTGCGTTTGCGTCCGAGGTGGTCGCCCATATAGCCTGCCATGAGCACGCCCATTATTGAGCCTACAAGTGCGCAGCCCACATACCAGCCTTGGCTGATGCTGTCGAGACCAAACTGCACGGCAACCATGCTGATAGTGCCCGAGATTACGGCTGTGTCGTAGCCAAACAGAAATCCGCCCAATGCGGCTGCCAGCGACAGGAATATGAGATAGCCTAAGTTGTAGTTTTTCATAAATAATTAGTTGATAGATGTTGTTTAAGAGATAGTTAATATGGTGGTTTGTTGATTAATTGGTTGCAAGGACGCACCCTCCATTGCCTTTTAGGTGGCGCGGAGGGTGTGATTTATTTGATTTCGAAATACTCTTTGTAGCGGTCGTAGAGATGCCCGGCTTGAATGTAAGCCGATTGGGGGCTCATGAAGTGGCTGAATTCGAAGGTGATGGCTTTGTCGTAGCCGGCGCGCTTGGCGGCTTCGAGCTTCAGGCGCAGCTTGTCGAACTTGATGGGCAGGAACTTGATGGGCATGTCGCGGTCGAATGTCTCGGCATTGGTCCAGCATTGCATGCCGTAGCGGTCGGCAAGGCGCTTGTTCACCTCGAAGAATGCATCAAGCTCATCGTAGTCGATGTGCCCGTCCTGGAAGGCGCAGGCGTCAACCACGTCGTGTATGCCGTCGAAAATTTCGTTCCATTCTTTTTCGTGCTGTTCAACGCTCACGGCATCGGCTTTTGAGAGAGCGCCGCCGCTTGCCATCACAGCCTTTTTGCCGTCAATCCACGGCGAGATGAATGTTGGCAGCCCGTTCGACACGTCTTTGCATTGCTTGCCCATTGCGTGGAAAGCACTGATAGCGCCCTTGGTGGCACGGCTGATTTCGCCGCTGATATACCATCCGCCAAAGCTGCGGTGACGCGAGCCGTAGCGTTGCCACACCTCGTCGATGACGTATTTGTTGTCCTCAATCTCCCACGAGAGGTCGCCGGTGTCCCAGTATCGGCCCGAGTCGTAGAGCCCGAAATAGAATTTCATGCCGTAGCGGTCGGCAAGAGTGAGAAACATTTCCAGGAGGTCTTGGCTTGGTCGGTAGCAGCCTTTCTTGATTAGGTAAGGCGATGGATAGGTGATGAATTTGCGGTAGCCCGAACGAATCATAATCACCGTGTCAATGCCAATGGCTTTCATGTTCTTAAAGTCCTGTTCCCATTCTTTCACGCCCCAGTTTTGGTGCGGAATGTCGTGAGAAATCTCATCGAGGAAGGTGCCGGTGATTTTGAGTGCGCTATTGCGAGGCACACTCCAAAAGCTGTCGCTCTCGGTGGCAATTTGCGCTTTTTGTTCGTCGCTCAATCCGTTCATGCTCATCAGGGCAGGGGCTGTTGCTGCCGCTGCGCTTATCATGGCAAGGTCCTTTAAGAATTTTCGGCGGTCTGTCATGGTTATCCTGTTAGTTTATTGACGTTAGTGTTAAGTTAATATTCTTGTTTTCAACGGCCATACGCTTGTGTCTTTGGTGGCATTTGTCGATGCGGTATATTGCTTCATTGGTCGATTAATGCAACATTTTTGCACACTTAGCCATTAAGATACTTTGTCTGTGCCGATTTATGCAACAAATATATAAACTATTTTTATAAATCACACTTTATTTCTAAAAAAAATTATTAATTCGGTAAAATTATTTTGCAATATTAATGAAAATCAGCGATGCGAAAGCCGAATATACCGATTTCCGCATCGCTTTCAATAAAGAATGTTAATATAAAACCTTTCATAAGAGCCTGTGGCTGATAGACTCTTTTTTCAAAATAAAGCACATTTCGGGCAACTGCCCATCAAGAGCCGCAGGTGTTAAAACAGCTTAGTCTTGCGTGGGTTTATGCAAATGCCGAGTGCTTTGTCGGAGCTGTTTCCGAAGTGCTTGATTTCGCAGGCAGCGTAGTCGTAGTAATAGATGCCGGTGGGGTGGGTTTCGCCGTCGTCGGCAATGAATCCGAAGTAGACGTTGCCGGTTGCGTCGTCAACAGCAAATTGAGTGACGTAGAGCGCTTCGTAGCTTGCAGCGGTGCCGGCGGTTACGGCAGCCGACATCTTGAAGTACTTGGTGTGCTCGGTAACCGCCAAAGTGCTTTCGTAAGCCACTTTGGGGTATTGAGCGAAGCCTACGCCGGCAGCGCCTGAGGTGAGCCAGCAGTAGAAGTGGTTGCGCTTTTCGTCGAGGGCGAACGCCTTGCAGGTAGAGCCGCTAAGCAGCACCTCGGTGGGTGAAGCTTCGGTTTTGCCGATGTCTTCGGTTTTGAAGCGGAATATACCTGATGCGTTGTAGCACTTGGGCCACCAGAACACGCCGTCCTTGTCGTATGCCAGGGCAGTGTGCACGGCGCCGTAGGCGAGGCCGCGGTTGTAGTAGCCAAGGCTTTGGTTGCTGCAGAAGTAGGAGTCGGTGTTGCTGTTTACACGTGTTTCCTTCTTGCCGCGGTCGGTGAGGGCGATGGTGCTGAAGCCGGTGTTACGGTCGTTATAATAAAGCTTGTCGCCGATGATGCATCCTGAGAACGGGTCGCTGAAAGCGTGTCCGCCCACGTTGCTGATTACCAGGTTGGCATATTTGCCGTCGGCGCTCATCACGGTGATTTTGCCGTCGCCGAGCACGCCGTCGTTATCCACTTGATAGCAGAAGTTCTTGCCGCAGTCGAGAATGTAGATGAAGTCTTGGTCGTCGACGGTGGCGAAGAGGATGTTTTGCGGAGTGACGCCGCTGCTCACGCCCA
Source organism: Bacteroidales bacterium (assembly GCA_004557385.1). Taxonomy (GTDB): domain Bacteria; phylum Bacteroidota; class Bacteroidia; order Bacteroidales; family Muribaculaceae; genus SFTJ01. The sequence continues at coordinate 113,227 of SFEA01000011.1, forward strand.
TGTCGAATGGCAAGTTTTTGGTGCCTTCAGGCAGTTGCGATTCGTCGATTATCTTATAAGCCTTGATGTTTCCGCCGTAGCAAGCATAGTAGAGTGTAGGAGCTTCGATGTTTGCGCCCACTTGCACGTTGATGTAGGAGTCGGCAAGGCGACGGTTTTCGCCGTTGATGTCGAAGTAGGTTTGCACCTCGATTTTCTGCGAACCGATGTTGTTGAATTTCAGTTCGCCGGGGTTGTCGATGGTGCCGTCGTCGTGCGAGTAGCCCTCGAAAGTCTCGATAGGAGTTCCGTCGGCAAGGGTGGTGCCTTCAGGCATGTTCCACACATAGCGGCAGGTGAGGTTGTCGGGGTTAGGCAGTTCGATGCCCAGCTTGATTGACACGTCCTTGATGGTGACGATTTCGGCGCTCTGTTCAGCAACGCTGAGCATAGGCACGATGTCCATGATGAGGATGGGGTAGGTGCGGCTGCCCACGCCGTCGATGGTGAGGGTGACGTTGTAGCTGCCCGATTTTTCGTATTTGTGGGTCGGGTTAGCCTCGCTCGACGAGGTGCCGTCGCCAAAGTCCCAGTGCACGTTGCCTTGCTTCGACGATGTGTTGGTGAATTGCAGGGTCGAAACGTAGTAGAAGTCGGTGCTGTATTCGTTGCCTTCAACTGCAAAAGCAAAGTCGACGTCCTTGCTTGGGAAGTTCTTGTAGTCGGGCTCGCTCTCCACGCAAGCCGAAGCTACTAATGCCAAAATGGCTATGAATAGAAATTTAATATTTTTCATAATGTGATTGGTTTTTGGCATTGATTAGTTGAGTTCGATTGACTTAGTCTCGGTGTCGGTGCCAATTTTGCCTTTGGTGTCGACAACCTTGAACTTAGGAATAAGGGTGTAGGTGCGTGTGAACGAAATGGCGTACACCTTGTTTGTGCCGTCGTAAATCCAAGCGGTGAAAGGCACCAATTGCACGAGTTCTTTCCACAATGGCATGTATTCGTGGCGCACGCTTGTTACGGCACCGCCGGTGTTGTCGCTGTAGCGGCAGTAAATCCAGTGCGGCGATTTGTAAACCGGGAACACCTTCGATGGGTCGATTCCGGCAGGAGCATCGTCTTTTGTGGCAATTTCGTGCTCCACGGTCACTGTGCCTTCGAGTGTGGCATAGTAGTAGTGGTCGATTATCTTGGTGTCGGGTTCAAACCACAGGTCGCCCTTGGTTTTGCCGGCTTCCTGCGAGTCGGAGAAAGGCAGTGGTTCAAGATTAGGATACTTGGCGTTCACTGCATCGAATTGCTCCTGAGTGTAGTCGTAGTTGAGGTAGAGCTGGCGCAATCCTTTCAGATAGGTGCTGTCGTTGGTGAGATATGCCACCATCTTGTCGCAGAAATTTTTCTGGAAGTCGGCAGGATAGTAGAGGTCGAATTTCTCTTGGTCCCAAGTGGCGGGCGAATCCCAGTTGGTTGGGCTGAGGGTGCTCGATGTAGGGAAAGTGGCGTTGAGGTGATACTCGGTGCCTTCGAGAGTTGCCATGCTGTGAGGGTAGCTGCGCAGCATGTGGAAACCGCGCACGGTGTCGTTGAGGTTCACGGTTTGTGCATATGCAGGCGAGCTGATGAGTTTTTGCGTAGCTGCAGCGCTTTCGTTGCTGGTAATCATAGCCCACACCTCGCAGTGGTCGATAGAAGCGTCTTTTGCGGTGGTGTAGTATTTGGCAAGGAAAGCAGCCTCGTCGCCGGCTTTGCACACGGTGCTTGCCAGTTCCCACGAGGTGGTAGGCAAGATTTGTCCTATTTCCATCTTGTCGGCGAACGGGTCGTTCACGTCGCAGGATGTGGCAAGAATCAATCCGGCTGCCAGGAGTGCTATTTTGTTATATAATTTCATAATTCTCTGTTTTCGTTGATTATGTTGAAATGATATTTTCTAAATAATTAGTGGACTTTCGGCTGATGATTATTCGCCGAGGGTTGAGCCTGCGGTGAGCGATTTCACTTCGCCGCGCGGTTGTGCCCAGATGAGCGGCTTTTGAATCCACTTGTAGTTGTTGTAGGCGCCAAGGCGCTCGAGTTCGGCACGGTTGTATTTAGCCTCGGTGTCGGGGTCTTGCGGGATGCGTTGCACCCAGAGGTTTTCTTTCTCCTCGTCGGTGAGGCCGTCAATCCAGTAGGCTGCGTAGAGGTTGTAGGGACGACGCAGGCTTGGATAAACAATTTCGTTGGCGTCGCCGATGCCGTAGTTGTTGCGCTTGTTTGAGAAGTGGTAGCGGCGCATGTCGGTGAACTGTTCAGGCTGCATGTACATTGCAATGTACTTCTGAGTCATGAGGTCGTAGAGGCTGTAGTTGGCTTCTTCGAAGAACCAGTGCTCGTTGCCGCGTTCGCTAACCGGGCGCACGTACACAATTTTCTTGTTTCGCTTGATGATGTAGTATTCTTCGTTGTTGAGGAATGCGTTCATCTGAGCGTCCCAATATTCCTTGGTGGTGTAGCCGGGTTTGCCTTCCTCGGCGTTGCCTGGATATTTGTCGTCGGTTTCGGAGTCGTACTTGCTGTTAGGATATTCGCTGAAGAAGAAGTCGAGGTGACGTTGGATGTTGTTCTCGGTTGCTTCTTTTGCAAGTTGGCAAGCCACGGCTTTGTTACCCTTCCAGTATTCGGCTTCGGCTTTGATGAAATAGAGCTCTTCCATGGTGAAGATTGGGTTGTAGCCCTTTCCGGAGTTCGAGCCTGCGTAAGCGCCCATATACAGTTTGGGGAAGTGGTCGGTTTTGTAGGATGTACCGCAGCCGATGTTGTTTTCGAGCGAGCGGAGGCGCACTATTGCGTCGCCCTCCGGGCCCTTGCGAGGAATCATGAGCAAAGCCGAGCGCGGGTCGTTGGCATAGCCTTCCTTGCTGTTAGAGAATTCGGCGTTGTAAGAGCCTTCGAGGTTCGAACCCACAGCGAGTAGACCCATGCAGTCGACGAGGAAGTATTTCGATGGCACAGCGTCGTCGAGCTTGTTGTCGCGCGACTCCCAACCGTTGATTTTAGGTTGAGCGGCGCTCCACACGTTGTTTTGCTCGTTGGTTCCGCCGTCGAAGTTATAGCGGGGTTCGTTGCCGAACCAGGCGCCGTAGAGCAGGTCGCCTGAGCGCCATTGATTGATGGCAGCGTCGGCAGCGTCGATAATCTTCTGGCAGGTTTGAGCCGAGGTGTCGATGTTAGGCAGATTGCGCAGCAGCAGGCGAGCCTTGATGGCGTAAACCAGACCTTTCCATTTGTTGAGGTCGCCGCCATAGATGCGGTCCTGCGTGATGTCGATGCGTTGGTTGCTTGGGCTTTGAGTGTATTCGGGGTTCTCGTAGTCGGCAATCAGAGCGTCGATTTCGCGGAACATCCAGTCGTAAACGGTGGCTTCGTTGTCGTAGGTCGGGCTGTTCGACTTGTAGGCGTCGGTGAGAGGCATGTCGCCGAACATGTCAACGGTGAGCTGCATCGACAGCAGGCGAATGGTGCGAGCGATGAGTCCGTAGTTATACGATTTCGAGCTTTCCGACTTTTCGATAAGGCGGTTCACGTTGTTTCCGATGTCGAAGTAGTGGCGGCGCCATTGCGGATGGCGGTTCATTGTAAGGAATTCCCACTCGCTTTTGTAGGAATAGGTTCCGATTGCGCTTTTGCCGGTGGTGGTGAGGCATTGCGACAGGTAGGAGTAGTATTCGGCGTGGTCGTAGGTGATTTGCTGAGCATAGAACACCACCACGGGCAGCCCTGTCTGCATGGTCACCTCGTGAGCGCGGTCGGGATTGATGTTGTCGTCGAGCATGTCGGTGCAGCTTGCGGCGCCAAGGCATACAATCAATGATGCGAATATATATTTTAGTTTATTCATGATTCAATAATACTGATTTAGAATGTTGCTTTCACTGAGAGGTTGAAACTGCGTGTCTTGGGCACACCGTAGCGGTCGAAGCCGCCCGAGCCTGAACCGTAGGCGCTGCCCGATTCGGTAACTTGCGGGTCGGAGCCTGAATACTTGGTGAGCAAGAACAGGTTGCGGCCGGTGAGGGTGACGTTGAGGCCCTTAACCGGGCAGTTGTGTGCAAGCAGTTTCGAGAGGTCGTAGCCCAGGGTGACATAGCTCAAGCGGATGTATGAGCCGTCCTCGATGAAGTTCGACGACACCGGATAGAAATAGGTGTTGATGAAAGTCTGGTCGAGGATGATTGGGGTGGTGTTAGGCGAGTAAGTGCCGTCGCCGTTAGCCACAACGCCTTTGAACACCACTTCGCGGTTGCGATACTTGTCGAGCAAGTGGTGTTGACCGTTGGAGATGAGGCTCGAGCCGGTGATGTTGACCACGTCGCCACCGCAGCGACCGTCGAAGAGGAATCCGAAGGTGAGGTCGCGGAAGCGGAAGTTCGAACCGAGGCCGAGCATAAAGTCGGGCTCGCGGTTGCCAATGTAGAGTTGCTTTGAGGTGTTAACCAATGGATAGCCGTTCTCGTTGCACACCACATTGCCTTGCGGGTCGCGAACATAGTCCTTACCGGTGATACCGGTGGTAGAGCCGCCGAGGAATGCAGTAGGATAGATGCCGCCGTAGTTGGTGCCGTCGATTTGCTTGATTTGGTCAGGCAGCGACTTCACTTTGCCGCGGTTGAGCGAGAAGTTGGCAGTGAGAGTCCAGTCGAAATCTTTAGTCTTGAAGATGTCCTGGTTGAGAGTGGCTTCGATACCGTAGTTCTCAATGCTACCCTCGTTGCGAGTTTGCAGAATCATACCGGCAGCAGGCGAAACGCGCACGGTTACAATCTGGTTGTCGACGGTGGTAGAGTAGTAAGCCACGTCGAGGCGTGTGCGGTTCTTGAAGAAGCGCAGGTCGGCGCCGATTTCCCACGACGAAGTCATTTCAGGCTCGAGGTTGAGCGCCTTGCCTACAGTAGGGTCGATGCCCCAACCGCCGTCGGGGAAGCTCGACCAGTTCTTGAATGTGTCGGAGAACTTGTATGGGGTGCAGCTCTTGCCCACCTTAGCCCAGTTGCCGCGAATCTTACCGTAGGAGAACCAGCTGTTTTGCAGATGAAGCAGTTCGGAGAAGATGAAACCGCCGGTCACCGAAGGATAGAAATATGTGCAGTCGACTTGACGCAGAGTCGACGAGCCGTCGAGGCGTCCGGTTACCGACACTTGTGCAATGCCGCGATAGTCGAATCGCAATTCGCCGAAGTAGCCGAATTTGTTCCAATTCGAGTGGTTGAGATACATGTAGTAGCTCGACGACGACGAGTTGGTGAATGTAGACGGGTCGACGTTCTGGAAGCTGTAGAAATCACCTTCGAGCATGAATCGTTGACCAGCCATCTGAGCGCTCAGCGATTTGTAGTTCGACCAGTCGATACCAAACAGCACGTTGATGTTGAGGTCGCGGAACAGTTCGCGCTGATAAGTGGCGAGGAATTGCGCATTGAAGCGTTCGCTGCGCGAGGGTTGGAAGGTGTAAGAACCGAATTTAAAGGCATAGTCGGCAAGGAACGATGCTTCGGGGTCGGTGAATTGGCTTTCGCGGAAGCGAGGCACCACGGCAGCGTCGTACATCGAGTAGCCCTTGTCGTAGCTCACTTTGCCGGTGAACACGAGGTCCTTGATTGGCTCATACGATATTTGTCCGTTGAGCATGATGCGAGTGTTGGTGGTTTCGCTCTTGTCCTTATATCGTCCGAAGTAAGGCGAAATGGTGGCAGAGATGCGTTGGTCCTCGGGCAGCTCGTCCCAATGGTCGTAGCGAGCCTCCCAGTTGGGCAGTCCTTCGAGGGTCTGATAGTCAGCCATGTTTTTGTTGATGCCCCAAGCGTAGATTGTCGACATTGAGTTGCCAAAGCCGCGTGCGGTGCTTTCCTTGAAGCTGGTGGTGAGTTGAATCTTCACCTTGTCGGATGGTTCGAACTGACCTTTAATGAACACGTTGATTTGGTCGCGGTGGTCCTTGGGCACGATACCTTCGTTTTTCTGGTAAGAAACCGAAGCGTAGGCGTTAGCCTTGGTGGTGCCGCCGGTCATCGATACGTCATATTTTTGCAGGAATCCCGTTTTCAGGAAGTCGCCCACGTTGTCGTAGGTCTGCTCGCCGGCAGCCAGAGGAGCGCCCCATCCGCCACCGCCTGCATTCTTCACGTAGAAGCCCTTGGTGCCCGGAGCATAGCTGCTTTGAATCTTAGGTACGCGCGTAGCGTTCGACACCTCGAGCATGGCGTTTGCAGTGACTTGCATCTTGCCTTCCTTTGCGCTCTTGGTTACAATCATGATAACGCCGTTGGCAGCTTCCTGGCCGTAGAGCGCCGAAGCGGCAGCGCCCTTGAGCACCGACATCGACTGGATGTCGTTAGGGTTGATGTCGGTGAGCGACGAGCCTCCGCCACGCACCGGCACACCGTCGATGATGATGAGCGGTTCGTTGTTTTGCGAGGTGTTGATTGACGAGATTGCGCGAATCTGAATTGTCTGCGAAGCGTTAGGCGAGCCGCCTGTGCTGAGAATCTGCAGACCCGACACCTTGCCTTGCAACGTGCTTGCCAGGTTGTTCGACACACCCGCCGAAATCTCGTTGGAGTCGAGCGACTGAACAGCAAAGTTCAGCTTCTTTTTTTCTTGTGTTTGACCCATGGCAGTCACAACCACCTCGCCAAGCACCTTGGCGTCGTCCTTCATGACGATGTTTAGCGATTGTTGTTTGCCGATTTTCACGTTTTGTTGCAGCATACCCACATTTGTGATGGTGAGGATGTCGCCTTCCTTAACCTCAATCGAGAATTTGCCGTCGAGGTCGGTAGCCACGCCGCGTTGGGTTCCTTTCACCATAACGGTTGCGCCGATAACGGGTTCGTTATCGGTTTCCGAAATGATGACACCCGTAACTACACGAGCATAACCAGCCACCGCAAGTAGGGACATTAGAATAAGCAATAGCTGTTTTTTCATAATTATTATAGCGTTTAATTGTTTATGTATCAATGGTTTATGACAATTGGCGTTGAAGCTTATTGTTAATTGGTTTTGGGCATACGGGCGCTATTTCCCCATATCCGCTCACAAATGTAGCATATTAATTCATAAAAAATATGAATACAAGTGTTAATGATTATTAAACATATGTTCGAGCCAGTTTTATGTAGGATAAAAAAAAGGTTGCTGAATGTGAATTACGGCAATTTTGCAACCGACTATTACGCTGTTTCAGAAGCGAATTGATACATGCAATAATGATAAAAGTGCTGAAAATAGGTTAAAGAAATTTAAATAGCCGTGTGCGGCCGCTGTTGATTAGAATTTGTTTAGTATCTTTCCGTGATTTTTTATACCAATTTTTATCATAAACCATTTTTTTGAAGACTATCAGAGATGACTATTAGTTTAAAGAAGATTTTATTGGCAGTGATGGTGCTGTGCGGCGTTAGCGCCATGGCAGCCGTCGACGAGTTGACTCCGAAACTCGAAATGCGTTCGGCGTGGGTGGCCACAGTGTGGCGCTTAGATTGGCCTCAGTCCACTACCACGGGAAGCGAAAGCTCAATTAATAATCAGAAAGCTGAGATGACGCGTCTGCTCGACTCGTTGGCAGTGAACAACTTCAACGCAGTGAATTTTCAGGTTCGCGGCATGAGCGACGCCATGTATAAATCGAGCTACGAGCCGTGGTCGGAATACCTCACCGGCACACGAGGCAAGGACCCGGGTTGGGACCCTCTGGCGTTCGCTGTTGAGGAGTGCCACAAGCGCGGCATGGAATGCCATGCGTGGGTGAATCCCTACAGGTTTAATTCGTCGTCAACCTCGGGCGGTCAAAGCGGCGACGTAACAGGCTACATTGAAAAAGGCTGGACCATCACCGGCGGTTCGGGACTGATTCTCAATCCGGGGTTGGCTGAAGTGCAGGACCGCATTGTTGACATCTGCAGGGAGATAGTTGCCAACTACGATGTCGACGGCATGCTCTTCGACGACTATTACTATAACAGCGCAGCCTTGAGCGAGGATTCCGACCTGTATAATGCCTACGTTGCGGCAGGCGGCACTCTCTCGCAAGCCGATTGGCGTCGCAAGAACGTCACCGACCTCATGCGCAAGCTCTATAACATGTTTGAGAGCACCAAGCCTTGGATTCGGTTCGGACAGGCTCCGCAAGGCACCACCTACACCTCGCAGTCGATGGCTGACAAATACGGCATCGAAAAATGCCCGGTGGGCTACGACAACAACTATGGCAGCCAGTATATCGACATCATGGAGTGGTTCGATAACGGGTTGATTGACTATATTTCGCCGCAAGTGTATTGGACCATCGGTGCTGAGAACGATTACAGCAAGATTGTGCCTTGGTGGGGCAAGGTGGTGAAGAAGTTTGGCAGACACCTGTTTGTGTCGCACTCAATATCGTCGCTCACTTCGTCGTCCGACGTGAGCTACGCCTCGGCATCGGCTCCGGGGCTTGGCACGGAAACCGAGTTGCCTACATCGGCGATGGTCGACACCGACGTGAACCACGACGACATCCTCGAGGCTTCGGGTCCGAACAACAGCACATTTGCCGAGTTTGCCAACGAAATAAAGATTAACCGCAACTCGTCGCTCAACGGCTCGTGCGGCTCGATATTCTATTCGGCAAAATACCTCTACACCCTGGGCACCAAACCGTCGTTTGCCCACTTCCTCAAGCGCCACGTGTTTTCGCATCCGGCGCTGTTGCCAGCCATGACGTGGAAGAACGGCGCCACCGACCCCGGTGCGATTTCGAATTTCGTCTACGACGAGGAAGGCACACTCACGTGGGATGCGCTTGCCAATATGCGCTACACCGTATATGCCGTGCCTAATGGCATGTTGCCCGAGGCGTTCGACAAGAGCATCGACTATCTGATGGGTATGACTTACGGCACTTCGTTCACCGTGCCCGAAAAATATCGCAGCGGCTATTACTTTGCCGTTTGCCCTTACGACCGTTATGCCAACGAGTGGACTCCTACATTTTGGAAGCCAAACTACAGCGAAACCCTTGCTGCACCCGCGTTGACATCGCCGGCTACGGGTTTTGTAACCAACGAGGACTTCACTTTCAAGTGGAACGCCGTTGACGGTGCCGAACGCTATGTAGTGGATTTCTCCACCGATGCCGATTTTGCCAAGATTGAAAAGTCGGCGCAGACCACGGCATGCGAATTGCCACTCGCCGATGTGTATAGCTACATCAGCAAGAACACCAACGTGTACTGGCGCGTACACTCGTCGGCAAAGGGCAAGAACGATGGTGTGTCGGAGAGCCGTTGGTTCAAGTTCACTCTCGTGGAGGTGACAAGTCCCGAAAACGGAGCCACCGACCTCGACCCGAAAGTGTCGTTTGCATGGTCGCAGTCGGCTGCCGGCGAAGAAGCCACCCTCGAGGTGTCGACCGACGAAGAATTCAGCACCATCGTGCTTAGCCAAACCAACCGACAAGGCTCGTATCAAGCCAATGTGTACGAACTGCATCCGGTGACCAACTACTACGCACGCGTGGTGGTGAACGGTCGTGCTTCGAACTATGTGTCGTTCCGCACCAAGGCAATGCCATGCGAGGTGCCTACCTTCAAGACTCCGCAAAACAATGGCACCTGCTACAGTAACGACCGCATCGAAATCAATCCGCAGGATGGCGCCGAATTTGTGATAATACAAGTGGACAAAACCAACAGCTTCGGCTCGTCGAAAGCACAAAAGCAGCTCAGCGACTTTGCCACCGGCGTTGATGCTTCGGAAATAAAGATTTCGCGCAAAAATCCTATGGTAGACGGCGTGACCTACTACGCCCGCGCCATGGCTAAGTATTACGACGATGGCTTGGTGCTGCGCGAAACTGATTGGAGCGACGTAATCACGTTTGTTTATAGCAGCCAAGAGAGCGGCATCGACGACGTTAGCGCCGACGCCGGCAGCATTGCCATCGTTGGCGACGAACTGCTCATCGCGCTGCCAACAGCCAAGCCTGTTGCTGTTTCGGCAACCACTATGCTCGGCACCACAAAGCAGCTATATGCTGCCAGCGTAGCACAGACCACTATAAGCCTCAGCGAGTTGCCTGCAGGAATGTATGTTATTTGCGTGAAAGTGGGCGGCGAAACGCGTGCGCTGAAGTTCGTGAAGCATTAAACCGTGCGTAACTATTAATCAATTAACCTATATACCATTTATTTAACGACATGAGAAAAATTGTTCTTACAATGGCATTAGCCATGGCAAGTGCATCGTTGTTTGCGCAGGTGCTCGATGTGGCGTCGATTGAAAAAATCGACATCAAGGGCGCCGGCAAAAGCGTGGTGACGGGTATCAGCCCCAAGGGCAACTACCTGTTGCTGTCGGATGCGCAGCTCAATGGCTTGGCAAAGTATGATTTGTCGACAAAAACAGTTGAAGTGATTTCGAATGCTCGCAGCGCAGGCATGAATGTGGCTATTTCGAGCGACGGCAACAGCTTGGCGTATCGCGAGGACAGCTACGTCGACGGGTTGCGTTATTCCGACCTCAAGGTGCGCGACCTTACAAGCGGCGAAAGCCGTCAGTTGGCTAAGGGCGTTCGCAACCTGAATGCAGTGAGCCTGCAAGGCAAAACTGCAGTGATGGTGGCAGGCGGACGCATGACCAAGGCTGCAACCGTGGGTGGCAGAGCTGCCCGCAAGACGGCGCCGGTGGCATCGATTGTCAACAGCCAATTGGTGCTCGACGTGAACGGCCGCACCACCACATTGTCGCCAAACGGCACCGAGCACAGTTACATCTGGCCATCGGTGTCGCCCGACGGCACCAAGGTGTGCTATTTTGTGTGCGGACGCGGTTGCTATGTGTGCGACCTCAAAGGAAACATCGTGGCTGAACTGGGCAAGCTGCATGCCGCCAAGTGGCTCGACAACAACACCATTGTGGCGATGAACGATACCGACAACGGCGTGGTAATCACTTCGTCGGCAATCGTGGCTGCTTCGCTCGACGGCAAGCGTCAAACCCTCACCGATGCAAGCATGAAGGCAATGTATCCATACGCCAGCGCCGACGGCAAGAAAGTGGTGTTCACCACCGACGAGGGCGAAACTTATATGATTAACATTAAATGAAAGGACAAGCCATGAATGCAATGAAGAAACTATTATTTTTCGCGGCAGCATCGGTGATGACTGTCTCGACGGCTCTTGCCGGTGGCGACCTTTCGAAGACTCAGGCTCGCATCTACATCAATCCCGGTCACGGCAGTTGGGGTCCTAACGACCGCAACCTTGCCACCATCAACCATGCCATAGGCGACACATGTGGCTTCTACGAGTCGAACACCAACCTTTGGAAAGCCCTTAAGATGGGTTCTACGCTCGAAAAATGGGGCGTGCCCAAGGCTAACATTAAATATTCGCGCGTGAAGAACGGACCGTACCCCTATGTTAGCGGCGCCGCCAATGAAGAACTTTATAACCGCGACCTCACCGAGATTGCCGAAGAATGTAACGCGTTCAACACCGACTACTTCCTGTCGATTCACTCCGACGCCGCCTCCGATGGCGCTGCCACCAACCGTGCGCTGCTCATCTACAACGGCTATAGCGTGCCGGCTGCCGACGACGAGAACATGTGGGAAGGCACACGTTCGCTGGAGTATCAGCAAACCAGCCGCGCCATGGCTGAAACGCTGTGGCCCATATTGGTGTCGAACGGCGTTGAGGTGTACACCAGCAAAGACATGAGCACCTACATCGTGGGCGACTTGACATTCTACTACGGCTATAAAACCCCAGCCGACAACGCCAAGAACGCTGCCGGATACTTGGGTGTGCTTCGCCGCAACACTTGCAACGGATTCCTCTCGGAGGGCTATTGCCACACCTATCAGCCTGCTCGCCACCGTGCGCTCAACCGCGACTTCTGCGGTCAGGAAGGTGTGCGCTATGCACGCGCCGTGGCTGAGTGGTTCGGTTGGGAAACCGAATCGACAGGCTACATCATGGGTGCCGTGAAAGACCTTCACGAGGTGTTCTCGCACACCGTGTTCCATCCCAACACCAGTTCGCTCGACATCTATAAACCAATCAACGGCGCTGTGGTTACACTCTACAAAGCCGGAGTGAAGGTGGCTGATTACACTTGCGACAACGAGTATAACGGCATCTTTGTGTTCGAAAATCTCGAACCGGGTGACGATTACACCCTCGAAGTGAAAGCCGAAGGCTATAAGTCGAACGTTGCACTCGATGAGGAATATGGCCGAGAGGCGCCAAAATATAGCGTAAAAGCCAACGAAACCACCTATATGACCATCCAGCTCGAGGTGGAAGGCTATGTTGAGAATCCTACATACAACTATCCCGAACCTATTCAGGAGGAGTGGTTGAATGTGATGAATAAATACGAAATGCGCAAGGATTTCGTGAAAAAGAGCATCGATGTGCTTTCGGGCAAAACCATCCGCCGCGAGGTGGCTAAGGGCGATTCAACCTATGTGCTTGCCCTTGACGATGCCAACAAACCTTACATCTATTGCTTCGACGCTCGCACTCAAGACATGCTGTTTGAGGTGAGCACCGAGGGCGTGGGCACATCGAGCGACGCCAACGAGGTGCTGCCTATCAGCGACATCGCGTTCACCAGTGACTCGATTTTGGTGGCTTGCAACCAGGTGAAGACGTCGTTCACCCCGTCGGGCGTGTTCCGCACTTACAAGTGGGAACGCCACAAGACCACCCGTGCACCTGAGGGCAAACCGCTCGAGTGGTTCACTTCGGCTACCAACTACACCAGCGGCAATTTCACCAGCGCTGTCACCGGCACCACTTTTGCAGTGAACGGTCGAAGCGACGATTGCGTGGTTGCCACTACGGCTCAAACCACAGGCTCGAGCAAGGAGGTGCGCATACCATTGTTCACCATAACGCGCAAGGGCTTGTTGGGTACAATTCGCAATCAGGACAAATCGCACTTCACCGAGGCTCTGCTCGGCGCCGACTATAAGCTGGTGGCATCGCCTTACGGCGACAAAGCCTTTGTGATTGACGGCTCTAACACCACACCGTTTGAATTCTCGATGAATGGCGATGTGGCTGCTCCGGTGTATGGCTCAAAGCTCAGCACCGACGTCATGCCGGCTGCCGTGAACGGTGCCACATTCTTCAGATATGCCAAGCATACGCTCATGGTTGTGCCAACTGTTGCCGATGGCGCGTATAGCGGCGTTCAGCTCTACGATGTCACCAACGGTCTCGACAAGGCTGCCCTTATCGAAACCACCGAAACCACCGTGGCAGGTGCTGCTTCGTCGACCTACGCCAATGCTTATTCGGGCGTTAACGGCGTTGACATTGCGCTGTATTTGAGCAATAACGGCGAGGTGAGCCGATTCACCACCGATGGTGTTGAGCAGAACTATGTGAACAACATCTTTGCCTTTGATTTGGCATCGGAACAAACCGCCGATGGCTATAACTTCACTTTCACTTCGAACGAAAACAGCAGCCGTGGCGGCAGAATAGTGTTCTACGATGCGGCATCTGGCGAGGAGGTGGGCGAAATTGCCATCAGCAGTATCACCCGTGGCGAAAACAGCGTGGCTGTTGCTGCCGACGATGTTCCGGGCGTTGTCGACCAAAACCTCAAGTGGGCTGTGGAAGTTGAAGCCGATAATGTGGCTATTATTCGCAACCTGCTGTCGAAAGACGACTATAAGCTCAATCGCGCCTATGTTACTGTTGATGCATCGCCAATGAGCCCTGGCTTTGGCTCGCTGTATGTGTCGGATTATGCCGGTGCAAGCAAAGCATCGAATGGCGTTTATGTCTACGATGCGCTCTACAATCGTCTCAACGACACCCCAATCAACACTCCGGCGTTCAACACCAACGCCACTTTGGGCATCAGTTCAAATGGCAACGTGTTTGTGACCGATGCGGTGGCTGACCGTGCAGGTTTGTGGACAATGCCGTGCGGCGACACTCAAAGCGGGTTTACACAGTTCTTCGAAGGCGAGAACGCTTCGGGCATCATCACCTCGGGCGGTGCTGAAGTGGCTGGCATCACCACCAGCGTGGCGTTCCGCGGCACCGGTGCCGACGAAAAGATGTATGCTTTCGTGAAGACCTCGTCGGGCAAATACGCTATCAACATCTACAACATCGGTGGCGCCAACGGCTTGGCAGCAACCACCTGGGGCGTGGCTCCGAGCAAGGTGCTCACTCTGCCGTTCACTGCCGAAAGCGATGCTACTATTGTGCCTGTTGAGCAGGGTGTATGGCTTTGCCAGACCATCAGTTCGCAGAGCAACACCGAGAATAAGCCTACGCTGCTTTTCATCGACTACGACGGCAATATCACCTTCAATCAAGGCATGCTCGCCAATAAGCCGTTGCTCAGCGGAGCCGGTGGTAGCGCAATGTGCGTGAGCCGCGACGAATCCACATTGGTGGTGAACGACGAAAACGGCTTGTTCCAGTTCTTCGACGTTACATTCAGTGGCACCACGCCAACACTCACGCCTCGTTATAGCTACGAACATGGCATCGGCGTTGCTTCGCGTCGCCTGTTAGACGGAAAATACATCGAGCAAATGGCATTCGACTATGCCGGCAACCTCGTGGCTTCGGGCCATTACCTTGGCGTGTTCACCATCCCTACCGACGACAACCGCTGCCTTGTGCCTGCCGCCGACATTATCGTGAAAACAAGCGATATTCGTGGTGTAGAGGCTGACGATGCCGACGAGAATGCTCCGGTTGAATACTTCAATCTGCAGGGCGTGAAAGTTGAGAAGCCCGAAAACGGCATCTTCATCAAGCGTCAAGGCAAGAAAGTTGAGAAAGTGATTATTCAATAACCTCGATGCCTCATTTCCACCGTTCAGCGGTGAATGAAGCGTAATACTAAAAAAATGCTCAGTCCTCACGGATTGGGCATTTTTTCTTGCCGCCAGCACAGAGCCTCTCGCAGAAACCGCAGATGCCGCAGAAGTGGGTGATTGGCGTGTGTAGGGGAGTGTGTAGGGGCGTATGGCAATACGCCCGGAAGTCTCTCGCAGAAATCGCAGATGCCGCAGAGGTGGGTGATAGGCTCACACAGATTGATTGGATTTATAAGATTTTTCTGCGAAAATCAGCGATTTCTGCGAGAGATTGTCTCATCTTCGCATGTCATGATGTAGAGGCGTATGGCAATACGCCCGGAGGTCTCTCGCAGAAGCCGCAGAAAGGTGTGTAGCGCCCCTATTGCGACCGCGCCGTTGGCGGCTGATGGGCAGGTGGTTGGAATAATTTTTGTGGCGATAGCGGGTCATTCGCTTGATTATGTGAATAATTATTGCGAACTTTATAGCAACTTTCTTGGTGGTAGCCGAGAGTGTGAAATGAATAACCTTGCAGAAAACTGAACTAACTGACATAAAAAACTATAACCTTTTCGATATGTATTTTGCAGTAGATTTAGGTGCCACCAGCGGTCGCACCATCGTGGGAAAACTTGAGGACGGCAAACTTGTGATGCGCGAACTCACACGTTTTTCCAACAACCTTATTGAGGTGAACGGACATTTCTATTGGGATATTTATGCGTTGTACAACGAGATAGTGCGCGGCTTGAAAGAAGCTGTTGCACAGGGCTTGACAATAAGCAGTATAGGCATCGACACTTGGGGTGTTGACTTTGTGTGCGTGGCAGCCGACGGGTCGGTGAGCCAGCCGCTGAGCTATCGCGACCCTCACACGTTTGAGTCGATGGAACTGTATATGCGCGACGTGATGCCTCGCAGCGAGCTTTATGGCATCTCGGGCACCGAGATTATCAATTTCAACAGCATCTTTCAGCTTTATGCCATGAAGTTGGCGGGCAACTCGGCGTTTGCCGGAGCAAAGAAGTTTCTGTTCACACCCGATGCGCTGTCGTATATGCTCACGGGTGAGATGGTGTGTGAATACACCATTGCCAGCACTTCGGGCTTGCTCGATGCGCACAAGCGTGCCTTCAGCCAGCGCCTGCTTGAGTCGTTGGGCTTGAATGCCGACCAATTCGGACGCATTGTTTTCCCCGGCGAGGTGGTGGGCACTCTCACACCTGCTTTGCAGCGCGCCACGGGGCTGGGCGCGGTGCCGGTGGTTGCTGTTGCCGGACACGACACGGCGTCGGCTATCGCTGCCATTCCTGCTAAGGACGAAAACTTTGCCTATCTGTCGAGCGGCACATGGTCGCTGATGGGCTTGGAAAGCAAACATCCTGTGATTGACGATTATTCCTACAAGTTTAATGTCACCAACGAGGGCGGCATCGACGGCACCATCTGCCTGCTGAAAAACGGTTGCGGGATGTGGATATACGAGAGTTGCCGCCGTCAGTGGCGTGATGCTCCGAGCAGCCACGGCGAGCTGATTGCTGCCGCTATGGCAAGCGAGCCGTTCCGCTTGTTCATCAACCCCGACGATGCTGTTTTTGCCAACCCCGACAGCATGCTCGATGCCATTGCCGACTACTGCCGTCGCACCGGGCAGCCTGTGCCCGAAGGCTACGGCGCCATTTGCCGATGCATCTTCGAGTCGATGGCGTTGCGCTATCGCCAGCTGATGGAAGGACTGAAACCGATGTCCGACCACCCGATTGAGGTGCTGCACGTTATAGGCGGCGGTTCGCTCAATGCTTGCCTCAACCAGTTCACCGCCAATTCGCTTGGCATTGAGGTGATAGCCGGTCCGCAGGAAGCCACTGCGCTGGGCAACATACTCATGCAGGCGCGTGCCGTGGGTGAGGTGGATGGCTTGTGGGCTATGCGAGCCATTGTTGACCGCAGCGTGGATGTGCGCCACTTCAAGCCAGCCGATGCCGAGGTGTGGAGCGAGGCGTATGCTCGATTCTGCGCCGTCACCGCCAAGGCATGAGTTTTACGTTATATAACAAAAAAACAGGGGGCTGCAGTTGATGCAGCCCCCTGTTTTAGTTGGAAATGATGCGATGTTTATCGCACTAATTTCAGTGTCTTGGTTTCGCCGCCGGCGTGGCACACCACGATGTATATGCCGTGGACAAGTGACGAAAGACTGAGTTCGGTGACGTTCTTGGCAGAAACCACAAGTCGGCTGTTGAGGTCGTAAACGTCAATGTCAGCTTTGTGCGACGATTGCACCGAGCCGGCAACGTAGTTCACGGTCCACTCGTCGTGTTCGGTCACTTCTATGGCATCGGTGTAGACTTTATGCTGAATCGTATAAGCAGCCAAACCGTTGCTCGGCACATAGAAGTAGATGTTTTCGCTGCTCTTCGACGAGTCGGTGCTGCTGGTTACCGTTTCGTGGTCGATTAATGCATCGGCGTAGAAGCTGTATTCCGAGCCCAAGCCGCCTTGAGGCACAGTCCACTTGACGTCGAGCGAGCTGTAATCCCAGTTGCTGTTGGCAGTGGCGATGATGAAATCGTTAGGCCCGCCGTAGTTGTTGCTGTCGCCGGTTTGATAAACCGGGTTGTTTGGATACACCATATAGTTGACCTTGTTGTAGGTGAAGAATGTGAATCCGTTGGCATATTCGTTTTCGGCGATGGTGGCTGACGAAGCATTGCCGAAGCTGTCGAGCATATTTCCGGTGGTGAACGAGTAGCGTGCCGGCATTGTTGCAGCCGAGTTTACGTATAATGTGTTTTCGTCAATCGGGAAGACGCGTATCGACAAGTTGTCGAAATCGGATGTCGACGGGTAAACGGCGTTGAGGGTTACAATCTCCGAAGTGATGTTTGAAGCCGAGTTGACTGTCCAGCGCACCACTTGGTTGGTTTTCGACAAACCGGCAAACACATAGAACGGATAGGTGTTCACGTCGCCATAAACGGCGCAGTGGTCCACGCGGCCACCTCCGCTATAGGTGAGCGAAGCCGCGAGGGTGGCGTCGCCGGTGGCTTTGTTGATGCTGTAAAGCTTCAGCGGAGCGCTCGAGAGGTTGAGCGACAGGTTCGACACGAGCAGGTTGCCGGCGTTGTCCTTGAGCACGTCGTTGCAGGGGAAGTAGGAGCATTGCACGGTGCTTGGCAGCGCCAGACGGCTGATGAATTCGCCGGTGAGGGCGTTGTAGCGGTCGACGTAGCAGTCGGCAGTGCTGCTGTTGGCAGAGCGAGCCGAGAGATAGATGATGTTGTCGATCACGCACATGCTGCGGTTGGTGCTCCATGTGGCATTGTCGGGCAGATTGTTGAAATCATCGTCGACCGAACGCATCCACAGGTTGGTGATAGCCACCGATTCTTGGCTTCCGTAGGTGGCGGGGTCTTTCTTGATTTCGTATCCCGATTCGTTGCCGGCAATCTGGAATGTGAACTTGCGGGCTTCGGAATCGGTGTCGATGCAACCGGCTTTCGAAGTGGTAACTTTCCAGTAGTAGGTGCCTCGAGGCAGGTCGCTTTCGCTCACGGAGTATTGCACGGTGCTGCCCGAGGTGGTGAAGCCGGTGGTGACATCGATAATGGCGTCGGTGAATTGCGACGAGGTCGACACCATCAGACGGTAGCCATCGGCAGCAACGGCAGTGAATGCAAAGGTGAAAGCCTCGGTGATTGTGGCATTGTTTTCGGGGGTCTTGAGTGTGACTTGCGGAGCAGCTTCGCGCTTAGGCGTGTTGAATGTCCAAGCCAGTGTGGTGGTTGTCTTGTAGCCGGTCTTGGTGGCGGTGATGCGCCAGTAGTAAGTGCCGTTGTAACGCAGCTTGCTCATGTCCACTGTTGCGCTGGTGGCAGTGGTGGTTTGGCTCAGCACGGTTTGCTCGAAGGCAGCGTCGGAAGCGATTTCCAGTTTATATGAAGCGCCGTCAACGCCTTTCCAGCTGAATATGATTGATGCTTCGTCGGGCACAGTGGCTCCGTTGACAGGCGACGAGAGCGATAGCGGGCTGATGGCGTCGAACTCGGCAGTGGCAAACTGAGCCACGTCGCTTGCAGCGTCTTCTTTGCCGGTTTGCGAGGTGATGATGTGCCAATAATATGTGGTGTTTTCGTTGAGGTCGCCGGCGTTGAGTGTGATGCTGCTGGCGGTTATGCCCGACTTGTTTATGACGGGGTTAGTGAGGTCGCTCGAGGTGCTCACCTGCAAGGTGTAGGTGGCAGCATCGGCAGCCGCGCTCCAAGTGAAGGTGACAGGTTGCTTAACCGTAGCTCCGCCAACGGGCGAGGTGAGGGTGACTTTTTCGGCAGGGGTGACGTTGTCGGTGCTGTAGCGGGCTTCGTATTCGTTGCCGTAGCGGTCGAGTGCACACACGGCGTAGTAATATCCGCTCACTTTTTCGGTGGGCAGATAGCAGTAGTTAGAATAGTAGATGCCCACTAAATAGTCGGAGAGGATGCCGCCGTCGGCGGTGCTCATTATGTTTGCCTTGCTTACGCTCGACGGAATGGCGTAAACCGAGTAACGGTAGCCGTCGCCCAGCGTATTCCAAAAGATGCCGCCGTTGGCATCGGGTGCGGTGCTCAGGTTGCTCACTTTGCCGGGGTCGGTGGCTGTTTTCCAAGTGATTGCCGGTGGCAATGCTTTTTTCTGGAATTTATTTGCCAATAGCCATTCGCCAAGACCCGACACCGTCTTGCCGCTGATTTTGTTGTGTGAATAGAACACGCATCCAGCGGCGTTGTTCTGGGTGTAGTCGCGCGACAGCTGCACCTGTTTGCCCACTTCCTGATAGTTAGATGTGGTGTTTGCCGAGCCTAGGAACGAGATTGAATGGCTGGCATAGTGGTGGCGACCGAATTGCTTAGCCACCTTACTCCACCAGTTGGTCATCGGTCCGAATGGGTTGGTGCTGTGTGTGGTTATCCAGTAGAGTTGGGGAGAGATGTAGTCGATGGTGCCTTCTTTGAGCCAGGCAACGGGGTCGGAGAAGATGCCGTCGTACTGCCAGTCGCTTGCCTTGCAATAGTTGCTGAGGGGCTCCACGCCGTGGCTGGCAGCCACCGACGAGCTCGAGCAGGCGGCGCCGGCGGGCGAGATGCCGAATCGCACCCAAGGCTTGGTTGCTTGAATCATATTGTAGACGTCAGCCACCATTTGGTTGACGTTCTTGCGGCGCCAGTCGCCCATGCTGAGTCCCGAGCCCGAACTTTGCCACAGGCTGTAGTCGCCGGCAGCCGATGTCGATGGTATTCCGTTTGGATAGAAATAGTCGTCGAACACCAGTCCGTCAACATCGTAGTTGTTCACTATTTCGCGGCACACGTCAACGATGCGTTGGCGGGCAGCCGGAATGCCGGGGTTGAGGATGATGGTGGTGCTGGTGGTGCCGTTGTTGTCGGATGACGAGGTATAGCTCAGCAGCCATCCGCTGTTGCTGATTTGTTGGTCTTGTGTGGTGCTCCAATTGGTGCCCGTCGACCAGCGGTAGGGGTTCACCCAAGCGTGGCACTCAATGCCGCGCTTGTGGCACTCGGCAACGACGTATTCCAAGGGGTCCCAACCGGGGTCGGAGCCGCGTGAGCCGGTGAGGTAGCTCGACCATGGTTCGTAGCTCGATTTATACATAGCGTCGCACATCGAACGCACCTGAAAAAACACTGCGTTGAAGCCGTCGGCTTGCAGCTGGTCGAGGTAGCCGTCCATTTCTGCTTTTTGCGATGCTTGGGCTGAGGCCGAGGTTCCTTGTGTTGATGGCCAGTCGATTGCATACACTGTAGTTAGCCACACCGAGCGCATCTCACGTTTGGTGTATGTGTCGGCGCTTATGCTGCTTGCGCCAAGCAATGTAATTGACAACATTGCCAAAAAAATCCTTCGTAGTGACATTGATTAACTGTTTAATGATTAAATGGTTTGCGAATTTAGTGAAATAATTTTTTACAATAACTAATGGTTTTCGCCAAATTCGTTTCGTTATTATATGTTTAGATTTATTTAACAATTTTTGCAGCTGTATGCCCGCTTTTTGTCTATAAATTTTTGCTCACGAAGTTGCCGTTGATGTCCACCTGTTTGCGACTGAAGGGCTTTAGTACGGCATCGATGAGCACAGCATATTCGCCTCGGGTGATTGGCTGCTCGGGCTGCGGTTGGGTGGCAAAATGTTGCTGCCAAGTTTTGTGCAGCAGCGCCTTTGCTTTGCGCTTCGACATCATCCGCTCTTCTTTGGCAACGTGTGCAATGGCGTCGTAGGCTTGGCTGACGCTCACGGCTTGAGAGTCGGCTGTATAGTTGAGTTTATGACTCGGGTAAACGGTGTGCAGCAGCGCCAGCGATTGACGTGTGAGCACGCTGTCGGCACCTATCCAAAACTGGTTCGACCAGCCCACGCGCTTGCCTTCGCCATGCAGCAATCCGGTGCACGCCACTCGTTGCAGCGGAGCAAACAAGGGCGATTGCACTTCGGCGTCGAGCAGCGGCATCAGGTAGCCTCCGGCATCGAGCACAGCATTTTGCACATCTCTCACAGCCACGCCATTCACGTCGCCGCCTTGCTTCACCGCCAGCGCAGCCAGTGCTCCGGCTGCGGTGCCGAGTTGCATCACCACCGGTTGCAGGCGTGTGGTGCCGTTGATGATGTTGCTCACCGACACCGATTTCTCTGCCACAATCATTCGGCTCACGCCTTGCGGAATCATTACGCCCAGAGGCACGCCAAACGACGGAATGGGGTGGAAATAGAGCCGCGGCAGGCGTTCGCTGCCGGTGTACCGCGAGTGGTGATGGTCGACGGGATAGTCGCCAACGGCGATGTTGGTGCGATATAGCGAGGCGCTGTAGGGCGAATGAGCGTGATTGTAGGTGAATCGCACCAAGCCGTGTATGCGGCGCGATTCGCGGTGGTAGGGTATCAGCGGCAGATGGTCGGGCGTGGGATATTCGTCGTCGGCAATGCCGATGGTGTTGTAGCCTAATTCGTGTTGCAGAAAATACACGAAGCACAGTGTGTGGTGCTTGGCGCGCTCAATGGCTTTGCGTCGGTCGGCGTGGCTCATTTCCACGATGTTGGCATAGAAGTCGTTGCCTTCGATGGGCCAGTTTATCATGTATTTGTTGCCGGGCAATCGGCCGTAGCTCAGCATCATGTCCTTTTGCCACAGCCGGTCGGGTTCGCGCGGATTGGTGCACAGCGGGTTGGCGCAGCAGCAGGCAAACAGGCTCGGGTCGTAGCCAGCCGGGCGCTGTATGGTGACGTCGTGGTCGTATTGCTTGAGCGTGGCAGTGAAAGTCATGTCCTGAACAATGTTGTTTGCGCTGTCGGGGGCGATGTCCTCGCCGGTGAGGTGCTTGCTCTCCATGCCAAGGTCGTATTTCACGCCAGCCAGGGCAGCCACGTCGCCCAGCTCGGTGGCGTCGATAATCACCATAGCGTCCACCGTGAGGGTGTCGGTTGCTGCGGCGTTTAAGCCCACAAAAGTCCAATGCTCGTCGGGGTGCTGAACCACTTTCAGCGGTCGGTAGCCATGCATAACGCGCAGCTGCTTCTGCTTTGCAGCAATGTTATGGAAAATGCGGTTGCCCACGCTTGGCTCGAACTGCACGTTGCTCACCCAGCCGGTTTTCAGGGCGTCGAGGCTGCCGTAGTGGGTGGCGAGGCTGTCGAGAAACTCGCCCCAGAACGAGGCGCGCAGGTTATAGTTGCCGTCGACGGCGCTCACACCGGCAGCGGTGAGCATGCCGCCAAGCCACGGAGTTTCTTCAACAATCATCGCATCCACACCCATGCGCGCCGCTTGCACACCGGCAGCAATGCCGCTTGTGCCGCCGCCCACCACCAGCACTTGAGTGGAGCAGCGCCGCGATGCCGATTGGGCTGATGCCACCACGAGCAACAAGCCCACCATTGCCAAAACGATGCGATGAATTGCCGCCATTCTTCAAGATGATTAGTGTGGCTTGAATTTGTTAAATTGATTATTGATTAATTATCGAACATGTGCGCGCGCGAAAGCATGCACGAGCCCATCAAACCGGCGCTGTCGGCAAGTTCCGAGAGCGTGATGCGAGTGTCCTGGTTGACCAGGTTGAGCGAGTGCTTGCGAATGGCTGAACGCACGGGTTGCAGCAGATAGTCGCCGGCAGCTGCCATGATGCCGCCAATCACCACCAGCTCAGGGTTGAAGATGTTGATTAGCCCGGCGATGTTCTTGCCAAGGTTTTCGCCTATTTCCTCCACGATGTCGATGCTCAGCACGTCCTCTTTGGCAATGGCATCCATTATGTCGTCGAGTTCAAGGCTCGAAATATCGCCGTTCTTATAGTCGAGCAGGCACGATGTCTCGCCGTTTTGCAGGCGTTGCACCAGCTTGCGATAGAATGCTCTGCCCGATGCTTCGGTTTCCAAGCAGCCTTTTTTGCCGCAGTGGCACAGCACCTCGTTGTCGAAAGCCGGGATGTGGCCGAATTCGCCGGCAAAGCCCGATTTGCCGGTGTACAATTTGCCGTCGATAATAATTCCCAAGCCCAAACCCCAGCTGACGTTGATGAACAGCACGTTGCGCTCGTGGCGGGCTGCTCCGCACACAAATTCGCCGTAGGTCATGGCGCGAGTGTCGTTGTCGACGCTTACGGGATAGCCCAAGCGCTTTTGCAGCAACTCCGACAGTGGGCGGTCGCTGAAATTGAAATATGTGTAGCTGTAGCCTTGTTCGGTGTTGACGCGTCCCGAAAGGTTCACATTGATGTTCATGATTTTCTTGCGGTCGACGGTGAGCGAGTCGATGAACTGCGATATTTTTTCGCATATTTCCTCGAGGCCTTCGGGCGAATTGTCGAACTTATATTTCACGTCGAGTGCTTGCTCAATCATGTCGCCTTTCATGTCAATCACGCCCATGCTTATGGTGAATTGCTTGACGTCGATGCCTACAAAGTAGCCGCAATCGGCACATAAGCCGTAAAGAAGCGGGTGGCGGCCGCCGTTGGTCTCCAGTTTGCCGAAGGTTTGTATGTAACCGGCTGCGCACATCTCTTCAACTTGCTTGGTCACTGTGGGGACGCTCAGGTCGAGGTCCTTGGCAAGGTTGGTGATGGTGCTGTTGCCGTTGATGATGTAGTGCTTGAAGATACGTTTCTTGATGAATGCGCTCTTGCTGCCGTTTCCGATAGCATCAGTAAGGTTGTTATGCATATTTTTAAAAATTTTGCTTTGATGTGCAAATATAAATAAAACTTTTTAATTATCTTACACATTATAAGGGATAATTAGTAAAAAAATTTTCTAACATACGAAAATCTTAGTTAATATTTTTGAAATGATAATTGTGGTTTGCTTGTGCTTCGTTAATTTTTCGAGTGCGGTAATGACTGCAAATAGGCGAAAAATGGAGGTTTTTTATGTTGTGCAGCATAAATTTTGTGTTTCTTAACAATTAAAAATATTTATTTACATAAATTTGTTGGCGGTTGCTTGTTTAATCCGAAGTTATTGTGTTATTTTGCGCTCGTATAACCGGCTGTAGTGACCGGGGATACAAAGTGATATTAACAATTAATCAATAAACTAAACTTTTCGATTATGAAAAAATTTTTACTTCTTGGAGCAGCTGCAATGTTGGCTGGCTCGGTAAATGCACAAACCATCACTGGTAAGATGACCCTCGACTGGGAACATTCAATGGCTGACCACACTGGAGCAGAAACTCGTAGTATTGGTCAGTTGGGAAAACAAGCCCTTGTGCCAAATTATACAACTGGTAAACTTGAAGTTTGGGATGCAACCGGTAAAGTTAAGGAATACGACGTAAACACTTGGCTTACTGCAAACAAAGCAGATATTAATCCGGATGATGGAGCTGCTTATACAATGGGTAGAGGTGTTTCTACCGACGAAGCCGGTAATATTATTGTAAACTTGCAATTCCCTGGTGTGGTAAGTTCTACGAAATTTCTTGCAATCAAGCCGGATGGAACAATGAAATATATTCCATGTGAATTCCCAAGTGCATTGGGCGCAACAAATGGTCGTATGGACTTCCTTGGTGACAAGAGTGCCGGTGATGTGTTCAATAATGGTTTTATTGTTGCATGCCCTAATACAGTGCAATATGCAGTGGTTTACAATATTTTTGAAGGAGAACAAGACACGGAATTCTCTTATGGCGTAAAGATTGGAGATGCTGAAAATACTGAATCATGGAATACCGAATCTTCGGCAATTTTCTTGGAACCATTAGCTGCTGATGCTCAGCATGCGCCTAAGTTTATTGCTCGTAACCGCAACATGGCAGGTTACCGTTTGAGTGCTGACGGTGAATCGGCAATGCAAAAAATTACTTTGCCTGATGGAAGCACACTTGGATTTGGTATAGCATCAACAACTAACTTCACTGCATTCACTGTCGGCGGCGAATCGTATGTAGTTGGAAATCAGCCAGACCCGAGTAAATCAGACCCTACAAGTATATCGGCTCGCACTCACTATTGGGAAGTTAAGAAAGTGTCTACTGGTGAAACCATGGCAACTTGGTCAATGCCTACAGGCGAAGCTTGTGACTATAACGTAGGTTTTGCATCATCGGTTAATGAAGATGGCAGTGTAAACATCTATCAATTCAACAAAGGTATCCGTTTGGCAAAGTATACTCTTGCTGCCGATTTCACGGGCATCAACAACGTGATTGCTGACGCTGACGAAAACGCACCTGTTGAATACTACAACTTGCAAGGTGTAAAGGTTGAAAAGCCTGAAAACGGCATCTTCATCAAGAAGCAAGGCGCCAAGGCAACAAAGATTGTTGCCGAATAATTCTTGCAACCAATGCGGGACTTGCCCTTGGGCATCCGTCCCCGATTAATCAATAAAACCCCACAAGAGGCAGTTGCCATCGCGGCAGCTGCCTCTTGCCGTTTCCCCACTGTGCTGTAGGGGCGTATGGCAATACGCACTAAAGGTCTCTCGCAGAAACCGCAGAACGGGGAAATATAATAAGCGCTGGAGGTGCTTGACCATGCTTAACCGCTGGTGGAGCGTTAGCGCAACCTGCGGGGGCTGGATACCTCACTGTCGTTCGGCGTCGAAGATGTCGAACAATGTTGTGCCACTTCGAGGCACATTATTATTGGAGCCACCTCTCCGCAGGCTGCGCCCTTGTGGGCTTGCCAGCGG
>SFEA01000053.1 GCA_004557385.1 Bacteroidales bacterium
CCACGTAGCCGACTTCGCTACGCTTGTCGTCAACGTGAGGTTATTGAAGTTGCAACCGCTCGCGCGGTTGTAATTATTAGGATGCTTCACTGGTCCCCATGTAGCCGACTTCGCTACGCTTGTCGTCAACGCAGGGTTAATGAAGTTGCAACCGCTCGCGCGGTTGTGCGTTAGGTGTCGTATTAGTGTAATGAATTGGAAACCAGCGATATTAACCGCGCGAGCGGTTACATCGTCAATAACCCCACATTGGCGCCGCAGGCGACTATGTGGGGACTGGCAGATGCTCCTCAATTCCACAACCGTGGAGCGGTTGCAGACCCGGCAGCCAAGAATTACAAGTGGATATGAAAACCAACCTGCCACGGCTATATATCGACAAAAAACGAGGTGTTATTTTCTTTATAGCAAAATTTTTGTACTTTTGCAATTTAAGAGTTCGATCAACGAACAGCTTGCAAATTGACCAAAAAACAATAACTAACGCCTTGAGATATGGAAGAATTTGAAGAATACTTGAAAATTACTTTTGGCGTAAAAAATGGAACTGCCGGTAGTTATAAAAATGCTATAATTATATTAAACAATATATTCAAGCAATATAATGTTTTTAATTTTTCTGGCGATTCAATAACAGATATTTCTGATGCTGGCGAGATTTATAGCTTGTACGAATTTGTAAAAGCTGAAGAAAAGAAAATGAGAGTTGGCAAAGATTCTATTTTCAAATATGGAGATAATAATCGGCCAAGCTATCCCCAAAAGGGGTTTTGCTCGGCTGCTGTACGGAGCCTGTTAAATTTCAGAGAGGCAACAATTCAAAAGAAAGCAACTGAATGTGTAAAATTGACAAACAGCACTGCGCAGTTGTTAAAGAATCTTGAAGGGATAACTAATATTTCCGACACGGAAACAAATGCCGAAGTACATCAAAGGATAGGGCAAAATGTGTTCCGCAGTATATTGCTTGAAATCTATCGAGGACAATGCTGTGTCTGCGGACTGAACATAAAGGAAGTTTTGAGAGCAAGCCACATTATTCCATGGGCTGAAAATGAAAAGAATAGACTTAATCCCGAAAACGGACTTTGCCTAAGTGCCACCTATGATGCGGCATTCGATAAACACCTTATTTCGTTTGATGAAGACTATCGTATGGTTGTCAGTCCATATATCCGAGATTTTTACACCAATGATGCAGCAAAAGAATACTTTGAAAGGTATGAAGGCAAGCAGATTAAACTACCATATAAATTCAGCCCGAATAAGGAATTTCTAAGTAAGCATAGGGACAAATTGATTTGATTTTTTTAAATCATAAGACAATCGCAAAACCATAAAAGCATTGAAACTATAATCATGTCGAAAGTCATAATTAACACTGGAGTTTACGAGACCCTAATTTCGCAAGCAATTAGAGAAAAATTGCAAGAGCTCTCCGAATCGAGATTCCTGATAAAAACGGAAGAGATAGATAGTGCAGAATCATATAAGATGTTTGCAGAATATCTAACAGAAATAGTGTCGAGTATTTTAAAAAGCTATTTCTCAAACAAAAACGCACAAGACACGATTTCAGCCCAGGTGGATGTTGTGAATAAGATTTTAATGTTCATCGAGTCGGAATGGAATATTGCAGGTGTTAGCACGTCATCTGATTTGTTGTCGGAAGAGAATAAACGTGTGTTCTTGCGAGGAATATATGACAAAGTGGGGTTTACTGACGAACAAGTGAAAGCAAAAGCAAAGGTTCACCCTGTGAGTGGATACAGAGTGAGCAGCTTGTTCACAGGTGGGAACGATTTGTCGATGGATGATGAAGTTAGAAGAGATATCCAAACCGCCGACGAAGTCGACCTTGTTGTGTCATTCATAAAATTTGAAGGCTTGCGTCTGTTGATAGATGATTTGAGAGAATTTGTTAAGCGAGGCAACACGCGCTTACGCGTAATGACAACAACCTATATGGGTACAACCGACCCAAAAGCTGTGCGCATGTTATATGGCCTATGTCAGTATGGTAATGTTCAAATTCGAGCATCGTTTAATACAAAACAGGAGCGTTTGCACGCCAAATCATATATTTTCTCTCGAAATAGCAGCTTCGACACGGCATATATTGGTTCGAGCAATATCAGTCGCTCGGCATTAACCAAAGGCCTTGAATGGAACATGCGAGTGACAAGTGTTGAAAATGCTCACATTATTAATAAAACTAAAGCCACATTTGACAGCTATTGGAATAGTGACGACTTTGAACCCATCGATAGTGATGACGCCCTCAATCGATTTGAAGAGGCCATATGGAATGAGCGAAATGGCGGAAATAGCATTGATGGTGAGGCGGCAGAGTATGTGACACGATTTGAGCGAAAGACACATCAAATCAAGGTTCTCGAAAAATTGCAGTTTGAGCGCGAGGTTGTGGAAAGCTATAAGAACTTGATTATTGCAGCCACTGGCACTGGCAAAACAGCAATTAGCGCGTTCGACTATAAAGATTTTAACAAACAGTTTCAGGCTAATTACGGACGCAGTGCGCGATTGTTATTTGTGGTTCATCGCGAGAAGATACTAAAGCAAGCACGCAGCACCTATCGTTCAGTTATGTTGGACGCCAATTTTGGTGAAATATGGACAGGACGTATTTCACCGGGATTTAGGAGTAATCTCGACCACTTGTTTATCACAATTCAGACTCTTAATAATAATTGGGAGACATTTGAAAAGATGGGCGCGGATTACTATGATTATGTGGTGATAGATGAGGTTCATCATAGCGCTGCTGGTAGTTATCGCGAAATATTTACGCGCTTTAAACCAAAAATATTTGTGGGGCTAACTGCAACGCCTGAGCGAATGGACGGCAAGGAGATATGCCCTGATTTTAATAACCGATTTGCTGCTGAAATTCGCTTACAAGAGGCTCTGAATCAGCAATTATTGGCCCCATTCGATTATTTCTGCGTGACTGACGACAGTGTAGATTTGAGCCGCATTGCTTGCAAAGGCGACAAATATGACGTGGAGGAGTTGAATAATCTGTATAACAATAATATACAGCGTTTTGGTGTTATCCAAAGAGCGCTCGACAATTATGTGACTGACCCATATAATTGCAAAGCGGTGTGCTTCTGTTGCAGCATCAAACATGCTGATTTCATGGACGAAATGTTTAGGCATAATGGATACAAGTCAATGTCGGTCACATCGCGTAATTCAAGCGAGATTGACTCTGCTTCAATGAAACTGGCGCGAGGTGAAATTAATTATCTTTGCGTGGCAGATATCCTTAATGAGGGCATCGATATTCCTGAAATCGACACTATTCTATTCCTGCGCCCAACTGAGTCTCTTACTATATTCCTTCAACAATTGGGCCGAGGCCTGCGTTTGGCTGATGAAAAGACTTGTCTCACGGTGCTCGACTTTGTGGCTCAGCCAAATATGTCATATAACTACGAAAGCCGGTTTAGAGCACTTGTTGGCAAAACGTCAAATAGTATTGAAAAAGAGATTAAAAACGGATTCACATTCCTTCCTCGTGGGTGTTCTATTACAATGGAGCGACAGGCACAGGAGTACATTTTAAAAAACATACATGAGGCAATATTTAACTTGACACGACTCCGTAGAGAGTGCAGGACGTTTACACAAAATACGGGACAAGCGCTCAATTATGAGAATTTTATAAACAACTTCAATCTTGATTGGCGCATTGTTTATAAAACGCCTGGTTCTTGGGCTCGTTTAAAGATGCAGTCGGGCATTCAAGTGGATGGCTTTGATGTCAGCAGTGATTACACCAAGCTGCTTGAAGGGGGTATTGCGAGACTGTATCATACTAATAGTTATCAATATTTGTCTTATCTTAAAAAGTTGATAAACAATGGTATGACCCATCCAAAAGATGCTTCGCCAAGGGAGAATAAATTCTTGCAATTATTTTATTATACTGTATGGATGGATAAAATACAGAAGGTGAACGAGTCTTTCGGCAAGTCATTTAAAAGCATTGAAGAAGCCGTCTTGTCAGCATTTGATTCAAAGTGGTTTATTGAGGAATTGCGATTTATGGTGATGTTGCGACTTTCGCAATTAAGCCAAACTACAAAATGGCTAAAGGTAGATGACCAAGGCGAAATAGAATTGTATGGTTGTTATAGCGCTGACGAAATTCATTTGCTGCTCGAGGATAAACTCGGTCGTTGGCAGGTGCTTGGTACTCAATATAATACTGAAAGAAAATTCGCAATGGTGTTTGTTACAATCAACAAATCAGATAAGGAATATTCTCCGAGTACGTTATATGAGGATTATGCAATATCGCCAGACCAATTTCATTGGCAATCGATGAATAAAGTTCGTCGAGATAGTAAAGAAGGACGACGCATTATAGAGCAAGCATCAAATGGTTGGAAATATCTTTTGTTCGTTCGTGATGCAAAACAAGACGAATATGGCAACACAAATGCCTATTATTGTTTAGGTTTTATGAACTATAACAGCAGCCATGGCGAGTGTCCGATGAATGTGGTGTGGGATATGCAACAAAGCATTCCTGGCTTTATTCTTGAGTCGACTAAAGCGATTTAATTAACGTGAGTTCGAAGAAAATGACTAAAAGATATGGGTTTGACTATGGCCGCCGCATGGGCGTTGGGGTTGCGTGGTAATTAAATAGCTAAATGCCAAATCACTTTTTTAATTTCGACACAGCCCCAACAATCCAAGGTGAATTGGTGTATAATTGTCTAATTATCAGCGATGCTAACCGTGCGGTGGTTATTATCGCTGATAATCAAAAATGTGCCTGCCGTTGTGGTGGTGGGCTATCGTACCGGTGCGTTGAGGGGCTTTTTTATGGCTTCTTGTAGCAGAGGGCGGCGCCGATGGCGGTGCGGAATTCGGCGTGCTCGGGTATGTGGAAACGCACTTTGTAGAGGTCTTCAATCATCTTGAAGATGGTGCGGCATTGCGGAATTTGGGCAAGGTTGCCTATTGGCACAATGTCTTTGATTCCGCTGTTGAGGGCGCTTAGCACTGCGGCGCAGCCAATAGTTTGAATCACAAGGTAATAGATGCCTATGGCAATGTCCTCGTCGCAGGCGTGTGAGTTGGCTACTTTGCCGAACAGCGATGCTGTGGCATAGAGTGGAAGCCCTTCAAGGTCGTTCTTGCAGATGTCCTCGATCTGCAGGTTCACGTTCTTCACGTTGCCGCGTTCGGCAAGTTCCTGAATGGTGTCGATGTTGGTGGTTTTCAGCAGCAGCGACGACAGTCCCATGAGCGTGCCGCCGCCCATGCCCAGTCCGCCGAGGTAGCGTATTTTGTCGCCTTCCACCTGTATGAGGGTGGTGCCGGTGCCCATGCTCACGACAATGAGTTTTTCGAGTTTGCTGCCGAAGTGAGCACCGAGGCCGTCGCTCTGAAACTCGTCGGCTTTGGTTGTGGGCAGTCCATAGATGTTTCCCTCAACGTAAGCGCTTCCCACGCCCGTTATCATTACGTGCTCAATGTCGCTGAGCGAGATGTTGTTGCTGTAGATGTATTTGCCAAACGCACCGAACAGCGACGACACCGGGTCGGTGGCAGTGATAAACATGGGCGAAATTATTTCACCTTCGTTAAGTCCTACAATCTTTGTGGTGCTTCCGCCCACGTCGATTCCTATTACAATTCCCATTGTATGGTTATTTTTTTTCTTTGTTATGTTTATGAAAATAGTTTTGTTGATGGCTCGTTGCCGGCATCAAAGGTAACACTTTCCGATGGTTTTGGCAAAATAATGTGAGATAATTGCCGATGCCGGTGCCTATGGTTGCTTTATCGCGGAGGTTTGCTTAACTTTGCAGCAGGCATCGTTTAGCGTGTGGAGTTGCGCGATGCAAAATCTTAAGGAATTGTGTTATGGCAGAATACCTCAAAATAGGCGAAATAGAGTTGCGACCGCTTGAGCCGGACGACTTCAATCTGTTGTATAAGTGGGAGAACGAGATTGATGCCTGGATATCGGGCAATTGTTCGGCGCCGTTTTCGCGCCATGCGCTGTGGCAGTATCTAAAGAGCTATAATTGCGACATCTATGCCACCCACGAAGTGCGCATGATTGTGCTGCATGCCGGCAAGGCGGTGGGCATGGTGGATGTGTTCAACTTCGATGCTCTCAACAGTCGCGCCGAGGTGGGTGTGTTTGTCGACAAGGCGCATCGCCGTTCGGGCTTGGGCGAGGTGGCTTTGCGCATCGCCGTTGAGAACTATGCCTTTGGTCGGTTGAACCTGAATCAGGTGTATTGCACCATTCGCCGCAGCAACGAAGCGGCGTTGGCGTTGTTCCGCCAAGCCGGATTTGCCAATGAGGTGGAGCTGCCGCAGTGGATTTCGGCAGGCAACGGCATGTTTGAAGACGCAGTGATTATGCAGCGCTTCAGCAACCGCAGCCCCCAACCGAGCCTCTAGCCTCCAACCGAGCCACAGCCCCCGATAGCCCACCCGCTGTAGCAATAGAATAAATCGAAGTCTTTAGTGCAATATACTGTTCAAGGATTCTTTTTACTCTCAGTTTGTCGGCATAGTCAAAAAGCAGGGAAAGATTTCTGTCAGGTAGTGCCAGATAACTGTTTACCACTTCGGCACAAACGTCCATACCGACCTTGTTGCGGTATTTTATGGCATCACATACACACCGCTCCTTATTATATATCTGTATGCGATAGCCGCTGACTATCTGTTCTTCGATACCTATGTCAAACATCGTGTCAGTGATGTGATGCAGTACAACCTTGGGGAAGACAGGGAGAGTGACTTTCCTGCCTCTTTTCACGGCAATGTGGTAGGCTTGTGGCAGCGAGGTTGTAAGCCCATGCACGTTCAATGCGGAGAAAAGGCACAGCACCCCACCCGGAACAATGGCTTCCACATCTATCATCGTGTCAGCCAACTGTTCGGCTGTGGCATATACTCCGCGCTTGATGCGTACCGTATCACCATCACGCACGCTGTCCAGCAGTTTGTAGTATGCTGCCCGTCCTTCTTCCTTTGCCATTCCTGAGGAGGTAAAACTGTTGCTGTATCTCTTGCCTTCCATGCCTTTATACTTTATTCTGTGTACAAAGATACTACATTTATTTATAATTGTAGTTGATTTGTACGATAAAAATATGCTTGTTTGCCGTAATTATCGTGAAATTATGCATATTTCCAACCGAGCCTCTGACCCCCAATTGGATGGGTTAGTTCATCGAAAGGTCGGAAGGCCAATTCTTCCACATTTTGTAGCGTTCGCCCAAGCGAGTGACCAATTGCTGCCAAATGTCTTCGTGGCGGTTGCTCAGCACGAGTGCGCTGTCGACGTCGTAGCTTACAGCCCAATCGTGCATGCCAATTTCGGCGTTGAGCTGCGAAGCCGCCCAACCGCTGTAGCCCAGCATAAATTTCACGTTGCCGTTGACCGGTGCGCCGCTGTTGATGTAGCGCTTCATGGCGTCGTAGCTGCCGCCCACAAACATGCCGTTGCCAATTGGCTTCGCGTCGGTGATGATGTCGCCCAAAGTGTGGATGTAAAACAGCAGTTCGGTGTTCACCGGACCGCCAAGATACAGCGGAATATCCTCGTCGGTTAGCAGCCCGTCGATGGCTTCGTTGAGGGTTAAGCCCGACGGTTTGTTGATAATCAGCCCCATCGAGCCGCGTTTGCTGTGGTTTACGGTGATGATTGCCGCGCGGCTGAAGCAAGTGTCGTCAACCGTGGGCTTGGCGATGAGCAGCGCTCCGCGTTGCGGTTCGGGCTGCACGTCGTCGAGATGGAATATGTCGTCAATCTCTTTCATATCACTGCAAATTTAGCGATTCTTGCGGTTATTGTCAAGCATATTGTATAGGCTTAAATGCAAACGGGAGGCGAAAATACTACGACGCTATCCGCCATCACACACAACCATGGCGCTACGGCGTGCCAGGCAATCTGGCGAATGGCGCACTGGCGCAGGCATCCACAGAATAATCTGAAGTTTGTTGCATTTCGATTAATTGTGCAATTGGAATGGCTGTTTTGCCGACAATTTGCAATGCTTATTCACGAAAAATTATTACCTTTGCGCGGAATTTTATGTTTCTGGTTGAACAGCCGTGCTGTGATGCTTAGGCTGATGACTATGAGAGAATACATTTAGTTAATACATATAATTGATAACGTTAAATGAAGGTATTGAAGTTTGGAGGCACGTCGGTTGGCACAGTTGAAAGCCTGCGCAACGTGAAAAAGATTGTTGAAAGCATCGACGAGCAGGTGGTTGTGGTGGTATCGGCACTTGGTGGCATCACCGATAAGTTGATTAACACTGCACTTCAGGCATCGACGGGCGACATGAGCTATTTGCAGCAGTATGCCGAGATTGTAACGCGTCACAACGATGTGATTGCCGGCATGGTGCCGCCCGAAAGGCAAGCCGAGGTGCATGCCGTTGCCGACCCGTTGCTTGAAGAGCTGGGTAATATCTTTCGCGGCATTGCGCTGATAAAGGACCTCAGCGACCGCACTCGCGACATCGTGGTGAGCTATGGCGAGCGCTTGTCGAGCGCCATCATTGCTCGCATTATCAACGGTGCCACTCACTTCGATTCGCGCCAATTCATTCGCACCACCACTCAGTTTGGCAAACATCTAGCTGACCTTGAGCTCACCGAGAAGCTTGTGAAGCAGACGCTCGGCTCGTTTAAGGGCAATGTGGCGTTGGTGCCGGGCTTCATTTCGTCGGACCGCAACTCGGGCGAAATCACCAACTTGGGTCGTGGCGGCAGCGACTACACTGCGGCGTTGATTGCTTCGGCGCTCGATGCTCGTACGCTTGAAATTTGGACCGATGTCGACGGCTTTATGACTGCCGACCCGCGCGTGATTTCGTCGGCGTATGTCATCGATAAGCTCACGTTTATCGAGGCTATGGAACTTTGCAACTTTGGCGCCAAGGTGGTGTATCCGCCAACAATCTACCCGGTTTTCCATAAGAATATTCCAATTTTAATAAAAAATACGTTCAATCCGTCGGCGCCTGGCACGCTCATTTCTGACGAAAACACTTCGGAGGGCAAAGCCATCAAGGGCATTTCGTCGATTAACGACACCTGCCTAATCACCCTCACCGGTTTTGGTATGGTGGGCGTGATTGGCATCAATTCGCGCATCTTCAATGCATTGGCTCGCAATGGCGTGAGCGTGTTCCTTGTGTCGCAGGCTTCATCGGAGCACAACACTTCGTTTGCTGTGAAGAATGCCGATGCCGAAAAGGCTGTGAAGGTGCTGCGCGAGGAGTTTGTAAACGAGCTTAGCACTGGCGACATCAGCGACATCACGGCTGAGCGCGACCTTGCCACCGTGGCTGTTGTGGGCGAGAACATGAAGCACACTCCGGGCATTGCCGGCAAGTTGTTCAACACGCTGGGCCGTAACGGCATCAATGTGATTGCTTGTGCGCAGGGTGCGTCGGAAACCAACATCTCGTTTGTGATTGATTTGGCTTATTTGCGCAAGGCGCTGAATGTGATTCACGACAGTTTTTTCTTGTCGGAAACGCAGGTGCTTAACTTGTTTATCACCGGCGTGGGAAACGTGGGAATGAGCCTGGTGAATCAAATTCACCAACAGCAGGAGAGCCTTAAGCGCGAAAAGTCGCTTGAGCTGCGTGTGGTGGGCATTGCCAACTCTAAGAAGTGCATATTCGACCGCGATGGCCTCGACATTGGCAACGTGACGGCTTTGCTCGAAGGGGCTACTATTGCCGCCTCGGCAGAGAACATCAAGTCGGAGATTCTGAAAATGAACATCTTCAATTCGGTGTTTGTTGATTGCACAGCGAGTGCCGACATTGCCAGCATATATGGCGAGTTGCTCGACCACAACGTCAACGTGGTGGCTGCCAACAAGATTGCTGCCGCCTCGGACTATGCTTCGTACGACCGCCTCAAGCACATTGCTCACAAGCGCGATGTGAAGTATTTGTTCGAAACCAACGTTGGTGCCGGTCTGCCTATCATCAGCACCATAAACAACCTGCGCAACTCGGGCGACAAGATTCTGAAAATCGAGGCTGTGCTTTCAGGCACAATCAATTTTATATTCAATTCGCTGTCGGCTGAAGTGCCTTTCAGTGAAACGGTGCGCATGGCTCACGCGCATGGCTATAGCGAGCCCGACCCGCGTGTCGACCTCAGTGGAAACGACGTGGCACGCAAAATCACCATCCTTGCCCGCGAATCGGGTTATGTGGTGGAGCAATCAGATGTCGTTAAAGAGTTGTTTGTGCCTGATGAATATTTCACCGGGTCGGTTGACGACTTCATGGCTCGTGTGCACGAGTTAGATGCCTCAATCGAGGCTATGCGTCAAAAGGCTGAAAGCCGTAACTGCAAGATTCGCTTTGTGGCTTCGCTTGAGGATGGCAAGCTCACCATCGGTTTGCGCGAGGTGGACATGAACAGCCCGTTCTTTGCCCTCGAAGGTAGCACAAATGTGATTCTCATCACCACCGACCGTTACCACGAATTCCCGATGGAAATTAAGGGCTACGGAGCAGGCGCCGAGGTGACTGCTGCCGGCGTGTTTGCCGATATAATTAGCATCGCCAACATTCGCTAAGCAGCTTTTGCTGTGGGCGTTACAGCCGGTTGCGTTGTTATTATAAAAATAAAAAGGAATTCAGTAATGAAACACATAATAATTCTTGGCGATGGAATGGCCGACGAGCCGCTTGCTCAGTTGGGTGGTCGCACGCCGTTGCAGGTTGCCGTGAAGCCCACCATCGACCGCCTTGCCAAAGAAGGCCGATGCGGCATGCTGCACACGGTGCCCGATGGCTATCATCCGGGCAGCGAGGTGGCGCACCTGTCGCTGCTGGGCTACGATTTGCCGAGCGTATTCGAAGGGCGCGGCTCGCTTGAGGCTGCCAGCATGGGCGTCGACATCGAGCCGGGCGAAATGGCTATGCGCTGCAATCTCATCTGCGTTGAAGATGGCAAGATTAAGAACCATTCGGCAGGACACATCACCGATGCCGAAGCGGCTCAACTAATCGATTATCTCAACGAGCAGCTTGGCGACGACGACGTGCGCTTTTATGGCGGCGTGTCGTATCGCCATCTGCTGAAGATTCGCGGCGGCGACAAGCGCATTGTTTGCACTCCGCCTCACGATGTGCCGGGAACACCGTTTGCTCAAGTGCTGGTGAAACCTGCAGTCGACGAGGCTGCCGACACCGCCACGCGCATCAATCAGCTGATAATCAAGTCGCAAGAGATTTTGCCTTTACACCCGGTAAATCGCCGCCGTGCTGCTGAAGGCAAGGATATGGCTAACAGCATTTGGCCGTGGTCGGCTGGTTATCGCCCGAAAATGCGCACGCTGAGCGATTTGTTCGGCATAGGACGTGGTGCTGTGATTTCGGCAGTCGACCTTATTCGTGGCATAGGCATCTATTCAGGACTCGAACCGATTATCGTGCCCGGCGCAACGGGGCTCTACGACACTAACTACGAGGGCAAGGCGCAAGCTGCCATCGATGCCTTGCGTGGCGATTACGATTTCGTGTTTTTGCACCTCGAGGCAAGCGACGAGGCTGGCCACGAAGGTAATGCCGAGCTGAAGGTGAAAACGGTGGAATATCTCGATAGTCGCATCTGCCGACCCATCGTTGAGGCTGTTGAAAAGATGCCGTTCCCTGTTGCCATTTCGGTGCTGCCCGACCATCCCACGCCCTGCAGTGTGCGCACCCACACTGCCGATGCCGTGCCGTTCGTGATTTGCCGCCCCGGCGATGAACCCGACAGCGTGACGTGCTACGACGAGTTTGCTGCCCGCAATGGCTGCTATGGCACTCTCAGCGGCGACCAATACATCAGAGAATTTTTGAATCGTTAAGTGTAATTTTTTTCTTATATATAATAATGAAATATTACAGCACAAATGGCAAAACGCAAATGGTGACGCTCGCCGAAGCGGTGGTGAAAGGCCTCGCTGCCGACCGCGGCTTGTTCATGCCTGAGCACATTGGCAAAATGCCAAAAGCTTTTTTCAATAACATCAGTTCGATGTCGCTTCAAGAAATGTCGTTTGCTGTGGCATATATGTTGTTTGGCGATGATATCGACAGCGATGATTTGAAGCATATTGTCAGCGACACTCTCAACTTCGACATCCCTTTGGTGAAGGTCGACGACCAACGCTATTCGCTTGAACTGTTCCACGGCCCTACGTTGGCGTTCAAGGATGTAGGTGCGCGTTTCATGGCGCGTCTGCTCGGGCATTTCAACCGTCAAAATGGAGAGGACCGCATGGTTAATGTGCTGGTGGCTACTTCGGGCGACACGGGCGGTGCCGTTGCTAACGGTTTCCTTAATGTGCCTGGTGTGAGGGTGTTTGTGCTATATCCTTCGGGCAAGGTGAGCCGCATTCAAGAGGCTCAATTCACCACGTTGGGCAACAACATCACCGCCATTGAGGTCAACGGCACGTTCGACGATTGTCAGGCTTTGGTTAAGAGCGCTTTCATGGACAAGGAACTCAACTCGCACATGATGCTCACCAGCGCCAACAGCATTAATGTGGCGCGTTTCCTGCCGCAGATGTTCTATTATTTCTATGCCTATGCCCAACTGATGAAGGCTGGTGAGGACTTGAACAATATTGTTGTGGCGGTGCCAAGCGGCAACTTTGGCAACATCACCGCCGGACTGATTGCCAAGTTTATGGGCTTGCCGGTGAAGCGATTCATTGCTGCCAACAATCGCAACGATGTGGTGTACAACTATCTGCAAACCGGTGTATATACCCCTAAACCTTCGGTGGCTACCATTGCCAACGCTATGGATGTGGGCGACCCAAGCAACTTTGCTCGTATCTTAGACCTCTATCACAATTCTTGGGAGGCAATAAAGGCTGAAATTTCGGGATTCACTTACACCGACGAACAGATTGCACAGACTTTGGCTGACGTTTATCGCCAGCGAGGCTACTTGCTCGACCCGCATGGTGCTGTTGCCTATCGCAGTTTGCAGGAGGGCTTGCAGCCCGGCGAGGTGGGTGTGATGCTCGAAACGGCTCACCCTGCCAAGTTTAAGTCGGTGGTCGACAGCATCATTGGCGAGGACATCGACATCCCACAACGCCTGGCTGCCTTTATGGAGAACCCAAAGCAAAGCGTGCGCATGCCATCGGCTTTTGGCCCGTTCAAGCAATATTTGCTGTCGAAAGCTTAAGGCGTTATTGTAATAAATACATTAAAGGGCGAGACCAGAAATCGGTTTCGCTCTTTTTTTGTTGAAAATTTTTTTGAGGTGTAACGGGCTGATTTGTGGGGAGTTGAGGCGGAGGGTGTGAAAATAATCTGAAAAAATATTGCGAAAGATTTTGCCAATTCGGGGAAAAGGTGTAATTTTGCACTCGCTTTCGGGAACGACGGGGCATGAGCACCGAGGGTAACGGAAGCGGAAAGGTCATTGAAATTCTTGCAAACAAGACGAAAGTAGTACGAAGGAAAAGATTTGAGACAAGGTGACAAAGACAATGTCGAGAAGAA
>SFEA01000093.1 GCA_004557385.1 Bacteroidales bacterium
ACATACAGCCGAAGCAATTTTTGGCTCGTGTTGATGAAATTGAAGATGAACTGTTGCCGATGATTGGCGGCGAGCCTTACCCCGGAATGCAAGAGGGCATGGGGAAATTGTCGGAGCGATACAAGATATTCTTGCTCAG
Source organism: Bacteroidales bacterium (assembly GCA_004557385.1). Classification (GTDB taxonomy): domain Bacteria; phylum Bacteroidota; class Bacteroidia; order Bacteroidales; family Muribaculaceae; genus SFTJ01. Next base: position 140 of record SFEA01000093.1, read on the forward strand.
CAACTGCGGTGCTAATGGCTTGCCAAATTTTATGCAATTCACAGGAATCGGCGATTATGTATGCGACTATTTGTCGTATGGCATGCGCCGAGGCACCAAATCGGAAAATTTGTCATACCTTAGGCAAAAGCATAATCTGCAAATGCCGGTGTATGTGGGTGATACACAGAGCGATTGCAACAACGCTCACCAGGCTGGTATGCCTTTTGTTTATGCTTCTTACGGATTTGGAAACTGTGAGGGCTACGACCTAAAGGTGGACAGATTTGCCGATATAGTTGAATATTTTTTATAAATCGAAAAATGATTAACGAGAACATGAACAGTATTATATCGAAAGGCTGGGAGGACGAGATAGCTCGCCGTGTTGAACGCATAGCCGCATCGCTTGCCGAAATTGGCGCCGATGCTATGCTCATCAGTTCGAACACTAATCTCTACTACACGGCAAGTCGTGTGATAGCAGGTTATACCTATGTCACTGCCAAGGGCGATGTGAAGTATTTTGTGCGCCGTCCTGTTGGGCTTGATGGTGACAATGTGGTGTATATACGCAAGCCTGAGCAAATAGTGGAATTTCTTGACAGCAAGCCTGCAACGCTTGCGCTCGAACTTGACATGCCTTATAACGACATTCAGCGTCTGCAAGCGGCTTTTGGCGGTGTTGCCATTGTTGATGGTGCTGCCATCATGCGCAAAATTCGTGCGGTGAAATCGCCTTTCGAGGTGGCATTGATGCGCCGCAGCGGCATATCGCACGTTGAAAGTTATCGTCAAATTCCGCACATCTATTCTGATGGAATGAGCGACGTTGAGTTGCAAATCGAGCTTGAGCATCGTCTTCGCCAAAACGGTTGCTTGGGCTTGTTCAGGATATATGGTCAATCGATGGAATTGTTCATGGGCAACATCATTTGTGGCAACAATGCCGATTGTCCGTCGCCTTACGATTTCACTATGGGAGGTGCAGGTGTCGATAAGTCGCTTCCAATAGGTGCCAACGGCAGCATTATTCGCCCGGGAATGACTGTTATGGTGGATGCCTGTGGCAATTTCACAGGCTATATGACCGACATGACCCGCAGCTATAAGGTGGGCAAGGTGAGTGATTTGGCAGAAAAGGCTCATCGCTGTTCGGTGGAGATATGCAAAAGAATTCAATCGATGGCACGACCCGACGTGTCGGCTCGCAGCCTATATGAAACGGCAGTTGAGATGGCAGAAGAAGCCGGATTGTCGGACTACTTCATGGGCCATGCCCAAAAAGCCGGTTTCGTTGGCCACGGTGTCGGTATCGAAGTCAACGAGCTGCCTGTGCTTTCGGCTCGCAGTAAGGATGTGCTTGAGCAAGGCAATGTGATTGCCGTTGAGCCAAAGTTCGTTATACCCGACGTTGGTGCTGTGGGCATCGAAAACACTTACGTCATCACTGCCGATGGTGCTGAGTGCCTCACTGTGATGCCTGAGGAATTAATTCAATTGTCGGAGTAACCGTCTTGCCCTTGCGAGGGAGTTTTTTTTGAACCTGATTCAATAACAATAAATAATACATTTTGCCAATGAAGATTGACAAGAACAAAATCGAGGAACATTTAAGAGGTATGGTTTTCCACATGGTGGGCGATGCTGCCGACAGCATGCAGCGCGAATGCTATGTGGTGGGTGGCTATGTGCGCGACATTTTTCTGAACCGACCGTCGAAGGACATCGATTTTGTGACCGTTGGTAGTGGATTGGAATTGGCAAAACAGGTGGCGGAGAAGTGGGGCAAACGCACGCATCTGGCAGTGTTCCCTAATTTTGGCACGGCACAAGTGAAGCATGGAGGCATCGAGTTGGAGTTTGTGGGCGCCAGAAAGGAGTCGTACAACCGCGATAGCCGCAAGCCAAAGGTTGAAGACGGCACCCTTCGTGACGACCAGTGCCGCCGCGATTTCACTATCAATGCAATGGCATTGTCGGTTAACAGCCATAATTATGGCGAGTTGCTCGACCCGTTTGACGGCATTGGTGACCTTGAACGCCGCATCATACGCACTCCGCTCGACCCCGACATCACTTTCTCCGACGACCCGCTGCGCATGATGCGCGCGGTGCGTTTTGCCACGCAGCTCAATTTCGACATCTATGCCGACACCTTCGAGGCAATCTGCCGCAATAAGGACCGAATTAAGATTATATCACGCGAACGCGTAATC
>SFEA01000094.1 GCA_004557385.1 Bacteroidales bacterium
TTTACAGAGGATTGCCAAGGCTGAGGCGATTGAACGGCTGAAAAAAGTATCTGACGAAACCAAAGAGGCGGCACAAGTTGATTTTGCCGAAAAGTTAAAGGAAAAGAGAGAGGCGCATGACGCCAAACACAAGAACGACTAAAAATTTGAAAGGAAGTAAAGATTATGGACTTTGCATCTCTGGGCATTGCGAGCGTGGCGGCTATTACCGTCATTTGCTACCTGATTGGCATGGGCGTTAAGGCAAGCGGACTTGATAACAAGTGGATTCCTGTGATTATGGGCGTGTGCGGCCTTGTGCTGGGCATTGTGGGTATGTTCATTATTCCTGATTATCCTGCCAAGGACTATATTACCTCTGCCGCCGTTGGCATTGTGAGTGGTCTGGCCGCTACTGGTATCAACCAGATCGCTAAGCAGCTGAAGCCAACCGTCGAGGAGGCTGAGTAATGAGCAATGCGGCAAAAGTAATTGCCGTGGCTCAAGCCGAGCTTGGCTATCTTGAGAAAGCATCAGATAGCCAGCTCGACAGCAAAACGGCAAATGCGGGCTATGCCAATTTCACTAAATATGCCCGCGACATTGACGCCATCCCGCACTTTTTTAATGGACCTAAGCAGGGCTATGCGTGGTGTACGACTTTTGTATGCTGGTGCTTTGTGCAGGCGTTCGGCGTAGATGAGGCTAAGCGGTTGCTTAATCTGCCGAAAGACAGCCTCGGCGCTGGATGTACATACGCTATTGAATATTATCGCGGCGCTGGGCAGCTGTATAGCAAGCCGCAAGTTGGCGACCAAGTGTTCTTTGGCAAACAGCACACCGGCATTGTCATTGAGGTTAATGGCAATAAATTCAAGACGATTGAGGGCAATACTAGCCCCAGCACTGGCGTAGTGCCAAATGGTGGCGGTGTCTATCAGAAGGAATATACGGTAAAGTCCAGTTATACATTTGGTCGACCTACATATACTAACGATGATGTCGAACCTGCGCCGATGGTGAATAAGCCAAAGATTTATCTGTCCCCGGCATATCACAAGGCTAACCAGTGTTGCTATAAGCGGCCTGATGGCCAGCAGTGCTATGAGACGCTTGAGAATAATGAGTTCATGGATTTGCTCCAGCCGATGCTTGAGCGTTGCGGCTTTGATGTTAAGCGTGGGCCTCGTCGCACTCCTATGAGTGATGAGGACGGCACGACCTATATGTATCAGGCCATTAAAGAAAGCAATGAATGGGGCGCAAAGGTGCACTATGTGTCCCACACCAATGCGACCACTACCGGCACGACTGGACGCGGCACTGCCAAGGGATTCCTGTCCATGTATTATCCGTCCAGCGATAAGGGCAAGCAGCTTGCCGAACTGATGGCTAAGTATCGTGCCAAGTGTTATCCTTATGGGTGCCGCACAACCGGTCGCAGCGACCTTCACGAATTGTGCGACACTAACGCTGTGGCAGTCTATCAGGAGCACGTTTATCACGACAATCTGACTGATGCCGAGTGGTTCCATCAGAACATGAAACAGTGCGCCGAGATGGATTGCAAGGCGCTGTGCGAATATTTTGGCGTTGATTATGTTGAGGAGCCGAAGCCCGAGGAGTCTGTGGTTGACAGCAGGAAGATGTATCGAGTGCAGGTCGGCGCTTTCCGCAATAAGGAATATGCCGAGGCCATGCTTGCCGATTTGAAGGCGGCTGGATTTGACGGTTACATCAAAGAAAGCATTGAATAAGTAAAGGAAAATATATGGAAATCAAAAGGGAAAAGGGCGAGTCCTATATCTCTTTTGCTCAACGTGTTACTAATGCCGTCGAGGATGGGCTGATTGGCTATGAGGAATGGTCGACCGCCCTCCTTGGCGCAGTTCGGTATAGTGCGGAGAATTTGAGGCGAGCATATACTGTTACGTCTCAACTCCTTCAAAATGCCGAAAATGATGATATTGAGCAAGTAGATGATAAAGATAAACTTGCCGAAATTAGGGCGGCTATTGATGAACTGGATAAAGCCAGACTCAAACTGCGGACAGAAAATCTTGAATGGGCAGCTAACAGACGTGCCGATGCTCGGCTTGAGATGTTTGGCGAGGAGATTGAAGCCGCCATCAATCGGCTTGAGCCTATCAAGTTCAGCCGTGTTTTTGACACCAAGCAAGTCAATGAGCGCACTGGGGTATTGTGCATTGGCGATGAGCATTACGGCACCATCATTGATATGGAGACGCTGTTTGGCGAAAAAGTCAACGTGTATAGCCCAGACATTTTTAAGGCTCGCATGAATATGCTGATGCG
>SFEA01000095.1 GCA_004557385.1 Bacteroidales bacterium
CGGCGTTTAAGGGAAATGGCATTATTGCTGAAACATACCTGCTAATTATTAATCGCTTGCCGCAGTGGCGCAATGGCATTGTGGCGGGGATAGAAAAAAAGACAAAAAAATTAAAACTAATAGATATGAAAAAATTAATGAAATTTGCTGCTGCATTAGCAATGACGCTGTGCATCTCTAACTCGGCATTCGCTCAGGACGCCGAGAAGGAAAGCGACAATTGGTATCCACACAACTTCATCTCGTTGCAAGGTGGTGCTCAAGTGACATTCACCCACTACAAGGCTACGAAGTTGATTACTCCTGCATTTGCTGTGTCGGCAGGCCGCTTCTTTGCTCCGCAATTAGGCGCCCGTCTGCACTTCCAAGGCTATGAAATCAAGGGCGGATACCGCGAAGTGGGCACTTACAAGGAGAAATACATCACCGGTGATGCCGACTTGCTCTTTAACATGCTCAACATCTTCAATCCTAATCGTGCAAGCCAGAAGTTCAACTGGAACATGATTGTGGGTTTTGGTGTTAACTACACTTGGGATTACGACGACTACGAAGCAGTTCGTGCACAATTGCCTTACAACGAATATGGCTTGTATTCGAAGCGCAACACCACTTTCAACGGTCGTGTGGGCACTCAATTCGAATATAACTTCAGCCGCAACGTAGGCGTTAACCTCGAAATCGATGGCAACTACAAGAACGACCGCTTCAACCAACGCATCAACAACCGATGCGATTGGCAGCTCACCGTTTTGGCTGGTTTGACTTTCCGTTTTGGCTTGCCAAAGAAGAAAGTTGCTGAACCTGAACCGGTTTATGTTCCAGAGCCTACTCCGGAACCAGAACCCGAACCAGCTCCTGCTCCAGTGGTTAAGGAAGAACCAGCTCCAGTGGTACAAGCCAAGGAAGAACCGTTGAACGAAACAATCTTCTTCACCATCCGTCAGAGCGACCCTGTTGGTGCAAGCATGATTCTCGACAAGGTGGTTGAATGGTGCAACAAGTATCCTGGCAAGACTATCACAATCGACGGTTATGCTGATAAGGGCACAGGTAACGCACGCGTCAACAAAAAGTATGCTAAGCTTCGTGCCGAACGAGTTGCTAAGGCTCTGCAGGACCGTGGCATCGATGCAAGCCGCATGACCATCAGCTCGCATGGCGACACTGTTCAGCCTTATGCTGAAAACGACCAAAACCGTTGCACAATCATCGTAGGCAAATAAAGTTTTGGCAGTTGTGTCTGGAGCGAAAACACTCGTGTTCTCATCTCCAACCAACATTGAATAACTAAAGCAATCTTTACCGTCCGATAGGAGTTATCTAAACATAATATCGGGCGGTTTTTCTCGTTTTATTTTAAGATGATTTAGGGAGTGTTTCCCTTTTGTTTAACACTTAACAATTAGGATATTATGCGTAAAATATTTGCGTTTTTGTTCTTGATTTCACTTGTGCCGGCAATGTTGGCAGGCGGACGCAACGAAAGCGTGATTGCCGAGGGTTGGCAGTTCACCAAGGGCGCATCTGATGCCAACACCAAATGGCAGAATGTTGCCGTACCGCACGATTGGGCAATTTATGGTCCATTCGACCGCAGCAACGACCTTCAGGTGGTGGCTGTGGAGCAAAACGGCGAAACCGAAAAAACGGTGAAAACCGGTCGTACGGGCGGTTTGCCATACATCGGCAAGGGCGAATATCGCACCACATTCATTGTGCCCGAAATTGCGGGCAAGAGTGTTTCGCTGGTGTTTGACGGTGCCATGAGCAACGCTCACGTTGAGGTGAATGGCAAGGAAGTGGGACATTGGGCGTTTGGCTACAACTCATTTCATTTTTGCATTGATGATGCGGTGAAGGCTGGCGAAAACACGTTGCACGTGAGGTTGGAGAATTATCCCGAATCGTCGCGGTGGTATCCGGGTGCAGGATTGTATAGGCATGTGCACCTTGTCGTTACCGACAAAATTCATGTGCCGGTGTGGGGCACCTACGTCACCACGCCAAATGTGTCGGCACAGTTTGCCACCGTGAACGTGCGCACGCGCATTGCAGGTGCCAACAAGGCTGACAAAATAGAGGTGCGCACTGAGTTGGTTGATGCTTCAGGCAAGGTGGTGAGCCGCAATAACACTATTCACACCGTTTATGGCGACCAACCTGCAATTCAAAATCTGAGTGTTGAAAACCCTGTGCTGTGGTCGCCCGAGAATCCTTATTTATATAAAGTGGTTACACGCTTGGTGAAGGACGGCGTGGAACGTGATTGCTACACCACACGCATTGGC
>SFEA01000054.1 GCA_004557385.1 Bacteroidales bacterium
GTATGGTTATCAATACAGCGAAATCATCCGTTCGCTTATGAGCGTTTATTTCTGTGGCGGCTCATGCATAGAGGATGTCACCTCTCATCTGATGTACCACCTTTCGCTTCATCCGACACTTCGCACATGCAGTGCCGACACGATTCTCAGAGCCATATAGGAACTGACCCGGGATAACATTTCCTACACATCCCACACTGGGAAGATCTACTACTTCAACACGGCAGACAAGCTGAATACACTGCTCCTCAATTGCCTATTGTCCACAGGGCAGCTGAAAGAGGGCGAGGGGTATGACGTTGACTTCGACCTCCAGTTCATAGAGGCTGAGAAGTTTGATGCGAAACCCACATACAAGAAGTTTCTCGGGTACCGTCCGGGTGTGGCTGTCATTGGCGACATGATTGTCGGCATAGAGAACCGACGAACGAAGCAAGAGCAGAGACAAAGCTTGCTTTGGCTATGCCTTGCGAGGAGAAGGAAGCCCAAAGGGCAACAGCTCTTTGAGAGGATTGAACAGAAAGATGCAGAGTTATTTGATGGTAAACTTATTGATTTTGAAGCAGAGATTATAGAATTTCGTGCTATGTACTATATAACCAACATATTCAATGCTCTAAATGATGGCAATGAAGAGAAAGCTCAGAAATTGGCAAACCTTTCTGATGCATATCTCGGTACGCTCAATGCAAAGCTACAGGATGTATATAAAATCGGCTAAGAATCAACATAAGAATCTTATAGAAATTATGAACCGTTACTAGACAGAATAACGACTACGGTATGTAGCCTCTGACATTAAATCTATTGGTGCAAAGTTAGTGTTAAACACAAGGAAACTGTCTTTATTCTAATGGTTTTATACTAACTTTGTACCAATAATAGGATATAACGCTACATCGTGCTACAAGACGCTACAAGTAGGCTACATCTTTCAATGCCTATAATAGTTATGTAACATCTTGAAAATCAATATTGCTACATGAAGATACAACTTTCAGAGTCATATTTGACTTATAGGCATTTGAATAATAATGGTAAGATAGAGGTCATGGTGTAGTATTATCCCCCTTTCATAAGGGCAATTCATAAACATAATACAAAGGCAATGAGATGATAAACAGAAAACAATGGCAACCGACTTGTTTAAAAGTAAGAAGCGAGTGTAGTAATGCCATAATCTCCTCAAAGATTTGAGAAGGTGGAGTAGAAAATAGAGTCGATGGATTTCTTAAAAATAGTTAAATTGTATAACAAAAGTCATTCATACACAGTGTTTTAAGACGTTTTGTCTTGCGCCAGTTCTGCGCCATTTTTCGTGCAAAATAAGCGAAAATGCCTAAAGACGGCACTTGAATATCAACGAGTTACAGAAGATGGTAGAGTGGTATAAAATCCCTCTCTCTCCGCTAAGGAAAAGGGCTCAACAAAGTGAGTCCTTTTTTTATTCCAAATTAAAAACAGAGATGCGGATTATTCGCATCTCTGTTAATTGTCTGAAAAATAGGATTTATATATTTCCTGATTCTTTCGGATTAAATTCCTCTAAGGTTATCATTTAATTGATGTTAGCCTTAGAGGAAAAAATTATTACATTACTTGTTGATAACAACCATTCGTGTAATCACAGTTTGAGTATTCATGTCGAATTTACGGCAGAGATATACTCCACAATCTGTAGGCTTGCTCGGCAGGCGTACGCCACCCACGGTGTACCATTGAGTTTGGGTGTTGGCGTCGTCGGCAAGAATGGCGTCGACGTGCGACGTGCTGCTGAAAGCCACCACGAGCGGTGAGCTGTGGGTGCCTATGAGAGCATCTTCCTCGTAGGTGACGGTTACATCCGACACATATTCAACGCCGTCGCGCACCATCTTGAAGTAGAGCGTGAGACTTTCGTCGCCAGGCACGGTGAAGTAGGCATAGCCTTCGCCATCAGCCACCTCAGTGGTGCGGCATTCGGTGCCATCGAACACTGCCACTTGGCTGCCGATGGCTGGCTCGCCTTCCCACGTGATTGAAGCCACGATGCACATGTTGCCCGGATATTTGTAGTAGCTTATCGGGCTGAATACTCGTTGCATATTATCCATTAGCAGTGAGACATCTTCCATTAACAAAGCACCTGAAGCCAGGCGTGCAGTTGCATATTGCTCTGGATATCTGAAGGTGCGTTCTTCAGCGGCTGAATTCTGAATCATGTAGCCCTGACCAGGATTTAGAGCCTTGAGAGAGCCGTTCCATTCATAACCGTCGTACATTGCAAATCCGCGTTGTGCCTTGATAACATCGCCATTCTGCGGGTTCATTGGGGCGAGTGCTTCGTTAACACTTGCGGTGTGCATTGCGTTGTAAGCAATCCAGTTCCAACCCGGCTGCAAGGTGATAGCGCGTTGCTCATCGGTGAGGCGTGTGCCAATCACGTTGAGCGTCTGCGGCGATGCCATGCGCACACGGTACATCGAGCGGTTGTCAACTTCGAATGCTTTACCGAAGTATTGACCGTTTTCAAACGTGCCGAAATCAAACTGACTCTTCACGATATCGGTGTTTGCAGCAACTGGGCTGAACACTTTTTCCACAGCCATATCCTGGGCATGGGCGTAGAACGAAATCCAGTTCCAACCCTCAACAAGGTTGTGAGTTTGCTCGATAAGGTCGGTGGCGTTTAGCAGGACGGGGGCAGCGAATGTGCCGTAAACCTGATTGTCACGGAAGCTGATTTCCTGCGAAGTGCTCAACTCGGGATACTTGGTGCCCGTGCTGTTGTCGTAGGCGTAGAACACAACCGGTTTGCCGGCATCGGCTTCGTTGCCATAGATGTCGAGCAGCACGAAGTAGTTGTCGTAGCGAGCATTGTAAACCGGGTGAGCCACACCGCGGCATTCGCCGTCGATGAATGCAGCCACGATGTCTTCGGCGTCGTTTGTGGGCTTACCGAGGTATGAGAGCGTGCCCACAAGGTTCATCGAATTCTCATAGTCAGCTTCGTTCACGCTCCACTGAGGCACATCGCCTGTAACCTTGAGGCAGATGGTGAGAGCCGATGAGATATCGTCGTTGCCAGTGAGATAAACAGTACCCTCGTAAGCACCGATGGCGACACTTTGCGGGATGTCGAATCCTATCGTTGTCGTAGTGAGGGCTTCGGCAGCGCCTTCCTCCTTGCTTGCGATGAGCCACGACGGCAGTTCGCTTAGAGTCCACACTTGCTGAGTGCCGCCGTTGTTTGTGAACGTAGCTTCAACGTGAGCGGTTTCGTCAACATGTTTTGTGATGTTGATTGTCGGCTTGTCCCAAGTGAGTTCGTTGCTGTTCACGAATGCGGTCCAGCTTACAGGCAGCGAGCGGTTGCCGTTGAGGTCGAGCACCGATTGCGACGTGAAGTGCAGAGTGCAGCCTTCGATGTCGGCGGCATTTTCCTTGATGTCGAACACCACTTTGTTGTCACTTGCAGTGAACGAGAAGCTAAGGTTGGTTTCGGTTTGCGCTGCACGGATAGCAGGCGAATCGTCGGTGTACTTAAAGCCTGAGCCCGACTCGTAAACAGCCTTATTTTCGCTGTTGATGAGGTCGTTTGCAGTGCCTTCGGTCACAACCTGATTTTCGCTGTTCAGCACTTTAGTTTCAAACGGATAGTATGCTACAAGTCCGCCTTCTTCGCCGGTGAGACGAGCTTTGCGACGCTCGTTGAGCAATTCAGCGGTGAGCGTAGCATTCCATATTCTCACTTCGTCGATTGAGCCTTTGAGCTTGCGGTCGTAAGCATACATCGTTTCAGTTCCTGGCGAGCGGCGAGCACCGATGATGAGACGGTCGGAGGCAGTCTGACCGATGTTAGCGGCGCTTGTCGACAGAGTGCGTTTGCCATCGACATAAACCGAAACGTGTCCTGTACGGAGCACGTTGAGTGCCACATGGTGCCAAGCGTTATCAAGCAGAGATGCTTGCGAAGCAGAATAGTCAGAGCCGAGCGACGACAGGTTGAGCTTGCCTGCAGCGTCAAGCCAGAGTTCCACTTCGCCGCTCTGGAAGAGTTCGGCTTCGCCGGTTTGCTCAGCGGCACGCATCCAAATTTCGATAGCGCAGTTGTCGGAAGCCAGAGGCGAAATAGCGGCGGTCTTGATGTCGAGGTGCGAAGTGCCGTCGAGGTCAATAGCCTTGTTTTCGTTGTCAATCTTCCAAGTTTCAGCAGCCATCTTCATGTGGCGGTTACGAGCATAGTCGGTGATGAGAGTGCCATCGCCTTCGTTCATCTTCCAATAGCCAATGAGGTGAGGTGTTGAAGGCTTCTTTGTCTTGTTCTTGTCAAGCAGAGCCACTGTGGCGTCGTGAGCTTCGTCCCAAAGGGTGAGTTCGTGGATGGCGCCTTGTGTTGAGCTGCTGCCGATGCTGAGTTTGCCTTGACCCTCGTAAGCGTTTGCAGGAGTGTCGTCGAAGAGGGTGACGGTGCTGCTGTCGTGTGCGTAGGTTGCATTGAGCAGCGGCTGACTGCCTGCCTTATAGCTGAGGGTGAGGTAAATCCACTTGTCTTTCGGCATCACGTTTGTCGAGGTGTAAACCGAGCCTGCAATGTTCACCGTGAGGTGACCTTGTGCGTCGGTGCCGATTTCAAACTTGGTGGTACCGCTGCCGTGAGCCACAATCGCGCCTTCGCTTGCGATATTCACCCAAGCGTCGATGCTGAAGTCGCGGTTGCTGAGCACGATGTCGGCTTCCGTAGCGGCTGAGCTGTCGTCGGTTGCCATGTCGAGAGCCACGTCGTGCTGCACGGGTGCGCCGTTGAGAACGCCAGTTACTCTGAAGTTAGCCGTGTTGGTGAGCATACCTTTTTGGATATCTTCGTTGTACTGGATGCTGATTTCGTCACCTGCGTTGAGGATGCCGTCGGCTGGTTGCGGCAAGCCGAGTGGCTGCGGACGACTCATATCCTTAATTACGGTGATTTCATCGCTCTGATTGTAAACCTCTTCGTTTCCGTAAGTAGCCACCGAGAGTACACGGAATCGATATGTAGCATCGGCATAATCCTTCATGTTGAATTTGTAACTTACGGTAGCTGTTTCCGGCAAGTACTCGTTGTTTTCGGTCTTGTCTTCCTCGTTGAGCACATATTCATGGAATGTGGTCCAGCTGAGGTCGCCCGGTGCCAAGAATTGCAGACGGAATGCTTTGAGGTTGTTGTAGTTGCGGTCGAACTGGCTGAACGAGATGTTCAGTTCAGCATCGTCGCCGAGCATCGAGTTGAGCGTAGTGTGGTCGAGCTTCATTGCCACGGCTGACGACGAAGGAACGAATCTTGCAGAGATATAAACGGTGTCTGCAATTTGGTCCCAAATGCTTGTCGGGTCGTACTGCGACTGCGAAGCGAGAACAACACCAATGCTGTCGTAGTCAAGAATACCGAGGTTGGTCTGGGTGAGCTGAAGTGCTTTTTCCACTGTTTGTCCGCCCGGTATCTTGATGAGACGGTTTTCGGTGAGAACTTGACCGTCGATAGAGATTTTAGCGCCGTTTGGATTGGTTTCGTCAATCACAAGGAGCTTGTAATATACGTCTTCGTCAATTTCCGACTTGTTAGAGAGTTTCAGACGGAAGTTTGCAGGTTGACCGGTTGGAACATTGAGTGCCATTGGTTCTACAACGTCGATTTCCGGTACTTCTATCTGCATGGTTGCTTCCATGATTACTTCTTCCTTGTCGAGATATTTGGTTCTTACTTCGCCTTCGTACGGGCCTGAGGTCTGTCCTGCAACGGTGCGGAAGATTGGCGAGTAAGCGCCATAGTTATAAATGTCAACTGAGAGGGCGTCATCGTCGCCTGATTCCTGAAGGGTGTATGACATGGAAGCCAATTTGGTTTCTTCGCTCTCGTTTGTGTTGTGTCTGCCGCCGCCTGAAACGGTTTCGGCTTCACCTACAAGTCCCACATTATTCCAAGTGAAACCTGTTGACAATCCAACATGTGCACAAGTGACTACTGTACAGTCGTATGTAGTTCCGTGAGATTCTTCCTTTTCTACAGAACGACTTACACTTGCGCCGGAGTCGAACGATGCATTTTCTACAAGATATTTGTCTTTATTCTTGTGAGCATTTACCTTTTCCTGTTCGTTGAGGCGAAGGTATTTTATCCAGTTCTCAATCTGAGTGTTACACCAGAGCACGGAGTCTTCGTAGCACTTTGTTTCGTCGTTAGGAACAATCATTGTGTACGACGGACCTTTGTACGACGGCGCTTTTGTTGCCTTGCTTCCCCAAACCTTCTTGTCGTGGTTGTTCGAACCGTAGCGCTCGTCGTCGGGCGACAAGGTGGTGAGGTAAATCGGGTTCTTGCCAGTGTTTTCGTGACCTTCGATGCTTGTTACGGTCTGCAGATGAGTGTCGCGTAAAGCACGCAGGTTAGGAATGAGGGTGTTTTCGATGTAGTATGCAGTATAAGCAAACGCTGTTTGGTATTCAAGTCCTGTTGTGATGATGTCTTCCAGGTCGAGTTTCACTTCGTTGCTTGATGCTGCTGCGCGGTGGAAGTTTACTTCACGAGCTTTACCGAAAACGAGGTTGTTTGAAGTTCCCACAAACACGTCACCATTTGCTCCCACATATTCAGGCTCTGCCGATGTGGCAATGCTCTTGGTTGTGGTTATTTGGTGGCTCCAAGTATTGGCACTTTCAATGTTTGTCGTAACTTTTACTCCTACGTCTAAGTTAAACACTGATTTTGCTTCATTTTCGAGTGCAACGGCAAATCCGACAGAAGTAGTGAGTGTTGGGCCGAATTTCCAGTGTAATATAGCGTCGGTTTCTGATGTTGTCACTGAACCGCTGCTCTTTGAATATGAAGAAATAGAGCCTGAAGTCCATTCAGCACTTGAGAGTGAGCCCGGTGGGTCACGCAGAATCATTTCCACCATATCCGGACCGGCTGTCACGAAGTTGTTGCCTGTTGGCATTGAACCGAGCACTATGCACGGCATGCCGTTTCCGCTCCAGTTGTATGTGCGTTCGTCAATATCGTAGTACATCGATATAGTGCGTGTGTAAGGAGCTGTTACGTTCGGCAAACCTGCCTTCCAAATGTATGTTGCACGGCCGTCGGAGTCGAGAGTGATTTTGTTGTCGGTAACTTCCACGAGTGTTCCGGCAGGCTTTCCTACGTTGTTGTCGATAGCATATACGAGCTGCTCTGACGAGAGTTCGTTGGCGATGGTTACTTCAACGTCTTCCAATGGCACAACATATTTGGCGGGGCTTCCTTTCACGTCTTCGTTTATGTATTCTTCATAAGCCTCTATTTTGAAGGTGTATTTGCTTAGAGATTCAAATACCGCACCACCATATTTATATGTCACAGTGCCGTCTTCTGCCACGGTGTAGATATCGGTGATATCGATAGCACCTTCTTCATCGCTAATTGAGTATTTGTCAATACCGAATGAGCCGTCGGTTCTGTCTGCTTGAGTGACAATAAACGTCGGTTCGCTGTGATATGTTTGCTTCAATGAGTAATTGTAGGTGTATCTATCTATCGTGCCGTTCTTTCTTTCAATAGAATCGGTGTATTCAATCATCGGATTTGTCAAATCCGATGTTGTTGGGCTGCCAACGGCCTTTCCGTTTGCCTTTACAATAATCGATTCAACTTTATAGCTCAATGGCGGAACCATTGCTGAGAATTCACCGGTGACGGAGTCGGTGTTGATGTAGATTTTCGAGTTGAAATCGCCTGCACCGCGCCACGAACGGCTGTTGATGGCTTTGGTGGCTGATGCCACATCCACTTTCTCCGGGTTATCTTCGTAGCTGTAGGTCGTGCCGTCTTGCACCTTTACTACGTTGAGGCGATATTTGCCCACGTTGGGTGTGAGAACAAGTTCGGTGATACCGATGTTGTTTGCGCTCTCGCCAAAGCCGAGTGGCTTGTTACCTTCGGTGCTGCCACCTACCACACGTCCCGAGAAGTTCACGAGGGTCTTGTCGATAAATTCAAGGTTGCTTACCGGTTTTTCAAACGTGAGTCTTTCGCCTGTTTCGTTCGGGTCTGCCGGGTAGCGTCCGCTTGAAGCAAACACGTGTCCGTCTTTTCTCACTTCAATAAAGTGGTCGCCGATGGGCACGCTGATGGTGAATGAACCGTCGGATGCCGAGGTTACGAGTTGTCCGTCTTTGCTGCAGATGTCACCGTCAACATAGAAGTTACATCCTTCCACCGGGTAATCTGTGCCTTCGTAATAAACGTATCCCGAAACTGGGAACGACGAAACGTCGGTGAAGTCAACACCGCTGTGAACGAGCGACGATGCGCTCACGTAGCGTGTGGAGTATTGTGGTGAGAACTCGTGAATGCCAAGTGTTGGCACTACCATATAGTTTGTACCGTCGCCTGAGAATGGCACGCCGCGAACCACAAAGTTGCCTTGTGCATCGGTGTAGGCAAAGAGTGAGAGCTGTGTGCTTTCAGGCACTATCTCACTTGTCACCGATGTCTTTACGCCACCAAATCGTGCATGATTGCCGTTTGCCACGCCGCTGGTCTTTGAATAGTCGTAGGCGAATGTTTGTCCGTTGATGCCTTCATCCACCGGCCAGTAGGCAAACAGTCCGTCTTCGGTGCCGGCAAGCAGGTGATTGTAGTTCTTCAGAATTTCTTCCGTAGTGAGTGCTTTGCCGCTGAACAAACGCATTTCGTCGATGTATCCGCTGAAAGCGTTATCCACGTTCAGGGCATAGCTGCCACCCATGCACACGCCGCTCTTTGCGCTCTCGTCGAAGTTGATTCTGAGGATATGCAGTTCTGGCGATACCTTCACGCTGTCGAGCTTGTTGATTGCCGTGAGGCGTGTCCAGTTTGAGCTGTTCACACTGAGCGTGAGCGATGTGTATTCATTTGCAGGCAATGTAAGTCCGGTTTCTTCTGCCGTATCGCCTTGTGCCAAAAGCACTTTATAGCCGTCGTCGGTGAGTTCGCCTAAGCGCAGGCTCAGCTGGTCGCCGATTGAGAAGAACACCGGTGTGCCGGCATTTTGAACCTCATTCGGGCGCACCATCATCTGCACGCTGAAGTCCTTGTCTTTGAATTTTTCATTCAGGCTCTTGCCGTCAAGGTCGAGGTACAGACCATCGCCGGCTTCCTGTGTGCTTATTGCATAGAATTGCGATGCATCGCTTGCCGTTTCGCTGTTTTTCACAATGCTCACGCGTGCATCTTTCACTGCCGTGCCTGTGCCGTAGGTAATACGTCCCGACACTATACCCGTTGAACGGCAGAATCCTTCGTCGGTTTCAAACAGTTGTGTCTCGCTTGAGCCGCACGACGATGTTGACACCACCTTATAGTCATAGTAAAGTCCCGGCTGTGCCGTGTTGTCCTCATAGGTGTAGTAAGTGTCGGTGCCGGTTACCTTGTATATTGTGGCCCAGGTTTGCGTGCCTTTCACGCGGCGGAGCAGCTCGTACTTTGTAGGATTCGAGTCAACTTGCTTTGCCTCCCACGTCACTTTCACCATTCCCTGGTAATCGCCTTTTGTGGTTGATACCGAGGTGACTTTCGATTGCCCTTCAAGCTGAACCATTTTTGTGGTGTCGCTCGACGCGGTGTAAATGCCATTAAAGAGGTTTGCCTGAATCTGATATTGATATCCCGTACAAGCCGAAAGGTCCTTGTTATCAACGTAGGTGAATTTCACGTCATCTTGGCTGGTAATGCCTTTGGTGCCTACCTGCTCCCATTCGTCAAGTTGAGAATCTCGCCTTAAGATATTGTATGTGAACGGCAGTGTGCCTTTATATGGCTCGGCTTGCCATGAGAGCTTGATAGTGCTTTCACCTGCCACAATGCTGTCGGTTTTGATACTGAAACTAACATCGGACCTTGCATCTACACTTACCATAAGTCTGTCCAAAATAGTATTTTGAGGCGAGTTGTTTGGAACAAATGCTACATCGTAGGTGTAGCCAGTAAGAAATTCTTTAGCAGGCACTGAATATTTTGTTGTGCCCGCAGGAATATTTGATGCCACCAATCCTCTTTGACTTGGGTCATCTGTTGGATAACTGAAAATCGTCCAGGTGCCGGGATTTGGTTTTTGTCTGCCAAAAAAAATCGAAGGCTCCAGCTCCCAGCTTAAATCCATTTCCTTGTCCCATTGATCAAATTTGCCAGTTAAATTCTTGGCTCGAACATAATCTTCACACGGTTTACAGTAATTATACCAGAGATTTGTCTGGATATGGTCTTGGTCACCAGTGCTCGTTGAATAAGTTCTTGCAGGAACCTTACATACTTGTTGCAGCTTAAAATCAGAGTAATCCCCGTAAGTATCTCCTTCAGGGCAACTTAAATCTGTAAAACTAAATTTATCACCGACATTGTATTGAGTTAATTTATCACTTCCTTCACCAAAATTTGTGTTAAGGTAATATGTGCCGTCGGTAACGCCCCAATCATAAATCTTTCCGGTTATACTCATCTTGCCATATTCGGTGCGTTCCGGATAAAAATTACTTCCTCGTGGCAGTGCAACACCATCAACTTCATAAGTAAGGTAACTTTTAAAATCAGAGTCGTATCCATTAATATAAAATTTATTTGTATAGTTGGAGGCAATAGCCAACTTATACCAATCTTGGTCAATAACAACGTCAACATAATAATTGCCATCCGAATCCTTACGCGGGTCCCAGAAACGAATCGTAAATGTAATACCATCAACAGTTTTATGGTATGTATTTTTCCACCATGTGTTATACTTCCTCTCTGCTAACAAAGCTTCTTCATCAGGCCAAACAAGTTCTTCAGGCTCACAAAGAGTATAATCTCTTGTATATTTAATTGCAGGGGCGCTTTTCCAATAGTAGCCTTTAGAAGTACGGATACATACTTGTAAAGTGGTCCAGGGCTCGTCTAATGTAGGTGTATGTTTAATCGCTAAACCTTCTCCCATTTTTCCCTCACCATAAAGCCATTCTGCATAGCTATTCAGCGGAAACAAAGCCGCCACGAATAATAACGCTAAGATAATCTTCAGCGCCTTGTTTCTAACATCCCTTCCGGCATGACATTTTGTCATAGGGGGGGTAATTCCACATACCGTG
This sequence comes from Bacteroidales bacterium, assembly GCA_004557385.1. Lineage (GTDB taxonomy): Bacteria > Bacteroidota > Bacteroidia > Bacteroidales > Muribaculaceae > SFTJ01. Next base: position 11,095 of record SFEA01000054.1, read on the forward strand.
GAGGTCTCTCCTTAGGTAAAAGTTTGTAATTCATTGTGATTTAAATTAAGTTATTTAAAAATAATATTATCTACAAGGCAGCAGAATTTCCCTCCTGCTTCCTCATTTGTAAAATTATTGTAATTGAAAATAAAAAGCGTTGTTTTTTGCCGTTGTTTTTTGTTGTTTTTCAAAAAACAACACACCCCAACAAAAAACAACATAATTTTTGTAGTTTTTCGTGGTATAAAATTGTTGTTTTGACAAATTTTCGTACGTTTAGACAAATTTCCCCAATCCCCTTTCCATCGGCTCCTGTCGCTTTTTACCCCAATTCTCTCCCAGCAAGCGCAGATGAAGGTGATTAGCTCACACAGATTAAGCAGATTAATGAGATTATTTATCTTCGCATTCACATCTTTCGGCGAGAGATACCCCAAGTTACCACCGATATTAACCGCGCGAGCGGTTACAATTTTTGTAACGCCCCAATCCGCAAGAGATACCCCACCGCAAATACATCGATATTAACCGCGTGAGCGGTTACAATTTCAATAACCCCAATCCGCAAGAGATACCCCACCCTACATCACGCGCCATGTCGTCTGAAAGACGTGAACTCGGAGGCGTAAGCCTACGGGACTTAGCCGTGGGTGAGCGTTAGCGTAACCCACGGAAGGCGGTACCTCCAAAAAATGCGTCTGAAAGACGCGAATTGATATTTAATTAACTAATTATCAATATATTAACAATAAATTCGCGTCTTTCAGACGCCGAAGATGTTGGTGCGTTGGTGACCCGGGGTTACGCTGGCGCTCACCCCGGGCTAAGTGCCTCGCTAAAGCTCGGCTTCCCGCCTTTCAGGCGACAAAGCGTATGATATTTCCGCGAATGCAAAATTTTGATACCCCACCCCTACACCTACTTTTGGGCGTATTGCCATACGGCCCACATCTTCCTCGCCACTAATGGTTTACTGGATGCGGTCGCGGTAATCCTGCGGGGTCATGCCCATATACTTGCGGAAGGAGAAATGGAAATTACTTCGGTCGTTGAACCCCACCTGCTCACACATCTGTGACAACGACATATCGGGATATTCGTGCATAAGGCAACAAGCATACTTCACGCGCAATTGTTGCCGCCAAGAACGGAATGTGGTGTTATGCACTTTTTTGAAATAAGCAATAAGCTGTTGGCGGGTAACATTCAGCTGTTCTGCAACATGGTCGGTGCTGACATCCATTTTTGTGAATTCTTTCTTAGCTACCCACTCATCAAGGGCTTTTCCAAGCGCCTCAAAAATTTCTTCTTCAGTTTTGGCATCGGTGGCGTCATCACCCTCAACTGGCAATTCAATATCAGCAAATCGGGGAAATGCATTCTTAAACACCTGCGAAATTGAAGCAGGCATAGCCGAAGGAATCAAAAAATAATCGCCATCGATTGTGTAATTGGCTATTGCCACCGACACATATATATAATAAATGGTGTAGATAATCACAAAAATATTATATGCCCAATAAGTAATTGGCAACATCGAAACTATGCCAGCCAAAATGCCAATGCCCAAAGCGCTATAGAAAAAATGCTTTATCGGGCGAAGGTGATAATCGGTGCTTTCGTCGTAATAATTCTCGAGTTCATCGGCAGTCTGCCTTGCCTCTCTGCGGAAAGCCATGGTGTGAAACACAAGCTGCACGCAATAAGCCAATGCGGCAGGATATAAAATGTAGGGATGAAGCCACGGAATGGCTATTTTGGTGACAAACAACAATGCAGACGCCAAAGTTATGAAACAAAATGCCCATATAACTATCGACTTGCGTTTGTTGCGCAAAAGCATCACCGAGGCAGTGTAAGAGAACAGCAATGCCTGATAAGAACCTACGCACAACGTGACTGTGCCAAGCAAATAGCTGTCTTTCTCATCGATTTTCAACAACCCTGATAACGCCAGAATGCCAAAAGTGGCAACAAGAATCCATCGGGCTTGCGACATAGGCACCCAACGAGATTTATGCGGAAAGTGAATCATCGCCAAAACAACTGCAGCCGTGGCGATTGCAGTTGATGAGAGCAGCGAAATTATATGGTCTATTGTAGTTAACATTTTACAGCGCAAAAGTAATAGCGGAATTTACAACCATTTGGCATAATCGGCAGTTTCAACAAGTGAAACTATTCGCCATACCAAATAACTGCTTTAAACTTTTATTCACAACAAAGTTAAAAAAAATTTCGCTAATTCAAAAAATATTAACCACCCATTCTCCGACAACCCCTCCCATTACGGTCGTATGGCAATACGCCCTAAATCACACACCATTTCGAAGAAAAGGTCTGCAACCGCGCGCGGTTGTGCCTCGGTTACTATACGCATATATCCGTAATTTCTGCGAGAGAGGCGTTACGACCACCGCATGTGATATGGAGTATATCGATATGCCCTTATCAAGTGTTTACAGAGAAATCTCTCGCAGATGTTGGGAAGCCGTGGCAAAGTAGCGCCATCGGAGATGGCAAACTATGCTTAACCGCTGGCAAGCCACAAAGTGGCGCAGCCTGCGGAAAGAAAGCTACCATAAATATGTGCCTCGAAGTGGCACAACATTGTTCGACGTCTTCGACGCCGATATATTGTGTGGGATTCGATTCTCCGCAGGTTTCGCTGCGCTACACCAGCG
>SFEA01000096.1 GCA_004557385.1 Bacteroidales bacterium
GGACATGCGCGTGCAGCCATTGTGGCGATGCGTTATCGCTATAAGAAATACATCGACACCGATGAGCAAAAGGCTAATTACTATCGCTGCTTCGACCTCGACGACAAGGGGCGCTACGAGTCGGCACAAGGCTTTGGCGACAATGTGCTGAATGTGGCTGAGCCGGGCACTTACCGACTGCTGATGAAGGTGGTGAGAGAGTTGCAGAATATGTATGCCGACGCCGGTCAGCGCCTCGACATTGTGCATTTGGGCGGCGACGAAGTGGCTAAAGGATGCTGGGATAATTCGCCAAAGGTGAAACAGCTAATGAAGGAAAACAACTATAAGAACGAGCGCGACGTGGCTGAGCATTATTTCCTCACTATAACCGACTGGCTTGCCGAGCAAGGCATCAAGGTGGAAGGCTGGCAGGAAGTGTCGACCGGTCATAGCGCCGAATATAACGCCAAGGTGAACCCGATGCTTGCCGGCGTGAACGTGTGGAGCACCATCGGCTCGCGCGACACCATTGCTATCGCATGCACGAATATGAAAACGGTTTGACGTGGGGCGGCTGCGTCGACGAAATCACTAGCTTTGAGACGCTGCCGTTCAACATCTACCGCTCGGTGCGCACTGCCTATAATGGCGAGGCTGTCGACATTGAGAAGAATGCAAAGGGAAAACCCGACATCAAGCGCAAAGACTGCATCGTGGGGCTTCAGGCTCAGTTGTGGGCTGAAACCATTCGCAACTATGGCATGGTGCAGGAATATGTTTTCCCAAAGATATTCGGACTTGTTGAACGCGCATGGAATGCGTCGCCGGCATGGGGCGAAGGCTCGCTCGACGAGGCAAAATACCTTGCCGACCGAGCTGCTTACAGCATGCGCATCGGACGGTTCCACCTCGCTCAGCCGGGTGCCATTGTTGATGAGGGAATGCTCAAGGTGAACACTGCGTTTTCGGGCGTGGATGTTCGTTACACCTTCGACGGCTCGGAGCCTACCGAGCAATCGCCACTGTGGTCGGCACCGGTTCAGGTGCCCGACGGCGTGAAGCAAATCAAGGTGAAAGCATTCTATTTGGGCAAGCAAAGCGTAACCACTCGCTTAGATGTGAAATAATAATCAATAAACCCTTATAATTCACCATGAAACGAATATTCTTTGCTATGGCAATGGCGTTGAGCTGCGTGCTTGGCGTCGTTGCCCAAGATGTGAAGGAATACGACCTTGCCGACATTCACATCCGCGACCCGTTCATCTTGCCCGATGAGGCCTCTGGCACCTATTATCTGTATCGCAGCGCCATGCAGACCACCGAGAAAGGCAAGGTGGGTGGCGTGGAGTGCTTCAAGAGTAAAAATTTGAAGCGGTGGACCGGACCGTACACGGTGTTCACGGTGCCTACCGACAATTGGATTACCGGCAAGGTGTGGGCGCCCGAGGTGCATTGCTATCGCGGAAAATACTATTTGTTTGCCACTCTCAATAGCAACATTGAGTGGAAGAAACGTATGGCAGATTGGCCTGCATTCACTTTCCGCGGCGTGCAGGTATTCAGCGCCGACAAGCCCGAAGGCCCGTTTTTGCCGTTCTCGCTTATGCCCACCACGCCCATCGACCAGATGGCGCTCGACGGCACGCTTTACGTTGAGGACGGTGTGCCATATATGGTTTATTGCCACGAATGGGTGCAACTTGCCGACGGCGCAATGAATGTGGTGAAGATGAAGCCCGACCTGAGCGGCATAGATGGCACTCCGGTGCGCCTGTTTAATGCCTCGAGCGCCAAATGGAGCACAGGCACTAAGCACAAAGGCGGCGCTCCCGACTCGTTTGTCACCGACGGTTGTTTTCTCTACACCACTATGACCGGCAAACTGCTCATGATTTGGTCGAGTTTCTATAATAGCGACTATGCCGTTGGCATTGCCGAATCGGTTACCGGTAGAATCACCGGACCGTGGATTCAGCAGCCCGACATGCTGTTCAGCGCCAATGGCGGTCATGGCATGATTTTCCGCAGTTTCGAGGGAAAGCCCTACATCATATTGCACGGACCTAACACGCCGTCGGGCGCCGAACGTGCTCGAATGTTTGAACTCGTAGATGTAGGAAACACGTTAAAAATCAAGTGATTACTCAACCTCCTCGGTGCGATATTTTGTTAGCGTGAATGTGTGTTGCACCGTAGGAGGAATCTCGCCGCGATAGTGGGTGACGTACACCAGTGTTACATCGGGGTTGGCAGTGATGTGCTCAATCACATCGCGAGCCAATCGCTTTATGCTCACGTCGAGTCCGTGCAGCGGTTCGTCGAGGATGAGCAGCGCCGCCGGTTTGAGCAGCGTGCGTGCAAGCAGCACCAAGCGTTGTTCTCCGCTCGAAAGGGTGCTGAAGCGGCGTTCGGCAAGGTGAGCTATGCCAAACACCTCGAGCCATTGCATTGCCCTGCGGCATTGGTCGTCGGTGGCATGCACATACAGCCCTTTCACGTCGTGCAGACCGCTTGCCACCACCTCGAGCACTCGGCGGTTGCCGCGGAAGTAGAGGTGCATCTCGGGCGAGATGTAGCTGATGTTGCGCTTGATGTCCCAGATGCTTTCGCCTGAACCTCGCTGATGGTCGAAAATGGTGATGTCGTTGCAGTAGCCTTGCGGATTGTCGGCACAAACCAGACTGAGCAGCGTGGATTTGCCGCTGCCGTTTTCGCCAAGCAATGCCCATTTTTCGCCTGCAGCCACTCGCCAGCACACTTGCTTGAGTATGATGTGGCTGCCATACATCACGTTGCAACCATTAAGGCTGAATGCCGTGGAAAACGGCTCATGGCTGTCCACCTTCCACTGCGACAACTTTGGCAGTTGGCGTGGCTTGAAAAGCCCTTGGCATTGATCGATGGCTTCAGCGAAATTGTTGCTGTCCACATCGATTGTTTTGCCTATTTGCATATCGTTCATGGGAATGATATGCTGTGTGAACGGCGGTATGTGTGCCGGGTCGCAAAGCAGCAGCAGCA
>SFEA01000097.1 GCA_004557385.1 Bacteroidales bacterium
ATCAAGTGAAGAACGCCTACTATGCTCTGCTCCTCGCCGAAGATTCAAGAAAGGTGCTTCTTGCCAACTATGAAACATCGAAGGTGAACGCCGAAGTGTTTACCAAAAAGCATGAAATCGGTGTGGCTTCAGAGTATGATATGCTCCGTGCAAATGTGGCAGTCACCAACCTTGAACCATCAATCATCGATGCAGAAAACTCTATCAACAAACTGAAATTGCAGTTGAAGCTGCTCATGGCTATGGATGCTAACGTGGATTTCAGCACATCGGAATCGCTTGAGGGCTTCAAAACCGCCATGTATGGCCGCGCCATGACCATGGACACCTCATTGGTGAACAACACCAGCGTGAAGCAACTCGACTTGCAGACCGACTTGCTCCGTCAGACCCTCGACGTGCAGAAAGCATCATGGCTTCCAACCATCGCTGCCACCGCCAACTTGGGCTACAGTTCAATGACCAACGGCAACCCATTGACCAATTTCCAATGGTCGGGCTCGTCATCGGTGGGCTTGTCGGTGTCAATTCCACTGTTCCAGGGTGGTAAGCGCTACTACAAGCAAAAACAAGCCGAAATCGCAGTGCGCGAAATGAAGTGGCAACGCGAAAACCTCACCCGCTCACTCAATGTTCAGGTGCAGAACGAACTCGACAACATCACCAAGAGCCTGAAGCAAGTGGACGCCAACACCAAGGGTGTGCAGCAGGCTGAAAAGGCTCACGACATTATGCAAGAGTCGTTCAAGATTGGTTCTGGCACATTCCTCCAGCTCCGCGACACCGAAGACGCACTGATGTCGGCTCGCTTGAGTTACTACCAGTCAATCTACAACTACCTGGTGGCTGAAAGCGACCTCGAATTCGTGCTCGGTAATGCACCAATCTACAAATACACAAGTACAAAATAAAAAAACAGATATAACTTATGAAAAAGTCATTTAATTATTTGATGGCATTTGCCATTGCGGCTTCTATGTTCGCATCTTGCTCTAAGAAAGATGAAAGCAATTCATCGGCACAGGCTGAGAAAGAAGACCTGCCATTGGTGGAAGTGGAAACTGCCAACAACGAGACTGTGGACCAAACCAGTGAATACACTGCCACCGTTGAGGCTTACAAGACAAACAACATCATGTCGAACAACGGTTGCCGCATCAAGCGTATGCTCGTGGATGTGGGCAGCCATGTGTCGGCAGGACAGCGCGTGGTGATTCTCGACGATGTGAACGTGGCTACACAGCACGCAGCCATCGACCAACAGCGCATTCAACTTGCCAACGCTAAGCGTGACCTCGAACGCGCTAAGCAACTCGTGAAAGTGGGTGGTGGCACACAACAGAATGTGGACCAACTCCAAGCCGCTTACGATTCACAAGTGCGCGCTATCCAGAGCAGCAGCCGCACATTGAGCACAATGAGCGAAAACACTGTGCTCACCAGCCCTATCAGCGGTGTGGTGACCGAGCGCAACTATCAAGCAGGCGATCTTCCATCAGGACTGCCAATTCTCGTGATCGAGCAGCAAAACCCTCTTAAAGTGGTGGTGGCTGTGAACGAAACCGAAATGGCAAGCGTGAAAAACGGTATGCCTGTGACTGTGGCTTTCGACACTTACCCAGGTGAGACCTTCAACGGCCGTGTGAGCCTCATTCACCCAAGCGTGGATGTGAACACTCGCACATTCCAAGTGGAAGTGACTATCGAAAACCGTGCCAACAAAGTGCATAGCGGTATGTTTGCACGCGTTACATTCAACTTTGGTCGCAACACTGGTGTGGTGATTAGCGACTTGGCAGTGCAGAAGCAAACTGGTTCAGGCGTTCGCTACGTTTACACCCTCGAAAGCAACGGCACCGTGAAGTATCGTGAAGTGGAAGTGGGCCGCCGCATTGGCAACCGCTATGAAATCAAATCAGGTGTAAGTGCAGGTATGCGTGTAGTGACCAAGGGTCAAACTCGCCTCACCAACGGCACCAAAGTGCAGCTTGCCAAATAATAATAACGAAGCAGTAACTCTCTTCAATTACAAAAGAATTTAACACGAAACATTTATGAGTTTATATTCAAGTGCAGTTAAGAAACCGGTAACCACAATCCTCGTGTTTGTGGCTGTGGTGATTATCGGTTTGTTCTCACTGCTAAAACTTCCTATCGACCTTTACCCTGACATCGATACGAATACCATCATGGTAATGACCACGT
>SFEA01000098.1 GCA_004557385.1 Bacteroidales bacterium
AAGCCTTAGCTCACGCACATAACAATGCAGCACCGCATATAGGGTTGTTTTAGCCTTGTCTGCGGTGCTGAGTCTTTTTTACGTTTAAGCCCAATATATGAAGCGCCCTTGTCTTTTGCATTATTTAACATTCAAAAACCAAGGCCCGTATGTTATGTTTGGCCTACGACAAACGTCTTATATACAAAAGACGCAAACAATGGAACAAGACGTAAAGACATCAACATTCATCAGCCTCCGCAGTCGTCTCCACGCTTCGGCGCAACGATTATTGGCAAACGCAGACGATGTCAACGATGCGCTTCAAGAACTGTTTGTTCGCGTATGGCAAAACAAGGGCATTGCCGATACCGAGGGGCAAAGACAAGCATTTATGCATATCACCTTGCGCAATATCTGCGTGGACATGCTTCGTCGCCGTCGCCATTTCGAAGACATAGACACTTCGGCCGAAGCACAGGCAGCGACAAGCAATGCGGCATCACGAATCGATGCTGCCGACAGTGTAGCCGACTTGCGAATACGCATACGACAATGCATGTCCGGGACAATCCTGCGCGTGTTCGAAATGTATGCATTTAACGAGATGGACTACACCGAAATATCCTCCGAGTTGGGCATATCCATCGATGTGGCTCGTAGCTATATGTGCCGTGCACGCAAGATTGTACGCACCCAATGTCGCGAAGCACTCAAAAAATTATAAACACAAACAATATGGACAATAAAGACAATATGACAATAGAACAGCTTGAAAGACTGGCCCAAGCATACTTCGACTGCGAACTTAACCGCCGTGAGGAGGAAGAGCTCAAAGCGGTACTGCTATTCGCTGAGGCACACTCGGCACTTATCGACGAGTGTCGCCTGGCGATGGGTCTCGAAAGCATTGCAGCACATCCTCAGACGTCCGCTTCAACCGTACGTCATCGATTCAAATTCTACAAATGGATTGCAGTCGCCGCATGTCTCGCCGCAATTGCTGCTACGGGAATTATTATGTTGACAACGGGAGAGCAGCTGCAGAATAATTCAGAGACTATCATAACTGTATATGCAAACGGCAAACGACTCACAGACATCGACCAAGCACAAGACATTGCTATGTCCAGATACAACGAATGCATTGCCCTGGCAAAAAAATTGGAATACGAAGCCGACATGCGTCTCAAACGCGCCGATAAGCTACAACAGTCGAATTCGGAGATATATCTGCAAGCCATGCGAGTCCAAACACAATCAGAAGCGACAGAAGCCTCGATAATCAATCGAATAAACAAATACACAACATCAACCAACTAACCACATAAACATATAACTGATATGAAACGCCTATTACTAATTTTCCTCACCATCCTATGCGCCACAACATGCTGGGCCAAGGGTCTCGCGACAGAAAGCCTGTTCTGCGAAAGCACATACAAGAACAAAGCCGTGAAAGTGACCATAATCACCAAGAAAAACTCTGAATTTCGCAGTATCAGCGTAAGGGGCGATGCTTCCCTTGTTTCCAAAATGGAGAGCGCAGTCAAGAAAGACCGAGCCAAAGCCGCAAGCATTACCGAAAGCTATAGCAACGGCGGCGAAACTTACGATGTGATTTTCGGCGTTAACGGCATAACCGTAATTTTCACAAAACGCGGCAACAACCATGCCGATCTATCTCTGTCCGAGAAGTCCGACTCTTCCGATTGACCGAATTTATGCCAACTCCAACAAATGGGCTGTATCAAGATAGGCACAGCCCATTCTTATTTTAATGCCCCGGAATGGAATAATCGGTGCGTCAAAACAGGTTCAGTCTGACTATATTCTTTTGCCTGAATCATCCACATAATGACAAAAACACATCACTATTCGATGTCAGTCAGATAATACGCCACATACATTTTAGCCAAACAAACACAACAAAATAAAATTTTATAAAAAAATAAGTCGGCCAATTAATTGTATATCAATAATATATCAACAATGCACACAATTATTAGACTGTATATGAAAAATAATTGTTTGTATATTCAATAATTATTTTTAACTTTGCGAGTATTGACAACAACACCTCAAAACCAATATTGTCCTAAATAAATTTAGGCGACAGCGTAACGTGCAACGCCATAGAGCATCGCAAAAATCACATTAGAATGACCCCCCTAAGCCAACAATAC
>SFEA01000099.1 GCA_004557385.1 Bacteroidales bacterium
GGAAGCAGAACTTTACCCATGTAAAGTTGAAGTTGAAAATTATGTAGCTATGTTGCCAAAGGTGTTTGAAGTTATGGAGCAAGAATTGCTAGATTTTTTAACTGAAAAGGATAGAAATAACTTATGTGAACAGTCATATTTGAAATTGATATCAAAAGTGTCTGGGCGTGAAAATGAAGTCATACTTCACATAGACAAAAAGATCAAAGGTTTGATAGAAGAACTAAATAAGATGTAAATAGTGGAGTGGATTCACAAAATATTATAAATATCTCTTTATGGAAGAAAAACCAGTACTGAATCAGCATAACAAGGCGGAATATCCGCCAATGCACACAGCAGAGCATATTTTAAACGGCACAATGGTGAAGATGTTCGGCTGCGGCCGTGCCGTGAGCGCACATGTGGAGCGCACCAAGTCGAAACTCGATTACGATTTCCCTCGCGCACTCACAGCCGAGGAAGTGGCTGCCATTGAGGCGCGCGTCAACGAGGTGATTGCCGCCGATATGCCCGTCACGTTCAGCTTCGTTACCCAGCAAGAGGCTGCCGACCGCTTCGACCTGAAGCGACTGCCCGATGGTGCCTCCGATGTGGTGCGTGTGGTGAGCGTGGGCGACTACGACCACTGCTTGTGCGCTGGCGACCATGTGAGGCGCACTGCCGAAATCGGTGCTTTCCGCATCAGTAGCACCCGCTACAAAGACGGCCGTCTCCGCTTAGTTTTCCGCCTCAGCTGAATAAGTCAAGGATTTTAAAAAGTAAATCACATGATGAAGAAGATATTATTGGTGGTGTGCGCTTTGATGCTGGCGGTGCCATCGAAAGCTGTGCTGAACGAAAAAAATCTTGACGAGACTCTGGTAGTGCTTCGTGGCGAGCTCGACCAGGCCATCAAGAAGCAGCAGCAGAACATGGCGCGGTACCGCCAGTATAACGCGAGTCAGAAGAAAACGCTGAAATCCACTATGGACCGGTGTGGCGAGGTGTCGCTGATGCTGTATTCGCAAAATCCCGATTATGTGTTCGACCTCACTTACGCCTGCAATGAGGCCACGGAACTGTATCGCAACTTTATGACGGTCAACAAAAAGCCATACGACCTGATTAATGCTCGAATCACCAGTGAAATCAAGCGTTACGATGGGCTGATTTTCAGTTTGAAATGTCTGCCGCCTGCCTTGATTCAAATGAAAGGCAAACGCCGACTTCACACGCCCGACACGCTTTCGCTTTCCGCACAAGCCGATCGTGCCGCATGTATTCAAAGCGCCATGCAACTTCGCGACAATATTGTGAAAACGCAGCGTCTGATTACTGCCGACAGCATCGCTTTCTCGCACGTGTCAACCATTTTGGGGAAACTGAACACCTATGCGCAAAAGCGCTACGACGATATTCAAAGTTCTATTTTCCGTGACAACGGTAGCACTTATTTCGAGATTTTGGGCAATTTCGGCCACAACATCGACCGGGCCAAGCTCGATGTGACCAACAAATACAACCTTGGCAATGAATCGCGCTTTGCCAAGAGCCAGTGGCGAGGCTCCGTGATTGTGGGCTTCGTAATCTTTGTGGTCTTTTATCTTGTGTTGTCATTTGTTTTGGGCTTTTTCCTCACCAAGTTGCTCTATTATGTTTTGAAGAGGTTGAAGTGGGTTAACTTTGGCACCAATGAGGTGCGTGCGATGCGTTTTGCAAAAATGGACAAAATCAAGCCCGCTGTGATGTTTGCCATGGCGGCATTGCTGTTTGTGGTCACCATTATGCTGCTGCGCGGCCGCCTTTACAACAATTTCTTCATCATGGCATCGCACCTGTTGGTGGATTATGCCGTGCTGCTGGTAGCCATCACCTTCTCGCTGCTGCTTCGCTTGCGCTACAATCAGATGAGGCACGGCTTCTGCGTGTATATGCCAATGCTGGTGCTTGGTTTGGTGATTATTCTTTTCCGCATCGTGTTTATTCCGAATAGCGTGGTCAACTTGGTGTTTCCACCCATCGTACTGTTTTTCCTCGTATGGCAATGGCGCGCCGTTCGCCGTCACTCCGGCAAACTGCGTGAGAGCGAAATCATTGCCGCCGACGCTGAACAGCAAGCAGAAGAAGATGACGAGACCGACGACGATGATGGCGTGGTGATAGAGGTGAACGAG
>SFEA01000100.1 GCA_004557385.1 Bacteroidales bacterium
TCGCTTTTCGAATTGCTGTGAATAATCTGTACGCATAATTAATGCAAAGATATTGAATTTTGATAAGCTGTGGGGGATTAGACTATCAAAAGTTTTTCGGATTAAGGGATTTTTTGTAATTTTGCGTTGAAAACTATAATAATATATATGTTACTCGAAAGAATTGAAGCTTTAAAAGAGCAAATCAACGCACTTCAAGCAGCCAACGAAGAAGCACTTGAAGCATTGAGAATCAAATATCTCAGCAAAAAGGGCGAAGTGACCGCCCTGTTCAACGAATTTCGTAATGTGCCAGCTGATCAAAAGAAGGAATTTGGCCAGAAATTAAACGAACTCAAGAACCTCGCAACTGATAAGTTGAACGAACTTCGCGAAGGTTTCAAAGCTCAAGCAAAAGAAGCCAACAAGATAGATATCACACGCCCTGCCATGCCAGAAAAGCTTGGCACACGCCACCCTATTTCTCTCGTTCGCAAAGAAATCATTGATATCTTCGCACGCCTCGGCTTCACATTGGCTGATGGTCCAGAAGTTGAAGACGACTGGCACGTGTTCAGCGCGCTCAACTTTGCCGCCGACCACCCTGCACGCGATATGCAAGACACATTCTTCATCAACGCTGACGAGAAAGACGTGAAGCGCAACATCATTTTGCGTAGCCACACCAGCTCTGTGCAGGTTCGCACGATGGAAAAGAAGCAACCACCTATTCGCATCATCTGCCCAGGCCGTGTGTATCGCAACGAGGCAATTACCGCTCGCGCACACTGCTTCTTCCACCAGATTGAAGGATTGTACATCGACAAGAATGTGAGCTTTGCCGACTTGAAGCAAGTGCTCCTCAACTTTGCACAAGAGCTTTTCGGTGCCGACACAAAAATCCGTCTTCGTCCAAGCTACTTCCCATTCACTGAGCCAAGTGCCGAAATGGACGTATCATGTATGCTTTGTGGCGGCGAAGGTTGCGGATTCTGTAAGCACACTGGCTGGGTGGAAATTCTCGGTTGTGGCATGGTTGACCCTAACGTGCTCGAATCAAGCGGCATCGACAGCAGCGTGTATAGCGGCTACGCATTCGGTTTGGGTATCGAGCGTATCACCAACTTGAAATATATGGTGAAAGACTTGCGCATGTTTAGCGAAAACGATGTTCGCTTCCTCGACGAATTTGAGGCAGCACACTAATTTATAGAAGTTAACAACTGTCGGGAACTATCTTTTCGGATCCTGACAGCTCACAACAAACAATACAGAGAAATGATGCACATTAGTTGCATCATTTTTCGTTTAAAATCATTCTAAAATGACGCTAAAAGAACGATACGAAGGCTGCTTGGCATACTGGCAGGAGCAAAACCCGAATCCTGGCACAGAACTCAACTACAGCAACAATTTTGAGCTACTGGTGGCGGTGATGCTTTCGGCTCAATGCACCGACAAACGCATCAACATGGTCACCCCTGCACTATTTGCGGCATACCCAACGGCTGAAGCCATGGCAAAAGCATCGTTCGACGACATTTTTCCACTCGTGAAAAGCGTGTCGTACCCCAACAGCAAAGCCCAGCACCTACTGGACATGTCGAGAATGCTTGTCAATGAGTTTGGAGGCGAGATTCCGAATATAATGGCAGAAATGACCCGACTCCCCGGTGTGGGGCGTAAAACCGCCAACGTGATGCTCGGACAAGCGTTCGGAAAAGCCGCTATCGCTGTAGATACGCATGTGTTCCGTGTGGCTAACCGCATCGGGCTCAGCAACGGCAAAACACCATTAGAGGTGGAAAAGTCGCTTTCAAAACACATTCCAGAAGACAAACAATGGAAGGCGCACCACTGGATTCTGCTACACGGCCGCTATGTGTGCAAAGCCCAAAAGCCCGACTGCCTCAACTGCGCCATCAAACCATTCTGCAAAACCTACACCAAAAAGTAACACAATTCAGTGGAAAATTTCTGGGTATAGATTATGCATTGTTGCCGAATCGTGAATGAAATCAAAAACAAAAACATAAAAAACAGCCTTGGAGCAACGTGGAATGCTTCGCATTTGGCGTAGGGAATGTGCGCTTTGCGTCATTGGAAACAAGTTTCCATGCCGCCAACCACACATTCCCTACGCCACCCTCTTACGAGGGCCTTCCACT
>SFEA01000101.1 GCA_004557385.1 Bacteroidales bacterium
ACCTTTATCCCACTCGCCTACTCGTACTCGACGAATTCGACAAATCGCTTGAATTAGGGTTTCAAGACGAGATGAAGAGAATAATCAAGCGAATGCCAATTGCCAACAAGACCCTCACATCGGCTACGATGATTAACGACTATCCCGACTTCATAAGCCTCAACAACCACGTAATTGTCAATTTCCTTTACAAAAACAGCGAGACACGGGCGCGAATGAAGGTGTGGCTTACACGGTCGGCGATGAAAGACAAGCTCGAAGCGTTGCGCACACTGCTTCTTTGCCTCGACAATAAGCGCACGATAGTGTTCGCAAACTATCGCGAATCGGTTGAGAGAATATATAATTTCTTGAAATCCAACAATATCTGCGCTGGCATCTATCATGGAGCTCTTGAGCAAATCGACCGTGAAAAGGCCATTGCGATGTTCAATAACGGCAGCTATAACATACTCATCACCACCGACCTTGGTTCGCGCGGACTCGACATCGATGGTGTTGCATACATTATTCATTATCACATCCCCACGTCGAGTGAGGCATACATTCACCGCAACGGACGAACTGCCCGCGTCGACGAGAATGGCGAAATATTCATCCTCTCTTCGCCCGACGAAAAGATACCCGACTACATCACCACCGACGAAGTGTTCAATTTGCCTCAAACCACCGAAAGACGTTCGATTCTACCCGATTTCAGGTCGCTATACTTTATGGCTGGCAAAAAAGAAAAAATTTCGAAAGGCGACATCGTGGGTTTTATCACCAACAACAGCCTTCTCAGTGCAAACGAAATTGGCAAAATCGACGTTAAAGACCACTACGCATTGGTTGCGGTCCCCTATAATAAAGCTGCAAAGGTGCTTGAACAAATCAGCACTTGCAAAATCAAAAACAAGAAAGTGAAAATAGGTTTTGCTAAAATTGTTTAGCAGAGCTTCATTTTGTCAAATCTTGCAATTTGGCATCTAATTCATCTTCCGACATCAAACCCACAGCCACATCAATCACTTCGCCACCCTTGATGAACACCAATGTTGGCATGGCTGTAATGTTATATTGCTCGGCAAGTTGTGGTTCAGCATCAACGTCTACACGCGAGAATGCAATTTTTCCCGCATATTTTTTCTCCATCTTTTCAATTATCGGAGCCAAATGCTTGCAAGGCACGCACCATGTGGCATAGAAATCAATCACCTGAATGTCGGCTTCGGCTGCTGTTGCACTCACGGTTTCACTAACCTCAACAGCTTGTTCGCCGTTTGCTTTTGAATCTTGATTATTCGAACCGCATGCAGCAAGGCTCATTAATGCAACCGCTGCACCAATTAATTTGAAACGTATTCTCATAAATAATAAATTTTGGTTTGGATATTAGTATTTCGCTAAAATTATTTTCGTTTATATGTTTCCACTACGGCAATGAGTTGATTTCTAACCACGGGCTTTGTAACAAATTCATTGCAACCATTAGCCAAAGCGGTTTTGCGGTCGAAGTCAAGCACATTTGCAGTGACTGCAACAATAGGAATGTTCTTGTCGAACTGGCGAATCAATTTAGTAGCTTCCAGTCCGTTCATCACAGGCATTTTAATGTCCATCAACACCATGTCGTAGTCCATTTCCTTCACCCGTTCCACCGCCTTCTTGCCGTTGACAGCATTTTCAGTTACAGCAACATTGCGCAGAAACACCTCAATCAATTTATAATTGCTAATATTATCCTCTGCTACAAGCACATACGGAAGTCCTCCGGTGTCGGGTCTTTGCCTTGTTTCAACGCCAACAGCCAACGAGTTCGACACGCCGCTATTAGTGCCGTCTTGAATGTCGGTATCGCTCGACGAACCACCTGCCATGCCATTAGCCAAAGCACTCGCCGAATCATTGGTGTTAGCGCCGTCAGAGCCTCCGGCACCTTTTTCGGAACTCCTACCGTCGGTAGCATCATCGTCCCTGCTCTTGTTTTTCAACAGGACAAACAGCAATGCCACCGATGCCAAAACCACCACCGCGACCGATACAATATAAATATTTACGCTCTCAAACATACATTTCAAAATATTTAAAGGTTATATAATTTCAAACTTTCATAATTCAAATTCCGACAGCCCTTGCCGCACCACCTTACTTAGATTCATTTTAT
>SFEA01000102.1 GCA_004557385.1 Bacteroidales bacterium
ACACATGGCAAATGTAAAAAAAAATGGGAAATCACTCCTTTCGGATGAATTTATTACGCAAGAAAGCCATTTTTGTCCATAAAAAAGCCACAGCCACATGAAGATACCATGGCTCAATAGGGAATTCGCTGGGTGGAGAGGGGGATTATTTGCCGTAGGCGTTTTTCTTGCGGAAATTGTTTGGGGAATCGCCGAGGTGCTTTTTTACGTATTTACCGAAAAACGACAGGTTGTCGAAGTTCATTTCAGCGGCTATTTCCTTGATGCTCTTGTTGCTGTATTGGAGCAACTGCTGTATGCGGCTCACAATGCTTCGGGCAATGAGGTCGCTGGCGGTGCTGCCGCACTTCTCGTTGCAGATGCTGGTGAGGTATTTTGGCGACACAAACAGCTTGTCGGCAAAGAATTGCACGCTTCGCTCGTTAGTTTCGTTGCTTGCCAAAAGCAGCAGGAATTTGTGGAACAACTTATCGCCCTGACGCAGCATACCGCTATCGCTCTCGGTGAAGTGCTTGCTCACGCACGAAAGCAGGTCGAGGGCAAAACTTTTGAGAATGCCCATCAGCGTTTCGCGGCTGTAGTTGATTTGTGGGTGCTCAATCTTAAACATTGCCAGCTCGTAGTACTTCAGCATCAACTCGCTCTCGTGTTGCGTGAACTTCACCACAGGATTTGAGCCAATCAGCATCACGGCCTCCACAATGCTCTTGTTGATAAAATTCATGCTCATCGTGTTGGCTACCACCACTATTTTGCAGTCGAAATCGTCTTCGTGCTCCACATCGCTCACCACCGTATTGGCACCGATATAAAGAGCCTCGCGCTCATTCACAACGTGCTCCACATTATTGAGCTTGATTCTCAAATTTCCTCGCAGACAGAAAACCACAGCCACAAAAGTGACCTTAAACACATCGGTAAGGTTGGGGATTGTGGAAATTTTATCGGCAAACGCAATGTCGCCGTCGAAGTATTTAATGCCGCTGTAAAGTTCGGGAACATCGTTGATGTCGATCACAGCGATACCGGCTTGTGGATTTACGTTCTTTCTCATAAGCTTACGATGACAAAAGATGTCTGTTTTGAGGAAATACTGATGCAAATATAGCAAAAAAACCTCAAATCCGCACCCATTACCCTCCGCAAACCTCAATTATCGTTTTGTGACCTCACGGAGTTTTTAGTTATATCGGCTCAGTGGAATATTTCTGGGGAATAGATTATGCAATGTTGCCGAATCGTGAATGGAATCAAAAACAAAAACCTAAAAAACAGCCTTGGAGCAACGTGGAATGCTTCGCATTTGGCGGTGCGACTGTGCGCTTTGCGTCATTGGAAACGAGTTTCCATGTCGCCAACCACACAATCCCTCCGCCACCCTCTTACGAGGGCTGTCCACTTTGCCCCAAGGATAAAAACCGCTCGCCGTTTCACGGCGAAAAACCCCTGATGATATAATGATTTCTTGAAAAGAGGTTGTGTCAATCTCCCAAAATCGCTTTCCGTGGTAGGGACGCGATAATTCGCGTACGCGCCAAATGACTGACATTCAATATGGTATCACTATTATGGGCGGACGTGAAGTATCACGTCCCTACTGGGTTGGTTTTTCGCCGAAGGCGAGCGGTTTTAATCCTTTTGGCGATGCCTCCGACCTCGCTTGGGAGGGCGGCGTTAGGGTTGTGGTGTAGCAGATTCAAGCCTCGGCTTGAAATCAGACATGCCGCAGCACTAACGACAGGTGCGAAGCACTGGCATCGCCAAAAGGCTGTTTTTTTATGTTTTTGTTTCAGTTCCTCCCAGTATTTATCCACTGAACCGTTTTTGTTTCTGTGCCCCCTGTATTTATAAAAAATCATGGTTTGCCACACATTAGAAATAAAAGTTTTTCGTAACTTTGTAGTTTGAAAGAAAATATAATAATTCAGCTACTCAATATGAACACTTTAGCTACAAAGTACGACCCAAAAGAGGTTGAAGATAAATGGTACAAGTATTGGACAGACCACGACTTGTTTAAGTCTGTTCCCGATGAGCGTGAGCCATACACCATCGTGATTCCACCGCCAAACGTGACTGGCGTGCTGCACATGGGCCACATGCTCAACGAAACAATCCAAGACATTCTGGTGCGCCGCGCCCGC